>JBBRPS010000063.1:0-20758 GCA_038227745.1 Gemmatales bacterium | reverse complement strand
TGTCGAACGTCGTCGAGGCGGGGTTGATGTCCACGACCTCGATTGCTCCCTTGCCGCCGTGGCCCAGTTCGTCCGTGATGTAGGCGAACCGGTCGTTGGGGTCGAGCGCGATTTCGGAGGGCAACACCCCTTGCCCCAGGAAGATCGGCTTAACGCCGAGGATGATGTCGTCCGGCCCGGTGCGGACTTCTTGCAGGGCGACGGTGTCGATCACCGAGAGATAACCATCGCGGCGCATGACATAAGCGCGCGTGTTATCCTGAGTCAGGGCGATGAACCGGGGCAGACTCGGGCTGAGGTCCAGCCTCACCTCCTGGATGATGTCGTACTTGAGGGGGTCGGGATCCGTGGCGTCGATGACCGCCACGCTGCCGGTCGATGGTTTGGCGACGAATGCGTAGGTTTTGTCGATCGGCACGGGGAGTTCGTTGCTCACGCGGACGTCCCCCTTTGGGGTGTTGTTCTTGATCTTGCGCTGGACCACCACTTTCGCCACACCCAGGACGACCGTATCGGGGATCTGCACCGTCAGCGCCGAGTCGCTGAACGTGAGTGGGGTGGCGGTGATGTCCTTCGCCCCCTTCTGGCCGCTGGCGTCGTCCTTTTCGCCCATGATGAACTTGACAGTAACCTCGTCACCGGCGTTGCCGATGCGCTCCCCGGTGATGTCGAGCAGAGGTACCATGTGCTGGGCAGTCCTTACCTCCATCCCGGCGATGACCGGCGGGCGCTTGTCGAAGGGGAGGTTGGCGAGCTGCTTCTCAAAGTCGTTGACCGCGTTCTGGTTCACGGCCACCGTGATGTTATAGAACTGCGGCGCCAGCGCCCGCGGCACTGCCACCACTTTCATCTGGTGGAAGCCGACGAGCATGTCCATGCCAAAGCCGCCCTGCGCCAGGTAGGCCCCCAGGCCGATGCCGTTGGCCAGCGTCTCCACCACCCCCAGAGTCGAAACGTTCCCAGGGGAGAAAATGTCGTTGTACAGGAAGGAAATGACGCCCGTGACAGTGCTGATCAGTCCCCGGAACGGAGCTTTAGCGAGCATGGCGGCGATCTTGGCCGCCTTTCGGATTCCGGTATACGGCGGTGAAGTTGTCCGGGCAAAACCGTCCGCGCCAACGACGGCCACGTCCACTTGCATCCAGGCCGGCATCGTCCCGCCCGTCTCCGTGGGCAGCTGATCTGCCCGGTAGAGGTAAACCCGCTCGCCCACCAGCGTGCCCGCCGGTACTGGGAACGCCAGCTGAACTGGCTGCGCCAGATCCCCATCGCCCAGCTGCAGGTCGTAAGCCGCGACGTACTGGAGATGGTCCGGCAGGGCAAACGGCAAGTCGGCCTCCGCAATCGGAGTGATGCTTACCGTGGTCGGCTGGGCCAGCGCACCCTGGGCGACTTGCACGATGGCTCCGTCCACGGCCTGCACCACGCCGCCCTGCGCCCCGAGCACAGTCGGGCCGGCGGCCGGGGCCTCCACGAGGACGGGGACGACGAACTCCGCGGGGCCGTTGATCACCGTCACCGTGGCACCGCCCGCCCCGACCGCCTCGATCAGTCCTTGCGGGCTGACCGTGATTACCTGCGGATTGCTCGCGAAATACTGCGTCCCCGTATCCGCCGGCCCCAGATTCACTTGCTGCAACAGGTTCACGAGGAGCTGCCGCCGACCTCCATTGAGGGGCAGGGAGACGGCTTGCGGGTAAACACCCAGCCCATAAACGTACAACATTTGACCCAACTGCATGGCTGGGAACTCCACCGCCACCGCCGTCGTGGCCTGCAAGCCCTTGGCTGACGCTTGCAATACGGCCGATCCCTCGGCAATTCCGCTGAGCTGCCCGCTTGTCGAGATCGTGAAGACGGCTGGGTTCGAGGTAGTGAAGGTGAGGTACGAGGCCGACAACGACACATTTCGCTGATCCGCGAAGTCACCGATCACCGTCACCTGCTGTCTCTCACCTGCGAGCGGGCGCGGCAGCCGTTTCTGGAAGTCCATCCCGATAAGTGGTGCATTGCTGATCTGAACCGACACGGTGGCTGGACCGGAGATACCGTAGCCGTCGTCTGCCCGCACCACGAAGCTGGCCGGCCCCGTGTAGCCAGGCGCCGGGTCGAACAGCACCGACTGCCCGTCCGGGCTCAACCGGGCGCTGCCGTGCTGGGCGCTCACCACCCGGAAGTAGATCGCGTCGTCTTCCGGGTCTGTGGCCAGGCTCGCCACGTTGACCGCGACCTCCAGATCCTGATGGGTCAGCGCGTCCCTGGACGTAATCACCGGCGGCCGGTTGGCGAGGAACCCGTAGTTCGCCCCAAGGAGCTGGGCATCGGCCGCGTCGATCGTCCCGTCGCGGTTGACGTCCGCGCCAACGGTGTACCGGGCCTGTCCGGAGGAACTGCCCAGGGCCGCGGCGAAGAGCTGGGCATCGACGCCATCCACCTTGCCGTCCTGGTTGACATCGCCTGGCACGAACAGCTGCAGCGTATAGGCCCCCGACGTGCTCGCGTTGGCGCCGCTGACGTCCAGTTGTTCCAGGCCGGAACGGCTGACGGCGTAGAGCGCGAAGGCGCTGCCGGGGCCGGTCCGGCTCAACAGCGGCGTCAGGCCCGCGATGACCGGGATGGCCGGCTGCAGCACGCTGCCCGGCGCCGCCTGGATCAGCACGCCCAGGTACACCGTGCCGGCCGGGGTGGAACGGATTTCCGAATCGCGCAGCACGAAGGCGTAACGGTCGGTGCTCCCCGCCGTCAACGCGCCGCTCTGGGTCGCGCCCTCGAAAGCGCTGGCCGTCCCCAGGTCGCCCTGGAGAGGCAGCACCTGCGGCATGGCTCCGTACAGGACCGCCGAACTCGTTTGTCCGGCCGGGGCGACCGCGAGCGTCAGCAAGTGGGTGCCGTCCGCCGCGTAGCCGTAACGGTTCGACTGGCCGGCCGCCAGGTTGCGGGCGGCGATCAGGTTGCCCGTGGCGTCGTAGAAGTACAGCACCTCCGTGCCGTCCGGCGCCGTCACCCCACTCAGCCGGCCACTCGCGTCGTGGGTGAACTGCAGCGTGTCCCCCGTGGACACGTTGAGAATGCCGCCATCGCTGTACACCAGGCGCGTGCCGTCGGGGTCGATCCGCTCCTCCACGCCGCGGGCGGTGCCGAGGTGGTAGACGGTGCCGTCGGGCGCCGTCAGCGTGTACTCCGGGCCAGGGAACGCACCACTGGCGGGGTTGTACGGCCGGGCCGTCCGGAGGTCGTACAGCCGTTCGCCCGCCAGCTGCAGGATCGCATCGACTGAGTCGAGCCGATAGCCAACGCCCGGGTCTGCCTGCCAGACGGGGGTGTAATAGACCAACCCGGGGATCTCGTGCTGCACCGGGGCGAACGTGAAGCCGACGCGGCGGCCGTCGGGCAGCGTCAGGTACAGGCGCGTCCCGGTGCGGAAGGCGTTGTACACGCCCAGGGCTTCACGGCCCGTCGGCGGCACGCTCGTCTGGATCAAGGTGTCGCGCTCGGCCAGCCTCCAGCCGAACCCGAGCGTGCCCGCCCGGTCGGCGGCCAGCGAATCGTACTGCCGCGTCAGGTGGAACGTGGCGGCGCCCAGGTTCACGGTCAGATCCGTCTCGGTGCGCAGGAAGCGCACGGGCTGCGCGCTGCTGACCTCCACCATGATCTCCGTCGTGCTGGTCCGGCCGCTGATGTCGGTCGCCGTCAGCCGCAGCCGATAGAAACCGCTCGTCAGGGCCGCCGGATCGAGTCGCGTCAGGACGCCGTCCGTGACCGGATCGGTCCCGCCGGCCACGGTCGTGAAGGCATCCGAGCCCAGCCGGGCCCACTCCAGCACCCATGTATCCAGGTTGCTGTCGTTGACCGTGGCCACGATGCCCGTTGCCGTGGTCAGGTGCGTCCCGTTCAGCCCAGGGTCGAACGCGACCGCTGGGGCCAGCACGTCGCTCGGGTCGCGCACCTTGAGTACCGTGCTGGCGTGGCCGACCAGGCCGTCGGCGTCGGTCGCCGTGGCCTCGATCAGCACCCGCCCGGGCCGATCAACCGTGACCGTGGCCCGGCCATGGGCATCGAGCGCCACCACCTGCCCGGCCACCTTCACGGTCAGGCCGACGATGTCCGCCAGGCTAGAGGCGGCCGCGTGGACGATCACCTTCTGGCCCGGCGTCGGTGGGAAACTCGGCGTCAGTTCGATCACCACCCGCGGCGCCTCGGGGTTGATCGCCGCCCGCACCACCACCGACGTGCTGGTCACCGCCTGACCATCGGTCACGGAGAAAACGACGGGGTAATCGCCGGCCTGGGTGGGCGCCGGCGTCCACTGGAACACGCCGGTCATGGCGTCGAGGGCCGCGCCCGCCGGCAGACCGGCGGCGCTGTAGCGCAGCGTGTCGAGTTGGTCGGGGTCGTTGCCCATGACGGTGAAGCTGAACGGCCGGCCCACGACCGCCGTGTGGCTGGATGCGCTGATGGTCGGCGGCCGGTTCACGTGGTCGATGTGGAGTTGCACCGTGGTGCTGTCGCTCAGGCCGCCCGTGTCCTGGACGCCGAAGCGGATCGGGTAGTCGCCCGTCTGGCCGTAGTCGGGCGTCCACTGGAAGCGGCCGCTCTTGGCGTCGAGCGCGGCGCCGCGCGGGAGGGCGGTTAGGGCGCTGAAGGTCTGCGTGTCGCCGTCGAGGTCGCCGGCCGCAAGGGTGAACTGCAGGAAAGCGCCCTCCCGGCCGGTCTGCGGGAACAGCGGGATCAGCACCGGCGGCTGGTTGGTCGGGTTCACGCGGATGGCGATGGTCTGCGACTGTGTCAGGTTGCCGTCGCTCGCCGTCAGCACAATGCCGGAGTACAGGCCCGCCTGGGACACGGCCGGCGTCCAGCGGAGTACGCCGACGGCCGGGTCGAGCGTGGCGCCCGCGGGCAGGTTGGAGGCGCTGTAGGTAACCCGGTCGCCATCCGGGTCGGGGGCGGACAGCGTCACGGTCAGGGGCTGACCCTCGGCGGCCACCTGGTTGCCGACCGGGGCGAAAACCGGCGCCCGGTTGGCGGCGCGCACGGTCAGCCGGATCGTCTGCCGGTCGGATTCGGCCAGCGCGGGATTGCCATTACCGTTATCGGCGACCTTAAAAGTGACTGTATAACTGCCGGCGTCGGCGTTCGTGGGCGTCCAGGCGATCGTCGCCGTGCCGTATACCGACCCCTGCGTCAGCGTGGCCGCGGCCGGCAGGCCCTGCATGCTGAACGTCATGGGATCCTGATCGCGGTCGCTCGCCGTGAGCGTCAGCGCCAGCGGCTGGCCGATGACGGCCACCTTGTCGCCGACGGGCGCCAGATGGGGCGGCTCGTTCGGGGCGCTGGCCGTCAGGATGAAAGTCTGCTGGCTCGACAGGGCCGCGCCCTTGCCGCCGCCATCGCCGTCGTCCGTCGCCAGGACGGTGATCGGGTAGTTGCCGCGGTCGTCCATGCCCGGCGCGAAATGGAACGTGCCCGTGCCGTCGCCGTGATCCACGAAGCCGGCGAAGCGCGGCAGGCCGGTGACCATCAGCACCAGCGGGTCGCTGTCCGGGTCCGTCGCATGGACGCCCACGTCGAGCGTCTGGCCGCGGTCCACCGACTGGTTGACGATGGGATCCACCTGCGGCGGGCGGTTGACGTTGACCACCCGGATGAGGACGTCGCGCGTGGTGGTCAGCGGCACGCCGGTGCCGTCGCCGTCGTCGGTGGCCGTGAACCGCACCACGTAAGTGCCGGCGGCATGGTAGTCCGGCGCCCACGAGAACAGCGCCGTCTCGGCATCAAAGGTCGCGCCGGTGGGCAAGCCATCGACCCTGTAGGTCACGGACGGGGGCGTGCCCTCCAGCGGCGTCAACTGGCCGTCGGCCGTGCGGGCGGGCAGCATGAAGCCCGGGTTGTCTGGGTCGAAGGCGAAGGCCTGGAAGCCGAGCGCCTGGCCCTCCGGGATCTGCCAGGGGCCCAGGTCGTCGAACACCGGCGCGGCGTTGACGTTCAGGACGGTGAGGCGCGTCGTCTTCGTCGTCGTCAGGTCATCGTTACCGACCGTGAAGTGTACGTCGTAGACGCCGTGCTGTGCGTAGTCGGGCGTCCACTCGAAGACGCCCGTGACGGCGTTGAGGGTGGCGCCGGCCGGCAGGATGTCGCTGGAGAACGTCAGCGACTGGCCCCGAGGGTCGCTGGCCAGGAGCGGGATGCGGATCGGGTCGCCCTCGCGCACGGTGAGATCGGGCGGCCGAACCAGCGTGGGCGGTTGACTGCTCGGCGCAATGAGCAACGTCGTGGTCTCACTCACCTGTTGCACGCCGTCGCTGACCGTGAAGCGGACGTTCGCGTAGGTGCCCGCGGCGGGGTATTGCGGCGTCCAGTGGAGGGTGTGATCGGCCGTGTTGAAGACGGCGCCGGGAGGCAGGTTGTCGGCCCAGTAGATGAGGGGGTCACCGTCGGTGTCCGTGGCGGTGACGGCGACGTCGAGCGGTTGGCCCTCCTGGCCCTGGATCTGGGTGGCGCGGGGCGTCAGCACGGGCGCCTGGTTGCCTCCCGTCACGGCGACGGTGAACTCCTGCGTCGCCACCCCGCCGCGCGAGTCATACACCTGCAGGACGACCGGCGCCACAGCGGGGCTGGCGGTCGTGGGCGCCCACCGGAGAAGGCCGGTGGCGGCGTCCACGGTCATGCCGGTCGGCCCGACGTAGAGCAGGTACGTCAGCACGATGCCGTCCGGGTCGTGGGCGGCGGCCTGGTAGGAGTAGGGCTGGCCCGCGGCGGCCGTGGTCAGGGGCGTCGAGTCGAACAGGGGCGCCATGTTGGGGTATGGCTTGGCCAGCAGGCCGGCCTTGAAACCGAGCCGCTGGTCCGTGGGGCTCTGGATCGTGATGATCCGCGTCGTGGTCGACGCCCCCGCCTTCAAGCGGCCGTCCGTCAGGGCTGGGCTCAGGTCGACCCACCAGGTGCCGGTGTCGGGGTCGATCTTCGATTGGGTCAGCTGGGCGGCCGAGGGCCGCAGACCGTCGAAGTACAGCACCAGCGGCGCCAGCAGGTCATAGGCGGTGTTGTTGGTGACCGTCACGTCGTAGGAGACCGTTGCGTCCGCAGCGCTGCCCTGGCCGCGGGAGAAATTGATGCTCACCAGGGGCGAGAAGTCCGAGAAGGTCTCGAACCGCTCGGTGTAGGCCTCGGCCAGGTTGAGGCCGTCGCTGCTCTTCAGGCCGGTGCCCACCTGGAGCACGTAGCGGTCGGCCGCCAGGGCGTCGAAGGTCAGCACCGCCGTGCGGCTCGTCGCGCTGTAGGCGACCGCCCGGACGGCGACGGCACCGGACGCCGCGCCGGTGAGCCGGTAGTTCGCCGGGTTCAGGACGGAGGCGGAGTCGGTGGCGTCCGTCGCGTCCATGGCGTGGTCGAAGGTCACGCTGATCGACCCGCGCGGCAGGGCGACGAGGGCGTCCTCGGGCGGGTTGGTGCCGGCCACACGGGGTGGCTGGACCGGGCTGAACACGTCGATCTGTTGCGACTGGCTGAGGAGCACGCGGCCGTCGGGCGTGGTCTTGATGACGTCGCCGCGCGTGCCGCCGGTCGCCACGGCCAACTGTTGCATTGTGGCGAGATCGACCAGGGTGAGTTCGCTGCCCGCGCCGGGCCGCGCCGCGCTGTCGTGGGAGATGAACAGCAGCCCGTCCAGCCCGCTGCCGGGCAGGCCGAAGGCGATCGAATCGACGTCGGCGTTCAGGCGCAGCATTAACTCGGAGCGCCCCTTCGCGTCGAAGCGGATCAGGTCGCCGGTGTTGTGGGGCCAGGCGACGGCCCAGAGTGACCCGTCGGGGGCGAAGGCCAGGTCGCCCACCCGGGTGTCGCTGAAGTGCGTGAACGCGCCGGTCGCGGGGTTGAAGATCTCGACGCCCTTGCCGGAGGAAACGTAGATCCGCCCGGTGGTGGGGTCGATGGCCAGGGCCTGGGTGATGCTGTCGCCGTACTGGGCGAGGACGGCACCGCTGGCGGGGTCGAGTTGCAGCAAAGGGCCGCCGCCGGTCGCCGCCCACAGTCTGCCCTGGGTGTCCAGGGCCAGGGCGTAGATGGGGTAAGGCAATACGGCCAGGGGCGTGCTTGCGGCGCCGCCCTGGCGCGGGAAGTGGAAGAGTTCGTTACGGCCGGGGCCGCCACTGGCCAGGACGGAGTTATCGGGCAGCGCCGCGATGGCCACGGGGCCGATGCCCGCGCCGCTCTGGGCGATGCCGGTGGCAAAGGCTGCGGCCACGAACGGCCGCAGCACGCTCTGGAACTCGGGGGCGAGTTGGGTCGGCGCCGGCCCGGGAATGAGTTGCTGGGCCTGGACGAACAGTGCGTTGGTGGACGGCGTCGCGGCGGGGGCCGGCGCCCCCGCGTCGGCCGGCGTGGTCTGGGCCGCGGTGGGCAGGGCCCCCAGGTTCACCTGCGAATCGTCGGAGGGGGCCTGGACGCCCGACGGCGGCCGCTCCTGGTTGCCGGCGTTGTCGGTGGCCAGGGCCAGGAACTGGTACGTGTGGCCCGCCTGACCCTGGTAGACCGCCGCGGTCGCGGTCGTCTGCCGCTGCCAGATCGTATAAGCGCCGCCGTCCTCCGAAACGTAGACCGTGACGTGGGCGACGCCCGAGCCGCCCGCATCGTCCCGGGCGCTCCAGCGCACCTCGTAAGCGGAGCCGCCCGGCGCGAGCGGTGTCGCCGTCAGCGTGGTCGTCGGGGCCACGCCGTCAACGGTCTGGACGAGCGTGGCCGTGTCCTGCGGGGCGGCCGTGTTGAACAGCACCCTGGCCCGGGCGCTGATCTTCGTGCCCGTCGCCAGGGCGGCGTTGAGCCCGACCGTGTAGGTCACAAAGCCGCTGCCGTGGTCCTGGCTGTCGTTGGGCGGGAGTAGGCCCCGGCCGGGGTCGGTGATGACCTCCCCCGTGAGGGGGTCGATGGCCTGCAGCAGCCAGGTCGCTGTCCGCGACGACAGGTCCAGGCCGGCGCTGACGCGCAGGATGAACCCCTTGCTCTGCGTGAAGTCGAAGTCCCCCTGGAAGAAGGCCCGGCCGCCCGGCAGGTGGACCTGGAGGTCGCCCAGTTGCAGGTCGCCGAACCGGAAGGTGCGCGGGTCGAGGTGGGCGTCGAGGCGGGTCACCACGCGGATCTCGCCCGGCGCGGTGGCCGCCCGGGGGGAGTTCTCGAAGCGGATCGTGTAGGGCAGCGCCTGGCCCAGCGGCAGGAACTGGCTGTTGCCGAACCCCACGGGGCCGGTCAGCGTGGCCAGCGCGCCGCCGCCGCCCTGGGCAAAGAACTGGGCGAAGTTCGGCGGCGGCACCGCGAAGGTGCCGGCCGGGGCATCGACCTGAGCCGTGCGCCACGGCACGTAGACCTGGAAGGCCTCGAAGTGGGTCGGCTGCGACGTGCCGAGGTTGAACGCGGCGCGGTCGGGCAGTGCCGGCTCTTTCGGGGCACTGCTGACCACCGGCGCCTGCTTGCCCGGGTGGTCCCCGTACCAGCGGCGAACCTGGGTGAAGAAAGCGACCAGGTTCCCCGTGGTCCGGATCTCCTGGCCTGCAGGTCCGGCCAGGATGCCCGAGGCCAGAACGGCCGTCAGACTGATCACCACAGGCGTCGCGCGCACCGGCGGTGCGGTATTGTCCGGCAGGAGCAGCCCGGCCTGTTCCAGGGCCGCGAGGTACAACTGCGCCCACGAGTTGGCATCGGCGGCCAGCACGGTCAGCGCCGGCGACGCCGTCGGGTCGGCCAGGATGCCGGCGCGCAACTGCTGGGCCTCGGCCGTCTGCCGGGCGACGAACTCGGTCCGCGTCAGCGCCGTCGCCGCGGCGACGATGTGGAACGTGAACGCCACGTCGGCGTCGTCCACGTCCTCCAGCGCGTGCGGGTTCTTCGCCAGGATGGCGCTGAGCCCCGGGTAGGTCTGGGCGCGGAACGTGCCGCCCGTGGAGCCGTCGTCCGGCAGGCCAAGGACGTAGCCGGGCGCCAGGTTCTCGCCGGTGGTGTCGAGCGTTGACGTCAGGCTCGCCCAGGGCACGTTCGCCAGCGGCGAG
The DNA here is from genome assembly GCA_038227745.1 of Gemmatales bacterium. GTDB lineage: Bacteria > Planctomycetota > Planctomycetia > Gemmatales > Gemmataceae > DASPXY01. The sequence continues at coordinate 10,724 of JBBRPS010000063.1, read as the reverse complement.
CCGGCGGCGGCCGCCGCGGGAGGCTGGCCGCCCACGTTGGACGAGAAGGTCACGTACGGCAGGTTGAAGACCATGCCGTTCTTACCCAGTTCGGGGACGCCGACCTGGAAGAACGTGTACGGCGTATCGAGGTTACTCAGGCTCTGCACCGAGAAGTCGTAGGTGCCGCCCTGCCCCGGACTCAGGACGCGCGGGCCGCCCATGCCGACCGCGACGTCCGGCGCGACGGCCTGCTCGACCAGGTAGCGGTACGGCGTCACCGCCGTTTGCCCATCGGGGTTGATGACCTCGACGTCGTACAGCCCGTGCGGCGCGCCCGTCAGGTCAAAGATCGCCTGAATCCGCGTGGCATCGAGTACCTGGTAGCTAACCGGCTCGAACTCGGCGAAGCCCGGCCGGATCAGCTTGACGATGGCCCGCGGATCGAACCGGGCGCCGTGGATCGTGGTCGTGACGTAACGGCCGTCCCCACCGTGGTCGGGCGTGACGTCGGTGATGCCGAAGGGGAGGAGGTCGGCGAGCAGGGTGACAGGCGTGTCGGCGCCCGGCTCCGACTGACCGCGGACCAGCAGGTAATAGACGCCGAGCCTGGTCGTGGGGATGAGGACGGTCTGGTTGGGCTGGAGCGGGCCCTGGTCGGCCGCGTCGTAGGCGATCCCCGTGGGCGCGTCGTTGTAGCGCAGGAAGATCTCGTTGGCCGCCTGGTCGGCCGCCGTCGTCAGGGCCACGCGCAGCGTCTGCCCCAGGCCGACCGTGATCTGGAACAGGCGTTCCTGCCCCGGGCTCAGCGTCGTCGGCACGGGTACGCCGAGGGGCAACTCGTCCACGGTGACGGTCACCGGGTCGCGCGACGCCGTGGTGTTGTTCTTCTCCCCGGGGTCGTTGAGGGACCCCTCGTACACTTCGTTAAAGACGTCGGTGCGCACGAGCACGTGATACTGGCCCGGCTTCACGGCCGGCAGGACGGCGTGCAAGGTCGCCGTGTAGGGCTGGCCCGGCTCGAGCTGGCCGCTGTCCGGGACGAAGGGGACAGGGCCCAGGGGAATGGCGTGGATATCCCAGACGTCGCCGGTCGAGAGGTAGACCGCGTCGCTCCAGGAGCCGACGGCCGGGTTGGTGCCGTGATTGCTGACCGTCCACTGGACATCCACCGCGTCGCCCGCCACGACGGAGCGCTGGCTGATGGTGACGGAGTCCACCTGAAGGTCGGAGGGCGGCGGCCGTTCGATCAGCATCGGCTGGGGGCTGGGCGTGGCGTTGTTGCCCTCGTTGCTCTCGAACACCACCCCCCGCGGGAACTGATTGCGGGGGGCGTCGGTGAGGACGAAGACGTAGAACGGGCCAACCAGGTCCGCCGGCAGCTTCACCGTCGTGGTGACGGGCTCTCTGGCGCCTGCCGCCAGGCCGCCCGTGTGCGGGACGTCGCCGACGTAAAGGTCGCTCTGGGTGTCGAGGAACTGGTCGGTGGACAGGTAGATCAGGTCGTCCCAGCTCGATTGCCGGGCGGGCGTGTCGCCCGGGCCGGTGTTGGCGAGCGTGTAGGTCAGCGTGAACGACTGGTTGGCGATGGCGTGCTGGGGGGCCCCGACGGCGGTGACTTGCAGATCGGGCTCCGGCGTGAGGATCACCTGCAGCGGCGCCGCGGTGATGTTGTTGCCCTCGTCCTTGAACTCCGGCACGCGGCCCGAGGCCGGGATGCTATCCTCAAACAGCAGCCGCGGCTCCTCGACGGCAGGGGCGTACAGGTTGGCGTCGGTCAAGACCAGCACCTGGAAGGGCCCCTGGATGCCGTCCGGAAGCTGCACGTCCAGGGTGGTCGTGTAGGAATCCCCCCGGGCCAGGGCGCCGATGCGCTCGAACTCGCCGATCTCGTAGGTGGCCGCGAGGTCGAGCGAGGTGTCGTGCGAGAGGTAGACCCGGTCGAACCAATCGTCTTCGCGCGTGTCGCGCGTGCCCGCGTTGGTGACGGTCCAGGTCACGGAGATCGTGTCGCCGGAGTGCGCCTGCGGCGGCACCGTGAGTTGGCTGACGCGCAGGTCCGGCTCGCGGTAGGTCACGGGGATGGTTGTCCCCGCGACGTTGTTCAGCTCGTTGGCCCCCTCGTACACGGTGGTCTCGTAGCGCAGCCGGGTCTGCTCGTTGTCGCCCGCGAGCAGAACGAGACGCGCCTGGCCAACGGTCACCTCGTACCCCGTGCTCGCGTAGCGCAGCGGGCTCTGGTCGTCGCCGCCGTGGTTCGGGTCGAGTGCGGTCGGGAAGTCCATGTTCAGGTCGGTGGCGACGTAGAGGTAATAGATTCCCCCGGTGCCCGCCGGCAGGGTGACGGCCACCGTCCGGGTATAACTCGCGCCCGCGCTCAGCGGGTCGTTGGCGTGCTGCTCGGAGAAGAGCGCGATCCCCCGCCCGGTACTGAAGGTCGGGTCGGGAGAGAAGTAGACGGTGTCCGTCCAGTACTGGGTACCCGCCCAGACCGGGCCGCCAAAGTTCGTCACGGTCCACTGGACCGTCGTCCGCTCGCCGGAGAAGTTCTGCGCCGGCGCGATGACCGAGGTGACCTGCAAGTCGGCAGGCGGGATCCGCGTCACTCGCGTCGGGGCGGCCAGCGTGTCGTTGTTCTTGTAGGAGCCCTCCCAGACGCCGTTGCCGGTCTGGACGAGGACGTACAGGCCCGCTGCCACCGGCGCCAGCTGGAAGGTCGCGTCGCCGCTGTAGCTCTGGCCGCTCTCCAGGGCGCCCTGGTGGGCAATGCCGCCCAGGAACCATTCGCGGGCGCCCGGGGTGCCCAGGACCGGCGAGTCGGAGAGGAACACGGCGTCCGTCCACTGCGACTCCTCGGTGGCGATGCTGCCCTGGTTCTTGACCGTGAAATGGACGGTGAACGGCTCGCCGCCCACGGCCTGCGCCTGGGGCGTGACCGAGGTCACGATGAGGTCGGGCGGCGGCGCCCGCAGGACGGTGACGGGGCGGGCCTTGTAGTCGTTGTTGTTCAACTGGGTCGGGTCGTCCGGGTTGATGTTGACGTCGAGGGTGTCTTCCAGAACGGTCTCGTAGGTGTTGGTCCAGGGCGTGAGGAACCACTGGCCTTCAAGGTCCACGACGGTGCCATCGCTGCGCGTGAGGTGCCTGGGGATCACGACCGTCACGGTCTGGTCGTAGTGGTTGCCGACGGCGAGCGCGCCGCTGTGGGGGAAGGACGCCAGCAGCACGTCGCCCGGGTCGCCCTTGCGGGGGTCGGGCCGCTTGCGGTCGTGCGTCAGCCAGAGGGTGTCGGTCCAGTCGGGGACCGCCGTCGCCCCGGTGCCGCGGTTGGTCACCGTGTACTGCACCTGGATCTGCGCGCCGGCGACGATCTGGTCCGGCGCCACGACGGCGCCGGTGACGAGGTCGGGCGGCGGCAGGGGGTTGACCTGCAGGGCGAATGCCAGGGTGTTGTTGTCCTCGTTGGGGGACTCGTCGATGGCGTTCGTGGCGTCGGTCTGGACGATGAGGTAAGCCGTTCCCCGGAAGCGGCCGGGCAGGAGAATGTTCGGGACGTGCGTCCGGTAGCTATCGCCGGGGCCGAGGGCCGACCCGTTGTCGAGCGTGGCCACCGGAATGGCCGTGCTGTCGAGCGTGCTGGTGAGCGACAGGTAGACCACATCGACCCAGTGGGGGGTGGTGGTGGCGACCGGCCCCTGGTTGAGGATCGTGAACGTCAGCGCCACGGTTGCCCCGGCCTGGATCTGGGTGGGGGCGTCGATCGCCTGGACTTGCAAGTCGGGGTGAGCGGCGAGCTGGATGAGGATCGCCCCCTGGCTAACGGTCGTGTCGTTGGCGGTGGCCCCGTGCTCGTACAGCGTGCCGCCGGCGTTGGTGGTCACGACGGCCCGGTACAGTCCCTGGATGTCGTCGGGCAGCTGGAGATGCTCGGTGCGGGTGTAGGACTTGCCGGCCTGGAGGGCGAGGGTGGAGGTAAAGTCCGCATTCGCCAGCGTCAGGACGGTGCCGTCGCTCTTGCGCAGCGCGATGCGGTCGGTCCACGAACCGACGGCGTCGCCGGGGCCGTGGTTGGTGACCGTCCAGCCGACGTTGATCGTGCCGCCCGAGACGCCTCCCGAAGGCAGGTCGATAGCAGTCACTTCCAGGTCGGGCGCCGCGGTCAGCGTCACGGTGACGGGACCGGCCACGCGGCTGTTGTTGTCGGTGTGGATGAACTCATACGGGCCACCAGTCGGGCCACCGGTCTTGACGACGACGTAGAGCGTGCCGGCCAGGCCGTCGGGGATGGTCACGTCCACGATGCGGGTGTAGCTGTCGCCGGCGGCCAGGTAACCGACGTGCTGGAAGTCTCCCAGGGGAGCGACGATGTTCTGCCCCTGCGCGTCGCTGGTCAGGCTGACCGTATCGTCCCACCCAATGCGGTCGGTCGTGACGAGGCCCTGGTTGGTGACGACCCAGGAGAGGTGCAGGGGCCGGCCGCTGCTGCCGGTGGCCGGGGCCGTCAGGGCCGACACCACGAGATCGGCGTACGGGGTGGGGGAGACGTCGAACAGGTTGGCCGCCTCGGCCATGCGGCCCGCGCGGGGACCGGGTTCGTACACCTGGTCGGTGCCGTCGGCGCGGACGAAGAGGTGATAGCGACCCTCGAAGCCCGGCGGCAGCGTGAAGGTCAGGCTTTGCGGGTAGCCGGCGCCGGCAGCCAGCGCGCCGTCGTGGGGGACCGCGGCCAGCACGGTCCGCTGGGTCGGGTCGGTCGTGGGCGAGGCGATGATCTGGTCCACCCACGAGGTCACCCGGCCGGGCCCTGTGCCGCGGTTAGTGACCAGCCAGCTCACCGTGACCGAGGCCGGGTCGCCGATGGTCAGGGCCGGCGCCTGCACCGCGGAGACGACCAGCGCCGGGTAGGGCGGCTGGGCCGAGGCACGGCTCAGGGTCGCGGTGTTGTTGGCCTCGCCGGTGCCGTCGGCGTTCACCTCGGCGATCTCGTCGAAGGAATCGACCGTGACCGTGAACGCCAGCGTGCCGGTCCCGGACGGCCCGTCCGGCACGGTGAACGCATACGCATGGGCGCGCGCGTCCCCCGGCGCGAGGGCGCCGCCGGTCGCGGCGTTGTAGTAGATCGTGTCGTCGGCCAGCGTCTTGCCGGTCGTGGTGTTGGTGACGGTGACGTGGTCCGACCAGGAGCCGGCGGTGGGCTGGTTGCCGGTGTTGGCGTCCTGCCAGTGCAGCACGACGGCGGTGCCGGACTGCAGGCCCGAGGCCGGGTCGAGCGCGAGGCCGTTCACCCGCAGGTCCGGGGCGGAGGTGGGCGTCACGTCGAAGGGGCTGGACGTGGCGACCTTCAGACCGGCGCTGCCGGCCACGAGGGTGTAGGCCCCGCCAGATTTGTTCAAATTCAGGTCGCTGAAAGTGGCGATGCCGCTCACGGCGGACACCGTGGTCGTGCCGGACAGCGTGGCGCCGCCGAGGTTGGCGCCGAGCGTCACCGTCACGCTGGCGCCGCTGCCGGTGACGAGCTGACCAAGGCCGTCCTCGATCCGGACCGTCAGCGCGGGGTGGAGAACCTGGCCGGCCATGACGGTCACGGGCTGCTGCACGAAGCGAACGGCCCGCGGCGCCCCTGGTGTGATGGCGAACGAACTGGAGGTCGTGCCCCCCAGTCCGGCGCTGGCGGCGATGAGCACGTAGCTGCTCCCCGTTCGGTTCAACGTCAGGTCACTGAAAGTCGCCACGCCGTTGACCGCGGCCTCGGTCGTCGTGCCGCCCAGGGTGGCCCCGTTCCCGACAGGCCCCAGCGTCAGCTGCACCGATGCCGTGCTGCCCGTCGCGACGTTGCCGAACAGGTCCACGACCTGCACCATCACCGGCGGCGCGAGCGGGTCGCCCGCCGCCGCCGTGAAGGATTGTGGCGCGAACTGCAACGCGTGCGCATTGGCGGCCGTGACGTCGAAGGGGTTTGAGGTCGCGTCGGCCAGGCCGGCGCTGCTGGCCTCGAGGGTGTAGCCCGTGCCCGCATGGGTCAACTGGAGGTTCGCGAAGGTGGCGATGCCGTTGACTATGGGTTCCGTGGTCGTGCCGGCCAGGGTATCGCCGCCCGGGTTGCTGCCCAGCGCCAGCGTGACGTGGACGCTGCCGCCCGTCACCGGATGGTTGAGCGAGTCGAGGATCTGCACCGTGACCGTGCCCAGGCCGGTGGCGGCCACGCCGCCGACGGGCTGTTGCACGAACTGCACGCTCTGCGGGACCGGGGCCGTGACGGAGAACGGGTTCGACGTGCCCGCCGTCAGGTTACCGCTGCTGGCGACCAGCGTGTAGCCGACGCCCATCTGGTCCAGGTTGAGGTCGTCGAACGTGGCGACGCCGTTGACCGCGTCGACGGCCAGGGTGCCGTGCAGGGTGGCGCCGCTGGGGTTGGCGCCGAGCGCCAGCGCGACGTGGGCCCTGCTCGTGGCCACCAGCCGGTTGTTGGCGTCGACGACCTCGACGGTGATGGCCGGGTGGACGGTCGCGCCGGCCGGGGTGCTGGTCGGCTGCTGGGTGAAGAGCAGGCTGGCCTCGAGCGTGGTGACGTTGAAGGGGTCGGAGACGGCCGCGCTCAGGCCGGGGCCGGTCGCCTGGAGCGTGTAGCCCGCGCCGCCGCGGTCCAGGGACACGCCGGTGAAGGTCGCCTCGCCGTTGGCCGCCGTCGGCACGGTCGTCGTGCCGCCCAGCGTGCCGCCCGAAGGGTTGGTAGCGACGCCCAGGGTGACGGCGGTGCCGGCCGCGGTCACGATGTTCCCGAACGTGTCCACGACGGACACGGTCACGGCTGGGCTGATGGCCTGGCCGACGAGCGCCGTCGCCGGCTGCTGCTCGAAGCGCACGCTGGCGGCTGCGGCCGGGGTAATGTCGAAGGCGCTGGAGAAGTCTTCGGTCAGGCCGGCACTGCTGGCGACGAGGGTGTAACCGAGGCCGGCCCGGTTCAGCGTCAGATCGCTGAAGGTGGCCACCCCGTTGACCGCGCTCACGATCGTCGTGCCGCCGAGGGCGGCGCCGCCAGGGTTGTTGCTGACCGCCAGCGTGACCCGGGCACTGCTGCCGCTCAACTGGTGGCTGAACTGGTCGAGGATTTGCACGGTCATGGTGCCGAGGTTGGCGCCCGCGGCGGCGCCAACCGGCTGCTGCACGAACCGCAGTGAGGTGGCCACCGGGCCCGGGTAGACGATGGTCCCGACGCCCTGGTCGCTGTGGGGCGTGCCACCGGTGGTGGCGCTGACGTTGACGAAGAAGGTCCGGCTGCCCGTGCCGCTGGAGTTCGGCAGCGTATAGACCTTGACCGTCCTCGTGCTGTCGCCAGCGTTGAAGATCAGCGTGCCGGCGGCGGACAGGTAGTCGGTGCCGGCGGTGGCCGTGCTGTCCGCGGTTTGATAGTGGACCGGCACGGGGTCGGGACCCGAAGGCGCCAGGGTGATGGTGAAGGTGGCGCCCGCCAGGATTTCCGGCTGAGCCGCCTGATCGAGCAGGCGAAAACTGTACGCCCCGGTAAGGCCGAGGTCGCCTTGGATGCGCAGGGTGTAGGTGCCCGCCTCGAGCAGCGTGACTGGGCCGCCGTCCCCGGCCCCGTAGGCGCTCAGGCCCGCATCGTCCCCGCTGGGACTGAGCAGGCCCATGTGAATCCCAGGCGCCGCGTACAGACCGTCGAGGTAGAGGCGCTGGCCGGGCGTGCCGGTGAATGTGTAATCGTCGAACTGGCCGAGGATCGCCAGCAGCCCGCTGACGGTGTGCCCCAGGGTCACGGCGGTAGTCGTGGTCGGGGGCGTCAGCACCTGGAAGCTGTAGGGGACCGGCGTCGTGCTGTTTCCTGCGAGCGCCAGAGTGTAAGTGCCGGTCCAGGGCAGTGTGGCGTCGAAGTCCCCGGTGAAGGCGCTGGCGACGTATTGCCCCGCCGGCCCGTCGAGAGTGAGGGGGACCTGGCCGCTGAGTTGGTTGACGTAGATGCGCTGACCGGCGCTGCCGCTGAAGCGGTAGAGGGCGGCGCCGGTGCCGGGGTTGAGGACGCCGCGGACCGGGGTGTTCGGCACCGCTGACGGCTGCGCGGCCACGTCCAGCAGGCGGAAGCTGTACGGGCCTGCCGCGGAGCCGGTGTTGAGGATGCGGAGGGTGTAGGTGCCCGCTTCGGTCAGCGTCAGCGGGGTGGAGGAGTCGGCGGTGACCTTGGTGGTGAGGCCAGCCGCGTCGCCGTTGGGGTCGAGCAGGCTGACGGTGACCTGCGCGGCGCCGGACAGGCCGTCGAAGTACACTTGCTGACCGGGCGTGCCCTGAAACGTGTAATTGTCGATCTGGCCGGCCGCCAGGGACGTGCCGCCGGCGGTCTGGCCCAGCGTCAGCGGGCGACGGTTGACCGTCGGCGTCGTCACCTCCAGGCTGTAGCCGAGGGCGGCGGCGCTGGTGTTCTGGAGGGCCAGGACATACGTGCCGTCGGCGGGAAGGGTCACGTCCAGGGGGTAGCCGAAGGCGCCGTAACCGTTGAGAGAGCTGTAGTCGCCAACGATTTGATTGGTGGGCCCATAAAGGCGGTAGTTGCCACCGGAGGCAGGTGTACTCTGCCAGTCAAGGAACAGGCGCTGGCCGGCGCCGCCCTGGATGCGGTAGACGTCCGCGTGGGCGGGGTCGAGCGGGCCGCCGGTCAGCTGGCCGAGGGGCAGGGTCGGCTGCGCCGCCACGTCGAGCAGGCGGAAGCCGTAGGCGCCGGTGGTGGCGCCGTCGGCCTGCACGCGCAGGGTGTACAGGCCCGCTTCGGCCAGCGTGACGGGCCCTTTGTCCGCGTTGACCGAGACGGAGATGTTCGCGGCCACACCGCTGGGCGCGGTCAGCGTGGCATGGAGGCCGGAGTAGAGGCCGGAAGCCCCGGACAGGCCGTCGAAGTACACGCGCTGTCCGGCGGCACCCGTGAAGGTGTAATCGTCGATTTGCCCTGGCGCCGCAAGCTGGGCGCTGAACTCCTGCCCGAACACCAGGGGGCGCACGTTGTGCGGCGGCGTCGTCACGCGGACGTTGTAGGGGACCGGACTGGAGCCGGAGCCCTCCAGAACCAGAGTGTATGTGCCGCTGCCGGGCAGGGTCACGTCCAGCGGGCTGCCGAAACCCACGTTGTACGACGAGTTGAGCAACTGGTCGGTCGGCCCATAGAGGCGGTAGGTTCCATTCGAGGTGGTGGGCGCGCCGGGCCAGTCGAAGAAGAGGCGCTGGCCGGCACTGCCTTGAAGGTGGTACAGGTCGGTGCGCGTGCCGGGGTCGAGCGTGCCGCCGGCCGTCCCGCCCAGAGCCAGTTCCTGCGCTCCCACATCCAGCAGGCGGAAGCTGTACGCGGGCGTGCCGGCGGCGTTGTTGCTCACGATCAGGTAATAGGTGCCGTCCTGCGTGAGCGTGAACGGCCCGGTATCGCTCCCCGGGGCGCCAGACGTGAGCTGGTGCAGCCCGGCGGCACTCATTAGCTGCCAGGTCACCGAGCCGCCGGCGCTCAACCCGTCGAAGTACAACTTCTGGCCGCCGGCGCCGCTCAGCCGGTAGACGTCCACGGCCTGAGCCGTCATCCCGGGCGAGGTCTTCGTGTCGCCGAGCGCAACCGGCGTCACGGCGCTGCCCTGGAGGTCGAGCAGGCGAAAGAGGTAACTCTGGCTCCGGACCGTGGGGTTCGTCAGCGTCAGGGTGTAAGTGCCTGAGCCTTCGAGCAGGAGAGGGCCGGCGTCCTGGCTCGCTGCCGCCGGACTGGCCGTCGTGCGGCCCGGCCCGGTGAAGGTGTAGGTGAGGCCGGTGTTGTCGCCGAGGCTGTCGAAATAGACGAGCCGGCCGGCGGGGGCGGTGTAGGTGAAGTTGGCGCTGTCGCCGACGGCGAGCGTGCCGCTCTCGACGGTGTCGAAGCCGCTCACGCTCACGGGAGCGTCGCTGCTGTCCGTGGCGAAAACGCTGTAGTCGAGGGAGCCGATGTTGCTGCCCTGGACGGTCAGGACGTAGAGCCCGTCAGCCGGCAGGAGGACGTCGAGCGGCAGACCGACGGCGCCGGACCCGCCGGGAACTTGCCGGTTGTCCGGTCCGAAAACGACGTAGTCCCCGCCGGAAGTGGCCGTGTTCTGCCAGGTGAAGGAGATCCGCTGGCCGGCGGTGCCTTGCAGGCGGTAGACGTCAGTGGCCGTGCCGGGGTTGAGCGTGCCCGGCGTCAGCATGTCCAGCGCCAGGGCCGGCTGCGCCGCCACGTCGAGCAGGCGGAAGTGGTAGGGGCCGGTCGCGTCCCCGTTGGCGGCGATGCGCAGCGTGTAGGTGCCCGACTCGATCAGCGCCGATGGGCCGGCGTCCGCGCCGGGGGCGTACAGTCCACTGTTGAGGGCGACCCCGCTCGGGCTGGTCAGCGCGGCGGTCAGACCCACGCCGCCCATCATGCCGTCGAAATAGAGGCGCTGGCCGGCGCTGGCGTGGAAGGTATAGTCGTCGGTCTGCCCCGGCGCCGCCAGCTGGTCGTGAACCTCCTGCCCGAGCGTCAGCGGCCGCACGTTCGTCGGCGGCGTGGTGACCTCGAAGTTGTAATCGACCGGGCCGGCGCCGTCGCCCGCCAGGGCCAGCGTATAGGCGCCGCCCTCGGGCAGCGTCACGTCCAGCGGGCTGCCGAAGGCGGAGGAGCCGACGGCCTGGTCGGCCGGGCCGGAGAAGGAGTACCTGCCGCCGGTGTTAGACCCAGCGGGCCAGTCGAAGAAGAGGCGCTGACCGGCGCT
>JBBRPS010000062.1:0-20824 GCA_038227745.1 Gemmatales bacterium | reverse complement strand
CCGGCTCATGGGACGAGACGGTGCGGGTGTGGGACGCAGACAGCGGGGCGGAACTCGCCTGCCTGCGCGGCCACGGGAGCCGGGTGACGAGCGTGGCCTTCGCCCCCGACGGCCGCCGCCTGCTGTCCGGCTCGTGGGACAAGACGGTGCGGGTGTGGGACGCCGACAGCGGGGCGGAGCTCGCCTGCCTGCGCGGCCACGAGGGCCGGGTGACGAGCGTGGCCTTCGCCCCCGACGGCCGCCGCCTGCTCTCCGGCTCGTGGGACAAGACGGTGCGGCTGTGGGGCGCCGACAGCGGGACGGAACTGGCCTGCTTGCACGGCCACGAGCGCTGGGTGACGAGCGTGGCCTTCGCCCCCGACGGCCGCCGCCTCCTATCCGGCTCCGCTGACCAGACGGTGCGGGTGTGGGATGCCGACGATGGCAAGTGCCTGGAGGTCCTCAAGGGAAGAACTGATGTCGCTGCTCTGGCCACAGGAGCGCCGCAGTTTCCCTGGCGGGCCGTCGCTCATGACCTGGAAACGGTCATCGAGTCCTCGACAACCGGCGAGCCCATCGCCTGGTTCCCGCTTGCATTCGGCGAGATCGCGACACACCCCTCCGGCCGGACCTGGGCTGGCACTCATGCGAACTACGTCTGCCTGTTCACGTTGGAAGGGGCTGACGTCTGACCTCCTGGTCCCGTTGGACAGGTGTTCTCCCGTTCGCCAGGGTGTGCCCCCATGAAATCCGTCCCAGTGGCCCGCCTCTCGCCTTCGCAGGAGAGTTCCGACGATGCAAGTCTTTGCCATCCTCGCGCTGTGCGTCCTCTCGGCGGTGGTCTACGGCATTCTGCACGACCAGGTGACCGCTCGCGTCTGCGTCGAATTCTTCACCATCGGGCACCCGCGCCTCCTCGATACGGACTCCCCGACCATCCTGGGCATCTTCTGGGGAATCGTCGCCACGTGGTGGGTCGGTGTGCTCCTGGGCGTGCCATTGGCCCTCGCGGCGCGGGCGGGCGACCGCCCCAAACGGGACGCACAATCGCTCGTCCGGCCAGTGCTCATCCTGATGGGTATCATGGCGGTATGTGCCCTGGCGGCGGGTTTCCTCGGCTCCCAGCTGGCGCGCGCCGGCCTCGTGATCCTGCTCGAACCGCTGGCGTCGCGGGTGCCCGCCGACAAGCACGTCCCGTTCCTCGCGGACCTGTGGGCGCACGCGGCCAGCTACCTGGTCGGGGCGGTGGGCGGCATCGTGGTGATCGTGCGCGTGTGGCGCTCGCGGCGTCCGGCCTCCTGAGGCGTGGGGAGGACGCGGCCACGGGGCCTCTCGCCAAGCCGCCGCCGCACAGCGGAGAGATCCCGTTTTCCCCCGGGCCTGCCTCCCCGGGCCGCGGACCGCGGAGCCGATCATGCCCGAGCCCTCCTCGCCGGACCACGACCAGCGGCTGAAAGTCCTGCTCAAGGAGTTCTTCGAGCAGTTCTTCCTCTGTTTCGTCCCCGCCTGGGCCGAGCGCTTCGACTTCACCGTCATCGACTGGCTCGACAAGGAACTGTTCCTCGCCCCGCCGCAGGGCGGGAAGCGGCAACTCGACCTCGTCGCGCGCCTGCGCCTGCGGCCCGGGGCGCCGCCGCCCCGCGCGGGCGTCACCGACCTGCTCGTCCTGGTCCATGTCGAGGTAGAGACGCGCCAGAGCGCCGTCGCGCTGCGGCCGCGGATGTTCGAGTACTATGTGCAGCTGCGGCGCGACATGGTGCTGCCGGTGCTGCCCATCGGCCTGTTCCTGCGCGTCGGCCTGGACGGCGTCGGCTGGGACGCTTATGAGGAACACTTCTGGGAACACCGGATCCTGCGCTTCGAGTACGCCTACGTCGGCCTGCCCGCCCTCGATGGCGAGCAGTACGCTACAGGGGAGAACCTGCTGGGCGTGGCCCTGAGCACGCTGATGCGCGTGCCGCCCGAGCGGCGCGCCGAGTTGCTGGCGGAGGGCTTGAAACGGATCGGGCATTCCGGCGAGAATGACTGGCGCCGCTTCCTGCTGGCCGAGTGCCTGGAAGCGTACGCCGACCTGGACGAGGGGCAGAGGGAGCGGCTGCAGGCGTTGCTAACCACCGAACCGTATCAAGAGGTGAAGCCGATCATGATCACGACCTACGAACGCGGCAAGATCGCGGAGCGGCGCGAGTCCGTGCTGTTGCAGCTGGAGACGAAGTACGGGCCGGTATCGGCCGCCGTCAAGGAACGAGTCGAAGCCCTGTCCCCGGAGGAACTGCGTCAGGTACAGATTGACATCCTCAAGGCCGAGTCGCTGAAAGACCTCCGGCTGGAGGGCTGAGGAAAGCGCAGGGGGCAGCGGTGAAACCTCTCGGCATCCTGGAGACGTGCGTCTACGCCAACGACCTCGACGCGGCGGAGCGCTTCTACACGACCGTGTTCGGCCTGGAGGTCATCGCCCGCATGGCCGGCCGGCACGTCTTCTTCCGCTGCGGCCGCGGCGTCTTCCTCGTCTTCAATCCCGACAAGACCGAGTCGGAATCGCCCCTGATCGATGGCGTGCCGGTGCCGCGCCACGGGGCGCGCGGGCCGGGCCACATGGCGTTCGCCGTCGCCGAGGCCAACGTCGAGGAGTGGCGCGGCCGCCTCGAAAGCGCCGGCGTCGCCGTCGAGACGGAGATCCGCTGGCCCAACGGCGGCCGCTCGCTCTACCTGCGCGACCCCGCCGGCAACAGCATCGAGCTGGCCACGCCTGGGCTGTGGGGCCTGCCGGAAGAGGATTACTGGGTCCCGCATGGCTAAAGCGCGCTCGTTTAGCCGCTAAAGCGCGCTGCCCTCAGTAAGCGAACCCCCACGGGGCGCGGCCCGTGGGCTTGCAGGGGATTGTGGTGCCTTCATGATCGACATGCACATCCACGCCGTCTCGCCGCGGCTGCCGGGCGTCAAGCCGCTCGCCGACCTGCTGCACCGGCCGCCCGAGGAGGTCGCCGCCGCCCTGCGCCGCGAGGCCGCGGACGCCGGCGTCACCCACTTCCTCGCCATGGGCCACCTCGGCGGCGAAGGCGACGACCCGCTCGGCGTCGCCTCCACCCGGCGCATCGCCGCCCTGGTGCCCGGCATGCACGCCATCGGTGTCGCCGACCCGTCGCGCACCGACACCGACCACCTCCAGCGCGTCGAGAACCAGCTCCGCCGGGGCCAGGTCAAGGCCCTCAAGGCGTACCTCGGTTATCTTTATTACGGACCGGACCACGCCAACTACGTCCCCTACTACGAACTGGCGGCGCGCTACCGCGTCCCTTTCATCTTCCACACCGGCGACAACTACTCGACCATCGCCAAGGTCCGCTACGCCCACCCGCTGCTGGTCGATGAGGTTGCGGTCGATCACCGCGGGGTGAACTTCGTGATGGCGCACTTCGGCAACCCGTGGCTCACGGACGCGGCAGAGGTCGTGTACAAGAACGACAACGTCTGGGCCGACCTGTCCGGCATCCTGGTGGGCGACGCGGCGTACTTCGCGCACCTGGAGGGCCAGGGACTGGTGCGGCGGACCGCCGAGCGCGTGGCGGCCGCGCGGGAGTACACCGAGCGCGCCGACCGCTTCCTGTACGGCAGCGACTGGCCGCTGGCGCCGATGGCCGTCTACCGCGACTTCGTGCTGCGGGCCATCCCCGAGGCGCACTGGCAGGCGGTTTTCGAGGACAATGCTCGCGCCCTGTTCGGCCTGGCGTGAGGGGCCGGCACGGCATTCAACTCGTCCGCCGTGTCGGTCATCGTGTTAACAAAAGTTCACGTCCGTGTTAACCCCCGGAGCGCCGGCTTAACACGCGGAAGGGCAGGGTCCTTCCCGCTCTCCTGGCCGAAGAGGCCATCAAGCGTGCATGCCCGATGCCAAACGCGACACGCGGCAGGGAAGCATCGCCCCAAGGGGCCAGGACCGCAGCGAGGCGGGCCTCGCCTGTGGCCGGCGCAAGCAGTCTCTAACTCCCATACTCTCGACAGTTTCGGTCGGTCGTCCGCCAGGTACGGGTGCCGTCCGGCTTTCCCCCGCCTCTGCGCCGGGAGAGCCGTCGGCATCGAAAACGAGGACGGGGTATTCCAGTCCCGAACGCTTGGAGAACGGGCGGCACGGTTGTTGCAAAGTAATCTATGTTGCGACGGGCTCATGAAGGGACCGACCGCGTCCTTCCTTGCGCTTTTTACTGGGGATTAGTGAACGCCGGTCAAGGTGTGCGCGGCAGTAAGCGTCACGCAACGGCCCCCAAGTCCCCTGCGCGCACAAACCCACCAGGGAGAAATCCCTATAAAGTAGGAAAAGAGGGGGGACTGGGAAAACTTGCCTCGGCCCATTTTGGTAAGAGAGCGCATCGGTCAGGAGAAGGAACCACCCCGTTCAAGGAGGACAGTGCAGCGGCAACGGCGCCGCACCCAGAGTGCCGCCCTGCCATCCCCAAACCTGGAGAAAATCGGTCCATGAACGTCGCCCCCCGCCCTCCCCGCCCACGGTCATTGACCACAGGACACCGTCCGACCGTCGCCCGCTTGTCCGGACCGTCGGCCCGCAAGCCCACCGGCAGGCGGCACCCTCCCCGCGCCCGGTTCGTCCCCACCCCTCTCCCCTGGCGCTGCCCCGCCGGCGCCCGGCAATCCCCGCAATGACGTACCGACCCCAACGCAGCGTTCGCCTTGCAAACGGCAGGAGGTCCCCATGGCACCGCACCCCAAGGGAGCTGAAACCGATGTCACCCCGCCGGACGGCCGCGGGTTGTGGGAGGTCGCCTGGAGGCGCAAGGCTCTGGTCTTGCTCCTGACGGCGCTGACCGCCAGCCTCGCGGGCGTCTACTACGTCCTCAGTAAACCCGTCTACCAGGCGTCCGCCCAGGTCCTGGTCGTGACGAAGCGCCCGGACGCCGTCACCGGCGTGGAGAGCCGCCAGCTCACCCAGGAGGACTACGTCGCCACCCACCAGGTGTTGATCCGCAGCCCCCTCGTCGTCGAGCGGGCCTGCAACAAGCACCGACTCGGCGAGCTGCCGTCCCTTGCCCCGCTCAAGGACAGGCTGGTCGAGGAGGTCATCCGCGCCCTGACCGTCAGCCGCGGCAAGGGCCCCAGCGGCGCCGCCGACAACGTCCTGACCCTCGCCTTCCGCTGCACGAACGCCGCCGACGCCGCCGCCGTCCTCGACGCGGTGATCGGCAGTTACAAGGAGTTCCTCGACGAAACGTACCGCGACCTCAGCTCAGGCAGCCTGAAGCTGATCGCCCAGGCGCGGGACGTGCTGCAGAAAGAACTCAACGACAAGGAGGCGGCGTACCGCAAGTTCCGGGAACAGTCGCCCATGCTGGTGTTCAAGGGCAAGGACGGCGCCAGCCTGCGCCAGGATCGCCTCGCCGGCATCGAGGCAAAGCGGGCGGTGCTGCTGGTCCGCAGGGCCGAGTTGCAGGCCCAGCTCGCGGTCCTCGACGCTGGCCCCGGCGACGGCGGCCGCGAGGCCCTGCTCGCCCTGATCGCGTCGTGGGGCCAGGGGGAAGCCCCCGGGGCCGCGC
This sequence comes from Gemmatales bacterium, assembly GCA_038227745.1. GTDB lineage: Bacteria > Planctomycetota > Planctomycetia > Gemmatales > Gemmataceae > DASPXY01. The sequence goes on along the minus strand of JBBRPS010000062.1, from coordinate 15,299 downwards.
CGAAGCTGACCCTCCAGGACCAGCTGCACCCGCTGCTGATGGAGGAGCAGAAGCTGCTCGCGTCGCGCGGCGCCAACCACCCCGACGTGGTGGCGCTCCGCAGGCGCATCGAGGTAACGCGCAACTTCCTCGCCGGCCCGTCGGCCCCGTGGCGGCAGGCCGCGGGAAAGGGGGCGAGCGCCGACTCGGTGGCACTCTACCGCACCTACTGCCGGCAGCAGCTCAAGCATGGCGAGGTCGCCGAGGGCCTGCTCGCCGGCCTGGCGCAGAAGGAGCAGGACGGCGCCCGGCAATTCATCGCGGCCGAGGTCCAGGACACGGCCCTCCGCGCCGACATCGACCGGCGCCAGCGGTTGTACGACACGGTCGTCAAGCAGTTGCAGCAGGTCGATCTGGCCCGGGGCGTCGGCGGCTACGACGCGCGCGTCATCGCCCCGCCCCTGGCCGGCAAGAAGGTGCAGCCCAGCGCTCTGCAGATCTTCCCCGCGGCGCTGCTGCTGGGCGCCCTGGCCGGCCTGGGCCTGGCGTACCTCGCCGAGGTCCGCGACCGCAGCTTCCGCACGGCCGACGAGGTCCGCCGCGCCCTCGGCCTCCCCGTGATCGGCCACGTCCCCTTCTTCAAGCCGCAGGGGAAGGGTCGGCAGGCCGCCGCGCCCGGCCACCCCGACCCCATGCTGTGTACTCGCCACCGCCCGGCGTCGCCCGAGGCGGAGGCTTACCGCGGCGTGCGCACCGCCCTGCTCTTCGGCGCCGCCGGCGCCGGCCGCAAGGTCATCCAGGTCACCAGCGCGGCCCAGAGCGACGGCAAGACGGTGCTGGCGGCCAACCTCGCCGTCTCGATCGCCCAGTCGGGCAAGCGCGTGCTGCTCATCGACGCCGACCTGCGCAAGCCGCACCAGCACCGGCTCTTCGGCCTGGAGCCAGGGCCGGGCCTCGCGGGCGTCCTGGCGGGCACGGCGGAGCTGGACGCGGCGCTCCTGCCCGGCGGCGTCCCCGGCCTGTCGGTGCTGCCGGGCGGCCCGCGTCCCGACAACCCCGCCGAGCTGCTGACCGCGCCGCGCTTCGAGGAGGTGCTGCGGTGCCTGCGCGGGCGCTACGACTTCATCCTGGTGGACACGCCGGCTTTGCTGGCCGTCACCGACCCCGTTATCGTGGCGCCGCGGGTGGACGGCGTGCTGCTGAACGTCCGCGCCGGCGCCAACGGCCGGCCGCCCGCGGAGCGCGCCCGCGCGTTGCTGGGCGACCTGGGCGTGCCGATCGTCGGCGTCGTCATCAACGCCATGGACCACCACGGCCGGGCCGATGCGGCATACTTCGGAGCGTCTTACTCTCTGAGCTACGGCGCCAGCGCCGACGAGGTCGTCTCGGCCAGACCGGCGGCGATCCGCTGACAGGCCGTAGGAGGGGGCTCCGTCCCCCGACGTGGAAACCCCATCGCCGGACGGAGCCGGCTCCTACGAAGACCCGTAGGAGGGGGCTCCGTCCCCCGACCTCTTGTAGGAGGGGGGCTCCGTCCCCCGACCCGGCTGATCGGCGGGCGGAGCCGCCTCCTACACGACCTTGGCCCCCGCCGACCCGCCCCCGGCGCCCCGACAAAATCTCTCCACGGACAAAGAGGATGCCCCTACTCGCTTCATGAGGAGACAGCGATGACCGCAAGCCCTGGGTTGCTTCGGGTCGGCAAGACGGTGCTGGATCTGGCAGTCTGCGCCGGCGCGTTCTGCCTGGCGTTCGCAGTTCGGTTCGAGGGCTGGGTCGTGTCCGCGGACTACGCCGCCGCGATGTGGCTGGCGCTGCCGACCGTCCTGGCGGTCAAGCTCGCCTGCCTGCTGGCCTTCCGCATGCCGCGGCGACTCTGGCGGTACAGCGGCCTGCGCGAGGCGCAGCGCGTCTTCGCCGCGCTGGCCCTGGCGGCGAGCGCCTTCTTCGCCTGGCGCCTGCTGGCGGCCCCCGGCCCCGGCCTGTTCCTGCCCGCCGACGGCCGCGCCGTCCCGTACGGCGTGCCGATGATCGACCTGGCCCTGAGCTTCCTCGGCCTGATGGGCGTGCGCGCCAGCGTCCGCCTGTGGCTGGAGCGGGCGGAGCGCCGGCGCCTGGGAGAGTACACGCCCGAGAAAATCCCGACGCTGCTGATCGGGGCCGGGCGCGCCGGCGTGCTCGTGGCCCGCGAGATCGCCGCCCGCCCGGACATCGGCATCCACCCCATCGCCTTCCTCGACGACGACCCCGCCAAGGCCGGCACGGTGATCCACGGCATCCCCGTGCTGGGGTGTACCGACCGCCTCGTCGCCGTCGCCCGCCGCCTCGGCGCCCGGCAGGCGCTGGTGACCATTGCCGACACCCGGGGCGAGACCCTGCGCCGCCTCACCCTGCTGTGCGAGGAGTGCGGCGTCACCGTCAAGATGATCCCCGCGCTGCACGAGATCGTCGGCGGCAAGGTGAACCTCGCGCGCCTCCGCGACGTGGCCATCGAAGACGTCATGCGCCGCGCCCCGGTGAGCCTCGACCTCGAGGCGATCGCCGGTGTCATCAAGGGGCGAACGGTCCTCATCACCGGCGCCGGCGGCAGCATCGGCGCCGAGCTGTGCCGCGTCGTGTGCGGGTTCGGCCCCGCGGCCCTCGTGCTCGTCGAGAAGGCGGAGAACAACCTGTTCCACGTCAACTGGGAACTGTCCGAGAAGTTCCCCGGCGTGCAGCTGGTCCCGTGCGTCGCGGACGTCGGTGACGCGGCGCGGGTCGATCAGATCCTGGCCCGCTACCGGCCGACCGCCGTCTTCCACGCCGCCGCCCACAAGCACGTCCCGCTGATGGAGTGGAACCCGGGCGAGGCGGTCAAGAACAACGTCCGCGGCACCCGCACGCTGGCCGACCTGGCCGACGCCCACGGCGTGGAGGTGTTCGTGATGATCTCGACGGACAAGGCGGTCAACCCCACGTCGGTCATGGGCGTCTCGAAGCGCGTCGCCGAGCTGTACGTCCAGGCGCTGTCGCAGTTGAGCCGGACCCGATTCGTGGCGGTGCGCTTCGGCAACGTCCTGGGCTCGGCGGGCAGCGTGGTGCCGATCTTCAAGGAGCAGATTTCCCGCGGCGGCCCGGTGACCGTGACGCACCCCGAGATGTGCCGCTACTTCATGACCATCCCCGAGGCGTGCCAGCTCGTGCTGCAGGCCGGCTCGATGGGCCGCGGCGGCGAGATCTTCATCCTCGACATGGGCGCGCCCGTGAAAATCCTCGACCTGGCCCGCGACCTGATCCGCCTGTCGGGGTTGACCCCCGACAGGGACATCGCGATCCGCTTCACGGGCATCCGCCCGGGCGAGAAGCTGTTCGAGGAGCTGGCACTGGACGAGGAGAGCGCCGCCAAGACGCACCACCCGCGCATCTTCGTCGGCCGCCTCAAGCCGCAGAGCTGGGAGGCGATCAACCGCCACATCGACGAGCTGATCGAGCTGGCCGCCGCGCCGGACGCCGACGCGGTGCGGGCGAAGTTCAGGGAGATCGTGCCGGAATACCGGGACGAGGCGGGGCGGTCCGCGGCGCGCGTCCGGGTCCGAGCGGATCCGGCGCACGGCGCCGCGGCGGCGGCACTCGCCACGCCCCACCTCGAGGCCGGCCTGGCGGCCTCGTGAGGTCAGAGTGCCTTGTGGTCGGGTATCGTGGTTCGTGGCCGACTCGCTCCGCGAGTCGGGAGCCGACCCCACACCAACTCGCGGAGCGAGTCGGCCACGAACGGCGAGACGGGACACCGGGACGCCAATGCGATCCATGACGGCCAGCACGGTGGAAGCAGACGGGATGGCGCCGACGGCGCCCGGTCACCCGGTCACCGTGGAGCGTTCGCCCTCCCTGCGGCGCAACTTCTCCTGGACGCTGGCCGGCAACGTGGTCTACGCCGCCTGCCAGTGGGCCTTGCTGATCGTGCTTGCCAAGCTCGGCCCGCCGGAAACGGTCGGGCAGTTCGCCCTGGCCCTGGCGGTGACCGCGCCGGTGATGCTGTTCGCCAACCTGCAGCTCGCCGCCGTCCAGGCGACCGACGCGGCGCGCGCGTACCGCTTCGGCCATTACCTGGCGCTGCGGCTGGTCACCACCGCCCTGGCGCTGGCCGTCATCGCCGGCCTGGCGCTGGGCGTCGGGTACAGTCCGGCCACCGCCGGGGTGATCCTCGCCGTCGGCGCCGCCAAGGCGTTCGAGGCCCTGAGCGACGCCTACCACGGCCTCATGCAGCAGCACGGGCGCATGGACCGCGTGGCGCGCTCGCTGATGCTCAAGGGGCCGCTGTCGGTCGCCGCCTTGGCGGGCGGTGTCCTGCTGACCGGCAGCGTCGTCGCGGGGTGCGCGGCCCTCGCCGCGGCGTGGGGCCTGCTGCTGGCGCTGTACGACGCCCGCAGCCCGGCCTGGCTGCGCGCGCTCTCCCCCGAACTCACGCCGGAACGGTCTGCCCCCTGCTGGGAGTGGGCGGCGCTGGGCCGGCTGGCGTGGCTGGCCTTGCCGCTCGGCGCCGTCACCATGCTCTTCACCCTGTGTACGAACATTCCGCGCTACTTCGTCGAACAGCGGCTCGGCGAGGGGCCGCTGGGCATTTTCGCGGCCCTGGCGTACGTGACGGTGGTCGGCCAGGTGCTGAGCAACTCCCTGGCCCAGGCGGCCGCCCCCCGACTGGCGTCCCTTTACGCCGCCGGCGACACGCGCGCGTTCCGGCTTCTCGTGCTAAAGTTGACGGGAGTCGGTGCGGCCCTCGCCGCCGCGGGCGTCGTGGTGGCCCTGGTCGCTGGCCGCCTCATCCTGACAGTGCTGTACCGGCCCGAGTACGCGGAGCACGCGGGCGTCTTCGCCGCCGTCATGGGCGGCGCCGGCCTGTGGTGCGTCGCGACCGTGTTCGTCACCGCGGCCACCGCGGCCCGCCGGACGCGCAGCCAGGCGGCGGCCGCACTCGCCGTCACCGTCGTCACCCTGGCGGCGAGCGCGGCGCTGATCGGCGGCGACTCGCTCGCAGGCGCGGCGGCGGCAACCGTTGTGAGCGCGGCGGCCGGCCTCCTCGCCTTCGGGGCCATCTTCCTGACGACGGCCGCGGGATCCGCCCCGGGGCGCGCAGAACTCCCGGAGGCCAGATGACGCGGCAGTGCGGGGACGCTCTGGGTGCGGGGGAAGCCGGCGCGGCGGCGGACGGCGGCGTGCTGCGCTGGCTGCTGCTGGCGTATCTCGTCCTCCTGCCGGTCCAGATCGACACGCCGTTCGACCTCCGCCTCGCGCCGTCCGACCTGTTCCTGTTGGCCGCCGCCGTGGCGGGCCTGGGCGTGTGGCGCGTCGGCGGGGCAGCCTGGAGCCCGTGGCACGTCGCCCTGCTCGCCCTGTTCATCCTCTGGCCCCTCGGCAACCTCCTGCAGAACGGGTCCATCTCGCGCTACGTCCTGCTCAACAAGATGGTCGGCATGGCCGCCCTGTTCACGTCCTACGTGTGCCTCACCAGCCTGTCGTACACGTGGGGCGATGTCCGCCGCTTCCTCCGCGTCTTCGCGGTCGCCGTCGTGCTGCAGAACGCCCTGGCCACGGCGGCGTTCCTCTGGTGCCGCTACGGCGGCGGCCCGAACGCCCGGCTCGGCTTCCTCCTCAGCGACAATTACGACCGCCTTTCGGGGATGCTCGTGGACCCCAACGCCTACGGCGGGCTGCTCGCCGTGGCCTACGCGGTGCTGCTGCTCGATGGCGAGGGCCGCGCGCCGCTGCTGTCGCGCTGGCCGCGCATCCTCGGCCTGCTGTCGCTGTCGGCCGGCCTGTTCCTGACGTCGTCGCGCTCGGCGTGGATCGGCTTCGCCGCCCTGACGCTGTTCGGCGCCGTCCGCAACCCGCGGCTGCTGCTCCTCGTCGTGGGCATGGCCGCGGTCGGCGTCGTCGCGGTCGCGTACTCCGCCGGCGAGGAGGGCTTCGACTCCATGCTTGAGATCTCGGGCCGGCAGAACACCATTGAGGAGCGCGTGGAGATCAACCGCAACGCCCTGCACATGTTCCTGGACCACCCCGGCTTCGGCGCGGGCCTCGGCGCCTTCGCCGAGGAGCACGACATCATCGTCCACAACACCGCGATGTGGTTCCTCGCGGAGTTCGGCGCCGTCGGCTTCGTGGGGTTCGCGGGCTTCATCAGCTGGTTCCTCCTCAAGGGGGCGGCGGCCTACCGGCGTGCCGGCGCGGACGAGCGGCCCCTGGTGGCGGGGCTGATCGCCGCCCACCTCGCGATGATGGGCCTGTCGATGGGCGTCGAGGCCCTGTTCCAGCGCTGGTGGTGGTTCGTGCTGGCACTGCTGGGGGCGGCGAATGCCCTCGCGGTTCGCGGCGCGGAGCAGAAGGCGGCCGCCCGCGCGGACGAGGCCCCCGCGGCGGCGCCGCCCGCGGAACAGAGCAGTCCGCTGGCGGCCCGGGAAGGAGTGTCGTGACCATGTCAACCCCCACGCCGGACGGCCGCGCCCCGAAGGTCTCGATCGGCGTGTCCTTCTACAACTGCGAGCGCACCCTGACCGACACCCTGCGCTCCGTCTTCGCCCAGACGTATACCGACTGGGAGCTGATCCTGGTCGATGACGGCTCGCGCGACGGCTCGCTGAGGATCGCCCGGTCGGTGGCGGACGAGCGCGTGCGCGTGCTCGCGGACGGCGTCAACCGCGGCCTGGTGGAGCGCCTCAACCAGATCAACGCCCTGGCACGGGGGCAGTACGTCGCGCGCCTGGACGGCGACGACCTGATGCACCCCGAGCGCCTGGCGCGCCAGGTCGAGTTCCTCGACCGCCACCGGGAAGTCGATCTCGTCGGCTCGGCGGTCTGCACCATCGACGAAAACAGCGAGCCGTGGGGGATGCGCGGCGAGGCCCCGCTCAACGTCAGTCCGGCCGCCGTCCTGTGTCGCGGACTGGTGGTCCACCCGACGGCGCTGGGCCGGACCGAGTGGTTCCGGCGCAACCCGTATGACCCGGAGTACGTCCGTGCCGAGGATCGCGAATTGTGGTGCCGAACGTGCCGGACCAGCACCTTCGCCCGCCTGCCGGAGCAGCTCCTGTTCTACCGCGAGGGCCTGGCCGGTAACCTGGACAACTACCTGCGGAGCTATCGGACCGAGCGGAAGATCCTCCGCACCTACGGCCCCGCGGCGGTGGGGTACGGGCGCACGCTGCTGCTCCTGGCTCGCACCCACTTCAAGGGCTTCGCCTACCGTGTCTGCGACAGCCTCGGACTGCAGGGCCGCGTGATCCGAAGGAGGAACCGGCCCCTGCTGCCGGGCGCCGCCGCGGAGGCCCGCGCCGTCATCGGCCGCATCTTGCGGACGCCCGTGCCGGGGCTCACGGCGGCCTGCCCCGCGCTCGCGTGAACGGAGGGAACGTATGCTGACCCTGGAGACGGCAAGGAACGGACGGAACGGAGCGACGGGACAGGGACCGCGCCTGCTGATGGTCTCGACCGTCGCCTGCACGCTGCGCGGGTTCCTGCTGCCGTTCGCGCGCCACTTCGCGGCCCACGGCTGGCACGTGGACGCCGCCGCCCAGGACGTGACGTCCGCGCCCGACTGCGCCACCGCCTTCCACCGCCTCTGGGACGTGGACTGGACGCGCAACCCCCTCGACGTGCGCAACCTCGGCCGCGCTCCGCGCGCCTTGCGGGCGCTCGTGGAGAGGGAGCGTTATGACATCGTTCACGTCCACACTCCCGTGGCCGCCTTCGTGACGCGGTACGCCCTGCGCGACCTGCGGCGGCGCGGCGACGTGAAGGTGATCTACACGGCGCACGGCTTCCACTTCCACCGCGGCGGCGGCGCGCTGAGGAACCTTGCCTTCCGCACGCTGGAACGGCTCGCCGGCCGCTGGACCGACTACCTCGTGGTCATCAACCGCGAGGACGAGGAGGCCGCCCGGCGCCACCGGATCGTGCCGCCGGAGCGAGTGTGCTACATGCCCGGCATCGGCGTGGACACCGACCTCTACAGCCCGGACCGTGTCGCCGCAGCGGACGTGGCGCGGTTCCGCGCCTCCCTCGGCCTCAGTCCGGGTGCGCCGCTGTTCCTTGTCGTCGGCGAGTTTATCCCGCGCAAGCGCCACGCGGACGTCCTCCGCGCGTTCGCGCGCCTGGCGCGCACGGAGGCCCACCTTGCGCTGGCCGGCGAGGGGCCGCTATTGGAAGCGCTGCGACGGCTCGCCGCGGAACTCGGGGCCGCGGCGCGGGTTCATTTCCTGGGGCAGCGGCGCGACGTGCCCGTGCTCGTCCGGTCCTCCGCAGCTGTCCTGCTGGTGTCGCAGCAGGAGGGGTTGCCCCGCAGCATCATGGAGGCCCTGAGCCTCGGCGTGCCGGCGATCGGCACGGACATCCGCGGGACGCGCGAGCTGCTGGCGGAGGAGAGCGGACTGCTGGTGCCGGTCGGCGACACGGACCGGCTCGCCCGCGCGATGTGCTGGGTCCTTGAGCACCGCTGGGAGGCCGAGGATATGGGTCGGCGGGGCCGCCTGCGGATGCGGCAGCAGTTCAGCCAGGAAACGATCCTGCGACTCCACGAGGCCCTTTACGGCCGGGCGCTGGCGGGCAGGGCGGTTGCCGGGGCGCCGTGCCGTGCCCCGAACCGCGCCCGTGCGTCGTTATGAAGACCCGCGATAGCGGCGGGCGGGATACGCCACGGAGGAGGAGTTCCGTGCCTCGAAAACCAGACGGCACCTTCAACACGTTGTTCATCAGCGTCGGCAGGCGGGTCGAGCTGGTCCGCGCCTTCCGGCGCGCCTACCAGGCCCTCCATCTCCGCGGGGAGATCGTCGGCCTCGACATCGACCCTCTGGCGCCGGCCCTGCGCGTGGCGAGCCGGGCCTACATCGTCCCCCGCGTCGATTCGCCCGACTTCCTGCCGGCGCTGCTCGCGGTCTGCCGGGCGGAGCGCATCGACCTGATCTTCCCCCTGATCGACCCGGACATCCCCGTCCTGGCGCGGCACCGCCCGGCGCTGGAGGCGCTGGGTGCGCGGCCGGCGGTCCTGTCCGAGGAAGCTGTCGCCCTCACCTCGGACAAGTGGAAGACCTTGCAACTCTTCGACCGCGCCGAAGTGGCCCGGCCGTGCTCGTGGCTGCCGGAGGACCTGGACCCGGATCGGGCCGACTACCCGCTGTTCATCAAGCCGCGCTCCGGCAGCGCGGCGAAGCACACCTTCACGGTGCGCGACGCGAAGGAGCTCGCCTTCTTCGCGGGCTACGTGCCGGGGCCGATCGTCCAGGAGTACCTCCCCGGCCCGGAGATCACCAGCGACGTGGTCTGCGACCTGGAGGGCAACGTGCTGGCCGTCGTCTCGCGCAAGCGCCTCGAGGTGCGCGGCGGGGAGGTGACGAAGGGAGTGACGGTCTCCTGTCCCGCGGTCACGGCCGCCTGCGTCCGCATCGCGAAGGCGCTGCCCGCCATCGGACCCCTCACCGTGCAGTGCATCCTGAAGGACGGCAAGCCGTTCTTCACCGAGATCAACGCCCGGCTCGGCGGCGGCTTCCCGCTCGGGATCGCGGCGGGCGTCGATTCGCCGCGCCTGCTGCTGGCCCGGGCAGCCGGCCTCGAGGTGGACCTCCCTCCGCTGGGCGGCTACCGGCAGGGCGTTTACCTGACCCGCTTCGACGATTCGTTCTTCCTCACGGAGGCGGAGCGTGAGCAGATGGCAAGCCGTCATTTTTGACCTGGACGACACGCTTTACCCGGAGCGCGACTACGTCCTGAGCGGCTTCCGCGCCGTGGCCGCCTGGGCGGAGGCCAACCTGCGCGTCCCCGCCGAGGAGGGGTTCGCCGAGCTGCGGGGGTTGTTCGAGCAGGGCGTCCGTGGCCGCACGTTCGACCGCTGGCTCGCGGCCCGCGGCCTGGGACCGGCGGTGCTGACGGGGCGGCTGGTGCGGGTGTACCGCGACCACGAGCCGGAGTTGGCGCCCTTCCCCGGCGTCCGCGAGTTGCTCGCGTCCCTGCGGCGGCGCCACCGTCTCGGGCTGCTCACGGACGGCTACCTGGGCGTGCAGCGGGTGAAGCTGAGGGCGCTCGGCCTTGCGCCCTTTTTCGATGCTATTATTGTTACGGACGAATGGGGGCGGGAGGCGTGGAAGCCGAGCACGGTCGGCTTCACGGCGGCCGTGCGCGAGCTGGGTACGGAGGCGACCGCGGCGGTGTACGTCGGCGACAACCCCGTGAAGGACTTCGTCGGGGCGCGGCGGAGCGGACTGGCGTCGGTGCGGCTGCGGCACGCGGGCGGCGAGTACGCGCACCTGGAGCCGGAGACGGCAGAGCACGCGCCGGACTTCACCGTCGCGTCGCTGGCGGAGCTGGAGCGGCTCCTGGCGGGGGCGGGGTGCCGGGTTTAGCGACGATTCCCTCTCGGCGAGCGGATGGGGTGGGGGCGCTTTGGAGTGCGGCGCTTGGCGCCGCTTTGGCTCTTTCTTTCCCTCGTGCCGGGCCACGGGGGCAGGAAAGAGAGAAAGAGCCAAAAAAGAAGGAAAGAAAGAGCCAAAAAAGAAGGAAAGAAAGAGCCAAAGCGGCGCCAAGCGCCGCACTCCAAAGCGCACACCCGCACCAGCCGGCCGCAAAGCGCTTTTAACTGATCGAAGGGGAAAAAGCTTCATGTTGCGGCAGCTCTGCGGGTTCCTGGCGAGACAGCCTCTGCTGCGCAAGGCCGTCGTCTCCACGCCGGTCGTCCGCGACCTGGCCTGGCGCTTCATCGCCGGCGAGAACCTCGACGCCGGGCTGGCCGCCGTCCGCGCCCTCAACGCACGCGGGATCCGGGCGACACTCAACCACGTCGGCACCCACGTCCGCGACGAGGCCGCCGCGGTCGCCGCCGCCGACGCCGCCGTCGAGGCACTCGGCCGGATTCACGCCGCGGGCGTCGCGTCGCACCTGTCGGTCAAGCTCACCCAGATCGGGCTGGACATCGACGCGAGCCTGTGCCGCGTGCAGCTCGGGCGCGTCCTCGACTGCGCCCGGCGCCTGGGGAACTTCGTCCGCATCGACATGGAAGAGTCGGCGTACACCGAAACCACGCTCTGCCTGTTCGAGGAGGCGCGGGAGGCGTACGGGGCCGACACGGTCGGCGTGGCGATCCAGTCCTACCTGCGGCACCGGCACGGCGACCTCGTGCGGCTCGTCGCGGGCGGCGCGCGGATCCGCCTGGTCAAGGGCGGCTACTGGGAGCCGGCCGCGGTCGCCTACCGCAACAAGGCCGACATCGATCGCGCCTTCCGCCGCGACGCGGAACTGCTGCTGGCACGCGGTCGCTGCCCGGCGCTGGCCACGCACGACGAGCGCCTCATCGACGAGGCGCTGGCGACGGCGGCGCGGCTCGGGCGCCGCGACTTCGAGCTCCAGATGCTCTACGGCGTCCGCCGCGACCTGCAGGACCGCCTGGCCCGGGCCGGCCACGCGGTGCGCTGCTACGTCCCTTACGGAGGTCAATGGTACGCCTATTTCCTCGGCTGCGTGCGCCGCGCCCTCGGCGACGCGCTCGGCCGGTTCGGCGCGCGCGGCCGCCCCAACCGCCGGCCGTCTCTCACGCGGGGCGAGGGTCAACGATGATCCGTCACTACGTGCTTGACACCGTGGACGCGGCCCAATGGCGGGCCGTGTTGCCGGCGAGCGTCAGCGCCGTCGGCAGTGTGGAGTACGCGCGAATCTGCGAGAAACAGATGGGCAGCGTCGCCCGCCTTTTCGTGGTCGAGGCGGAGGGGTGCGTCGTCGCCTACCCGTTCTTCCTCCGGCCGGTACGCGCCCTGCCGTTCGCCCACGGCCTCGGGGAGGACCTGTGGGACACGTGTACCCCGGAATATTCCGGCCCCGTCGCGCTGGGGCCAGGGCCGCCCGGCCCGTGGGGCGGCCGCCGGTTCGCCGACCTGTTCGCGTGCCACTGCCGGCAGCGGCGCGTCGTCGCCGAGTTCGCCCACCTGAGCCCGTGGGGCGCCCATGAGGCGCTCCTGGAGCCGTCCTGCGTCGTGCCCAACCGCGACATCATTTATGTGGACCTGACGTGGCCGGAAGAGGAAATCTGGAGCCGATCGCTGACGTCCGACGCCCGCCGGCAGACGAAGCAGGCGGCGCGGGCCGGCGTGCGCGTGCGCCGCGCCGAGTCGGCCGACGACGTCCGCGCCTTCCACCGCCTGTACACGCACACCATGGAGCGGCGCCAGGCGCTGGAGCGTTACTTCTTCCCGGCCGAGTATTTCCTGGCGTTCTTCGAGACGATGCCCGAGAACGCCTTCTACGTGCTGGCCGAGCACGAGGGCCGCGCGATCGCGGGCGGCCTGTATTTTCAGGACCGCACCCACGTTTACTGGCACCTGTCCGCCGCCGACGCGGACTTCATCCACCTGCGCCCCGTCAACGCCTACCTGTGCGAATCCATCCGCTGGGCGCTGCGGCAGGGGCAGAAGCGCATGGTCCTGGGGGGCGGCTATCAGCCCGACGACGGCGTGTTCCGCTTCAAGGCGAACTTCTCGCCGCTGCGGGCCCGCTTCTGCACCTACCAGCGCGTCCACGACCCCGAGGCATACGAGGGACTGACGCGGGCCTGGTCGGCGCACTCGGCGGGGGGTCCGCCCAGGGCCGATTTCTTCCCCGCCTACCGCTCCGTCTGACGGGAGGGTCGTAGGGACAAGCAGCCTTGCTTGTCCCCTCCGCAAGAGGGACAAGCTGGCAGCTCGTCCCTACGGCGAGGGACAAGCTGGCAGCTTGTCCCTACGGCGAGGGGACGCCGGTCGGGCTGTTCCACTACACTACCCTGGAAGGAGGGAATGCGACCCTACCACACCTGGGGACACCGGCAACGAGGCCGGCGGACGGTGTCATCCGGCGCCTCGTGAACTCTTTGTTATCGGTGTTGGCCAACGCCCAAGCTGGGACGCGATGAGACTGGATTTCCTGAGCCCCGACGACCCTCGTTGGCAGGCGTTCCTGGAGCGAGTGCCGCACGACTTCTACCACCTGCCGCGCTACACGCGCCTGGCGGCGACCCACGACGGCGGACGGCCCGAGGCGGTGCTGGTTACGGGGGAGGGGGGCTATTTCTTCCTCCCCTACCTGGTCCGGGGCCTGGACGAGCTGCCGTGGCTGGCGCGGGAGGGCGACGGCCTGCAGGACGTCGCCTCGGCGTACGGCTACCCCGGCCCGCTGGCGCGGGAAGACGCCCCAGGGTTCCTGCGGGCCGCGGTCGGCCTGTGGGTCGAGGCCATGCGGCGGCGCGGCACGGTGAGCGGCTTCGTCCGCCTGCACCCGCTGCTGCCCCCGCCCCTGGGGCCGCTGGCCGAGTTCGGCGAGATCACACGGCGCGGCGCCACCGTGTCGCTCGACCTGGCCTGGGGCGAGGAGGAATCCTGGCGGGAGTTGAGCCACGGCCACCGGCAGGACATCAAGAAGGCCCGCAGCCGCGGCTTCGGCGTGTGGTTCGACCAGGGTCCCGGCGCCCTGCGGGAGCTCGCCGAGCTTTATCGCGAAACCATGGCCCGGCTGGGCGCCGACGACTACTATCACTTCCCGCCGGCGTACTTCCGGGAGCCGGAAACGGCGCTCGGCGGTCGCCTCTGGGTGGGCACGGTGCGGGACACCGCCGACACGGCGCTGGCGGCGGCGGCGTTCGTGGAGTGCGCGGGCATCCTCCAGTATCACCTGGCGGGCACGCGCACCTCGGCGCTGGGCGGCGCCCCGACGAAGCTGCTCCTGCACGAGGCCGGCCGCTGGGGGGGCGAGCGCGGGCTGCACACTCTGCACCTGGGCGGGGGGCGCGGGGCCGCGGAGGATTCGCTGTTCGCCTTCAAGGCCGGCTTCTCCCACCGGCGGCACGACTTCTTCACCTGGGAACTGGTGTTCCTGAAGGACGCCTACCGCACCCTGGAGGCCCGCCGCCGCGCGTCCGCCCCGCCGGACATGCGGCCCGGCTTCTTCCCCGCCTACCGGGCCTGAACGGGAGACTGGCTTGACGCAGACCGACACGGCCACCCCCCGGACCCTCTACCGGCGCTTCGGCAAGCGCCTCCTCGACCTGGCGCTGACCTTGCCGGGGCTGTTGTTCCTGGCGCCTGTCTTCTTTGTCGTGGCCGTACTGGTGCGGCGCAAGCTCGGCAGCCCGGTGCTCTTCCGCCAGCAGCGGCCGGGGCGGGGCGGCCGGCCGTTCACGCTCATCAAGTTCCGCACCATGACCGACGCCCGCGACGCCGCGGGCGAATTGCTGCCCGATACCGAGCGGCTCACGCCGTTCGGCAAGTTCCTGCGCTCCACGAGCCTGGACGAGCTGCCCGAGTTGCTCAACGTCCTCCGGGGCGACATGAGCCTGGTCGGACCGCGCCCGCTGCTGCCGCGCTACCAGCCGTACTACACCGAGCGCGAGCGCAAGCGCTTCGAGCTGCGCTCGGGCATCACCGGCTGGGCGCAGGTGAACGGGCGCAACGACCTGCCGTGGGACGAGCGATTGGCGCTCGACGTCTGGTACGCCGAGAACTGTTCGCTGGCGCTGGATCTGAAGATCCTCGTGCGGACCGTGGTCAAGGTGCTGCGCCGCGAGAATGTCTACGCCGACACCACTGCCGCGGAGACGTACCTTGATGAGGAACGCCGGCTGAAGATGACGACGTGACGGAACACAGAGCCACGCAAAGCCCACGGGTTGCCACCCGTGGGCTTTCCCGTTCAGAAGAGGGACACCATGAAGCGCATCTACCTCTCGCCGCCGCACCTGGGGGCCGAGGAGCTGGAGCTGGTCAAGGAGGCGTTCGCCTCGAACTGGATCGCGCCGCTCGGGCCGCACGTGGACGCCTTCGAGAAGGAGTTCGCCGCGACCGTCGGCGGCGGCGTCCACGCCGTGGCCCTGTCCTCCGGCACCGCCGCCTTGCACCTGGCCCTGCGCCTCCTCGGCGTGACGGCTGGCGACGAGGTGCTGTGCTCGACGCTCACCTTCAGCGCCAGCGCCAACCCGATCGTCTACGAGGCCGCACAGCCCGTCTTCCTCGACGCCGATCGATCGACCTGGAACCTGGACCCCGGACTGCTGCGCGAGGAGCTGCGTGCGTGTGCCGCGCGCGGCCGGCTGCCGCGGGCGGCGGTCGTGGTGGACCTGTATGGGCAGTGCGCCGATTATGACGCGATCCTGGCGGCGTGCGCGGAGTACGGCGTCCCCGTCGTGGCGGACGCGGCCGAGGCGCTGGGGGCGTCGTACCGCGGCCGTGCCGCGGGCACGCTCGGCGCGGCGGGCGTGTTCTCGTTCAACGGCAACAAGATCATCACCACGTCGGGGGGCGGGATGCTGGTGTCGGCCGACCGGGCGCTGGTGGAGCGGG
>JBBRPS010000061.1:0-20881 GCA_038227745.1 Gemmatales bacterium | reverse complement strand
CGGCCCGGCCCGAGGGAAAGAAAGAGCCAAAGCGGCGCCGAGCGCCGCACTCCAAAGCGCCGCCCCGCTACACCCGAACGCAAACCGCTCTAAACGCTACAGGAGTTTCCGATGTCCCTCCCCGGCCAGTTGAGCCCGTCGCCGCGCCTCCTCCTCGGCCCCGGCCCCAGCGACGTCCACCCGCGCGTCCTGGGCGTGATGACCACGCCCCTACTGGGGCACCTCGACCCGCAGTTCCTCAAGGTGCTGGACGAGACGCAGGACATGCTGCGCCAGGCGTTCCAGACGCGCAACCCGCTGACGCTGACGGTCAGCGGCACCGGCATGGCCGGCATGGAGGCGTGCCTCGTCAATCTCATCGAACCGGGCGACCGCGTCGTCGCCTGCGTCAACGGCTTCTTCGGCCAGCGCCTGGTCGAGGTGGCCGGGCGCGCCGGCGCCACCGTCACCACGCTGGAGCAGCGCTGGGGCGACGTCTTCGACCTCAACCCGATCCGCGAGGTGCTGGCGAAGGTGCGGCCGAAGGTACTGGCCATCGTCCACGCCGAAACCTCGACGGGCGTCTGGCAGCCGGTGGAGAAGCTCGGCGCCCTGTGCCACGAGTTCGACACGTTGCTGGTGCTCGACACCGTCACGTCGCTGGGCTGCATCCCCGTCGCCCTGGACGAGTGGGGCGTCGATGCCGCCTATAGCTGCTCGCAAAAGGGTTTGAGCTGTCCGTCGGGGCTGTCGCCGGTGTCGTTCAGTCCGCGGGCGGTGGAGGCGATCGAGCGGCGCAAGACGAAGGTGCAGAGCTGGTACCTCGACATGACACTGCTGCGCCGCTACTGGGGCGAGGAGCGCATGTACCACCACACGACGCCGATCACGATGGCCTACGCCATCCGCGAGGGGCTGCGCCTGGTGCTCGAAGAGGGGTTGCAGGCACGGTGGGACCGGCACCTGCGCAACCACCGGGCGCTGAAGGCGGGGCTGAACGCGCTGGGGCTGACGTACACCGCGGTCGAGGGGCATCAGCTGCCGCAGTTGAACGCGGTCCGTCTCCCGTCCGGCGTCGATGACGTGACGGGGCGCAAGCAGCTTCTCAACACGTTCGGCATTGAGGTCGGCGGCGGGCTGGGCGAGTTCAAGGGCAAGGCGTGGCGGATCGGGTTGATGGGCTTCAACTCGCGGCCCGAGATCGTGCTGGAGTTCCTCGGGGCGCTGGAGCAGTGTCTGCAGAGCCAGGGGGCGAAGGTCACGTCGGGGGCCGGCGTGGCCGCTGCCAATGCCTTCTACACCGGGAAGTGAACCATGTTCCCCACCACCCGCCTCCGCCGCCTCCGCCATCACCCCGTCGTCCGCGACCTGGTGCGCGAAACGACCCTGTCCGTCCACGACCTGATCCTGCCGCTCTTCGTCCGCCCCGGCAAGGGCGTCAAGAAGGAGATCGCGTCCATGCCGGGCAACTACCAGCTCAGCGTGGACCGCCTCATCGACGAGGTCGGCGAGGCGGTCGGCCTCGGCGTCAAGGCGTTCATCCTCTTCGGCATCCCCGCGTACAAGGACGCCACCGGCTCCAGCGCCGCCGCGGACGACGGCATCGTGCAGCAGGCCCTGCGCGCCGTCCGCGCCGCCCACAAGGACGTCCTGCTCATCACCGACGAGTGCTTCTGCGAGTACACCGACCACGGCCACTGCGGCGTCCTGAGCGAGTACGGCGGCCGCACCGACGTGGACAATGACGCGACGCTGCCGCTGCTGGCGCAGCAGTGCGTCAGTCACGCCCGCGCCGGCGCCGACATGGTCGCCCCCAGCGGCATGATGGACGGCATGGTCGGCGCCATCCGCGCCGGCCTCGACGAGGCGGGCTTCCGCTGGCTGCCGATCATGAGCTACGCTGCCAAGTACGCCTCGGGCTTCTACGGCCCGTTCCGCGACGCCGCCGAGTCGCCGCCGCAGTTCGGCGACCGCAACGGCTACCAGATGGACCCCGCCAACGGCGACGAGGCCCTGCGCGAGGTCGCCCTCGACCTGGAGGAGGGGGCGGACCTCATCATGGTCAAGCCGGCGCTGGCGTACCTGGACATCATCCGCCGCGTCAAGGAGCGCTTCGGTGTGCCGGTGGCGGCATACAACGTCAGCGGCGAGTTCGCGATGGTCAAGGCCGCCGCCCAGAAGGGCTGGATCGACGAGCGCCGCGTCGCCCTGGAGATCCTGACCGGCATCAAGCGGGCCGGCGCCGACATGATCCTCACCTACTACGCGCGCGACGCCGCCCGCTGGCTGAAATAAGGCCGTAGGGACAAGCTGCCAGCTTGTCCCAATGAGAGGGACAAGCTGGCAGCTTGTCCCTACGGCCGGAAACTCTTCGTTTTTCCGCTCGCATTGCGCGCGACCCATCCTCTATAATGATGTCCACTCGCCCGCTACCCCCACCGGCCGACCCCAGCCCCGACGAGGTCCCACCCCCATGCTGCGTTCCCGCTGTTGCTACTGCATCCTCTGCTCCCTCATCGGCCTCACGCTGGCCCTGCTCCTGCTGCTCGGCGGTCCGCCCGCCGCGCACGCCCAGCCCCCCAAGGGCGGCCCCGTCAGCTTCATCAACGACGTGGCCCCCATCCTCAAGGAGAACTGCTTCGCCTGCCACGACAGCAAGAAGCGCAAGGGCAAGCTCGACATGACGACCTTCGAGAACTTCCGCAAGGGCGGCACCAAGGAGGAGCCGTTCGTCGCCGGCAAGCCCCACGAGAGCGTCATCCTCGACATGCTCACCGCCAAGGGCGCGATGCGCATGCCGCCGAAGGAAGCCGGCGACCCGCTGCCGAAGGCGAAGATCGACGTGATCGTTCGCTGGATCAAGGAGGGCGCCAAGCTCGACGCGGGCATTTCCGACAAGGCCGACCTGATGCGCGAGCTGCGCGTCCGCTGGCAGCCGCCGGCCCCGCCCGCCGCGTACAAGTTCCCCGCCAACGTCAACGCCCTCGCCTTCACTCCCGACAGCAAGAAGCTCGTCGTCGGCGGCTACCACGAGCTGACCGTCTGGGACGTCGAGCAGGCCAAGCTGGAGAAGCGCCTCTACACGCGCGCCGAGCGGGCCTACGGCCTGGTGTTCCTGCGCGACGGCAAGCTCGCGGTCGCCGGCGGCCGGCCCGGTCAGGAGGGCGACGTCCGCATCTATGACCTGAACGTCCCCGGCAAGGCGGTGAACGGCGTGACGGTCCTCGACGGCGTCCACGACAAGAAAGTTCTCCTCGCGTCGCTGATGGACAGCGACGACACGGTCCACGCCGTCGCACTGAGCGCCGACGGCAAGAAACTGGCGGCGGGCGGCTGCGACCGCCTGGTGCGCGTCTGGGACATCGGCGGCGGCTACGATAAGATCAAGCTGGAGCACAGCATCGAGAACCACGCTGACTGGATCTTCGGCATCGCGTTCGCGCCGGACGGCAAGCACCTGCTGACGGCGAGCCGCGACAAGACGGCGAAGATCTGGGACCTGGCGGCGAAGGAGTCGGTGGCGACGTTCCCGGACCATCAGAACTCGGTCTACGGCGTGGCGATCACCGCGGACGGCAAGATCGGCATCTCGGTTGGTGAGGACAACAACGTCCGCTACTGGGACGCGACGGACGCGGCGAAGAAGATCGGCAAGCAGATCCGTGTCGGCGGCGGTCATGGCAAGGCGGTGCTGAAGGTCGCGTTCCACGCCGACCCGAAGACGCCGCTGCTGGCGACGTGCGGCGCCGACGGCACGGTGCGGCTGTGGAACCCGATGAACGGTGCCGCGCTGAAGACGCTGACGGGCCACACGGACTGGCTGTACGCGGTGGCGATCAGCCCAGACGGCAAGCTGGTGGCGGCGGGCGGCCGAGACGGCGACGTGCGCGTCTGGAAGACCGCGGACGGGGCGCTGCTGAAGGTGTTCAACGCCTCGCCGGGCTATGTGTCCCCGAAGGCCACGACCGCGAAGAAGTAACCGCTTCCATACAAGCCCGACGCGCCAGCGAGGGGGAAGCCGTCCCTCGCTCGCGCGTCGGGCTTGTATTCCCGAGTCCTCCGGCGGGGACACAAGCCCGACGCGCCAGCGAGGGGGAAGCCGTCCCTCGCTCGCGCGTCGGGCTTGTATCCCGATCGCGCCCTTCGGGCGGCGGGAGCCAACCAACTCCCCTTGTTACCCCCTTTACCGCCGTCCCTTCCGCGGATAGCATCACGTCGTTCCCTCAATCGGCCTCCTTCCCTTCGCCGCCCTGCGGGAGTCCCTGCCATGCGCTCGCTGCTGACCGCCGCGCTGCTGTCGCTGCTGCTCGCCCCCGCCGCCCGCGCCCAGTCGCCCGGCAACCGCCTCGCCTACCTCGACGAGGTCAACCCCTACTACCCCTCGCGCACCTTCCCCAAGCTGGTCACGCCGCAGTGGGTCGGCGAACCCGGCGTCGAGGCCGTGGTGGTCCTCGCCATCGACGACATGCGCGACCCGAAACGCTATGAGACGTTCCTGCGGCCGATCCTGCGCCGCCTGCAGAAGATCGACGGCCGGGCGCCCCTCAGCATCATGACCAACTCGGTCGATCCGAAGGATCCGCAGCTCCAGACCTGGCTCAAGGAGGGCCTGAGCCTGGAGACGCACACGGCCGACCACCCCTGTCCGTTCTTCCGCGGCGGCAGCTTCGCGAAGGCGAAGGCGACCTATGACCAGTGCGTCGATCTGCTGGCGTCGGTGCCGAACAGCAAGCCGGTGGCGTTCCGTATGCCGTGCTGCGACTCACTCAACACGCCGAGCCCGCGCTTCTACGCCGAGATCTTCAACAAGGCGACGGCGAAGGGCAACTTCCTGAGCATCGACACGTCGGTCTTCAATCTCTTCACGGCGAACGACCCCGAGCTGCCGCGCGCGCTGGTGCTGAACCCGGACGGCAGCGAGCGCTTCCGCCGCTACGTCCCGGCCGACCGCAGCTTCGTGAACACGATCGAGGATTACCCGTACCCGTACGTGATCGGCCGGCAGTGCTGGGAGTTCCCGTGCGTGACGCCGAGCGACTGGCAGGCGCAGCACCTGCAGAAGCCGAACAACCCGCAGACGGTCCGCGATTGGAAGGCGGCTCTCGATTGCACGGTCATCAAGCAGGGCGTGTTCTGCCTGGTGTTCCACCCGCACGGGTGGATCAAGAACGATCAGGTCGTGGAGCTGATCGACTACGCGGTGGCGAAGCACGGGAAGAAGGTGAAGTTCCTCAACTTCCGCGAGGCGCTAGAGCGGCTGAACAAGAACATGCTCGACGGGCTGGCTCTGCGCGATCCGTCAACCGGACGGAATAGCGGTGTCTACGTGTACGACACAAATGAGGACGGCTTCATTGACGTTGTCGGCAACAAGCTGATCGGTGGACAGCGATACGCGCACGACAGGGAATGGCTTCCCAAGGAGCGCGCGTGGCGAACATCGTCAGGCAAAACAACGAGGGCCACTCAGAGATCTTCCAAGTTCGTATCGCTCTATTCCGAAGGGAAGACCCTGATGATCGCTGGGGAAGAAGACAAGGATCGGCTCGCCATCGATGATACCGATGGGAAGCTGATCGTTGACGTTCCATTTTCTTTGCCGCCAGGAGCCCGACTTGGCGGTCAGAGCCAGGACTTCGGTTTGCGTTTCATCGACCTCGATGGCGACGGCAAGCTCGACATCATCTTCTCCAACGAAAAGGAATACGGCATCTACCTCTTCAAAGACATGAAGTCCGGCTGGAGCCGCAAGGTCATGGCCGGCAAGCGCGGCGACAAGGACGCGCTGCCGATGATCAGCCGCAACGGCACCAACAACGGCTTCTGGGTCCACTCGGGTTTCATGTGGTGGTCCAACGAGGACACGCCCTTGCTCAAGGACCACGTTGATCGCCGCAACATCAAGCAACTCCTCGGCGACGACCAGCCCGGCCCGAAGTCGCCCGTGGCGTCGCTGCGCTCCATCAAGGCCCGCCCCGGCTTCCAGGTCGAACTGATGGCCGCCGAGCCGCTCGTGCAGGATCCCATCGCCTTCGCCTGGGGCGCCGACGGCAAGCTCTGGGTGGTCGAGATGGGCGACTACCCGCTCGGCACCGACGGCAAGGGCAAGCACGGCGGCCGCATCAAGTTCCTCGAAGACACCAAGGGCACGGGCAAGTACGACAAGGCGACCGTCTTCATGGACAAGCTCGGCTTCCCGACGGGCGTCCTGCCGTGGGGCAAGGGCGTGCTCGTGACCTGCGCCCCGGACATCTTCTACGCCGAGGACACCGATGGCGACGGCAAGGCGGACAAGAAGGTGGTCCTCTACACCGGCTTCGTCGAGGGCAACCAGCAGCACCGCGTCAACAGCCTGGTCTACGGCCTCGACAACTGGATCTATTGCGCCAACGGCGACAGCGGCGGCCGCGTCAAGTCGCTCAAGACCGGCAAGGTGGTCAACATCAGCGGCCGCGATTTCCGCATCCGGCCCGACACGGGCGACATCGACCTGCAGAGCGGCCAGACGCAGTACGGCCGCAGCCGCGACGACTGGGGCAACTGGTTCGGCGGCAACAACAGCAATCCGATGTGGCACTACGTCCTCGATGACCATTACCTGCGGCGCAACCCGTACCTGGCTCCCCCCGACCCGCGCGTGCCGGTGTCGGTCACGCCGGGCGCCGCCCCGGTCTACCCGATCAGCCGCACTCTGCCGCGCTTCAACGACCCGCACGCCTTCAACCGCTTCACCTCGGCGTGCAGCCCGATCGTCTACCGCGACGACCTGTTCGGCCCCGCCTTCGCCGGCAACAGCTTCGTCAGCGAGCCGGTCCACAACCTCGTTCACCGCGAGATCATGACGCCGAAGGGCGTCACCTTCACCAGCAAGCGGGCGCCCGACGAGCAGACGTCGGAGTTCCTGGCGTCGAGCGACAACTGGTTCCGGCCGACGACGATCCAGACTGGGCCGGATGGGGCGCTGTGGGTCGCCGACATGTACCGCCACGTCATCGAGCACCCGCAGTGGATCCCCAAGGACTGGCAGGCGAAGCTCGACCTGCGCGCCGGCCACGACAAGGGCCGCATCTACCGCGTCTATCCCGTCGGCAAGAAGCCGCGCGCCATTCCGCGCCTCGACAGGATGACGACGGCGGAATTGGCCGCCGCCCTCGACAGTCCGAGCGGCTGGCAGCGCGACACCGCCCAGCGGCTGCTGATCGAGCGGAAAGACAGGGCCGCCGTCCCTCTGCTGGAAAAACTGGCGCTGAAGGCGGACCGCCCCCTGTGCCGGCTGCACGCCCTGTGTACCCTG
Organism: Gemmatales bacterium; assembly: GCA_038227745.1. GTDB lineage: Bacteria > Planctomycetota > Planctomycetia > Gemmatales > Gemmataceae > DASPXY01. Next base: position 13,608 of record JBBRPS010000061.1, on the reverse strand, counting down.
GACGGCCTGGGCGCCCTCAAGACGGACCTGCTGCGGCAGGCCCTGGGGGAGAGGCACCCGGGAGTCCACCGCCACATCGTCCGGCTGTGCGAACCGCGGCTCGCGGAGTCGCCGGAGATCGGCAAGGCCCTCGCGTTCCTGACGAAGGCCACGGAGGATCCCCAGGTGCGGCTGCAGCTGGCGTACAGCCTCGGGGCCTGGCAGGATCCGCGTGCCGGGGCCGCCCTGGGGCGCCTGGCCGTGGCGGCCGGTGACGATCGCTACCTGCTGGCCGCGGTCCTCAGCTCGGTGACGAAAGACAACTTGGAGCCGATCCTGCTCACCGTGCTCGCGGAGAGCGCCAAGAAGGCCCCACCGCCCGGCCTGTTCGACGGCCTGCTGCGCATGGCCGCCGCCCAGGGAAACAAGAAGGTGACCGTCTCGCTGCTGAACCAGATCGGCACTTCCGAGGGCGGCAAGTTCGCGCCGTGGCAGTTCGGGGCGCTGGCCGGCTTCCTCGACACGCTCGACCGCGGCAACACCTCGCTGGCGAAGTTGCACGCCAAGGGCGACGCGCCCCTCAAGGAACAGATCGAACGCCTGTCCACTCTGTTCGCCGCGGCTCGCTCGGCCGTCGCGGGAGGCAAGGGAGACGAAGCGCAGCGACTCGCCGCGTTGCGTCTGCTGGGCCGCGGGCCGGATCACCGGCAGGAGGACATGAAGACGCTCGCGGCGCTGCTCGTGCCGCAGACGCCGGAGCCGCTGCAGACCGCCGCGGTGGCGAGCCTCGGTCGGCTGCGCGAGCGCCAGGTCCCGGAGTTGCTGCTGCGCGGCTGGAAGCGCTACGGGCCGGGGCTGCGTGCCCAAGCCCTGGACGCGCTGCTGGCCCGCCCCGACTGGCTCAGGGCAGTCCTCGACGCGGTCGAGAAGAAGCAGGTCCTGCCCTTCGAGATCGACGCCGCCCGCCGCCAGCGCCTGCTCGATCACAAGGACGCCGCGGTAAGCGAGCGGGCGCGGAAGCTCCTCGCCGGCGCGGTCAGCGCCGACCGGCAGAAAGTGGTGGACGGCTACCGTCCCGCACTGGAACTGAAGGGCGACGCCGGCCGCGGTGGCGCCGTCTTCAAGCGCGCGTGTGCGGCGTGTCATCAGTTCGGCGGCATGGGTCAGGAGGTCGGTCCCGACCTCGCCGCGCTGCGCGACAAGTCGGGCGAGGCGCTCCTCATCGCCATCCTCGACCCGAACCAGGCCGTCGAAGCTCGCTACCTCAGCTATCTGGCTACGACCAGGAACGGCCTGACCTACAGCGGCCTGCTCGCCAGCGAGACGGGCAACAGCGTCACGCTGATCGGCGCCGACGGCAAGAAGCAGACGATCCTGCGTGCCGACCTGGACGACCTGGTCAGCACCGGCAAATCGACGATGCCCGAGGGGCTGGAGAAGGACATCAAGCTCAACGAGATGGCCGATCTGCTCGCGTTCATCCGCTCGGCGACGCCGCAGCCCAAGCGAAAGGTGTTCCGGGAGGGAGCCACGGAGCGCCGGCCGGGCCGGCCACCGCTGTCCTACCCGCTCACTTCGACGCGGAACTCTTGTACGTCGATACGGCAAGGTTCGCCTTGTCGTCCACGACGACGTCCACCCCGTTCGAGTAATTGTCCGTGCTGATAAACTTTGATAGGGTGAAAAACGCCTTCACGTGCCCCTGCCAGTCCGAGGGGCCGATGGCGGTGACGCCCTGGAGCTGGTCGGCCCCAACCGTCTGCGTGATGGCGGTGTGCATGCGCTGCAACGCCTCCCCCTGATTGTTAGCCAGCGAGGCGCCCTTGTCCTGCACGAGGTTGGCCTGCTCGGTCACGGTGGGCTTGGGGATGGAACTGGCGTGGGCGATGAGAACCCGCCCGTTCTTGAGCCTGCAGACCAGGCCCACGCAGGTGTCGATGTGCGGCAAGAGGGCCTCCTCGCCCTCCTTCAGCAGGACGATGTCGGAGGCGCCCATGTTCCACTTGTCATCGAGTTCGCCCCAGCTCACGCAGCGCTTGGCCTGGCCGCTATCCGCTTTCTCCGACTTGTCATTCGCCATGACCGGTTCTCCTGTGGTCGGGCTTCGCCCACCTCTCGTGGCCCCAGAAGTTGAGGCCGTGCGCGGGGCAGGCCGGCCGGTTCATAACGCCGGCCGTCCCGATGCTCTCTCTGTAGCCGGTGCGGGGTCAAACGTCCCGTATCCGCACAGGGCGCGCTGGGCACGCCGGTCCCACAGCAGGCATGGACCTATTACGCCCACACGGCGGGGGACGCCACGGTGGCCGGGCTCGACCGCCTCCCCGATACGCGCGACCCGGAGGCCTGCGTCTCCCCCACGCGCTTCCGCGCCTGGTGGGGGCTCGCCCCGTGCCTGCTGCAGCTCGGCTCGGGACGGCCAGGGTGCGCGCCGCGGCGCGCTGAACCGCATGCGCCGCGGCGCCGCCCGAGCCCAGTCACGGCCATTCTTCACGGCGGTTGCGCCGAGCAAGTCCTTGACCCGGCCCCCCTCAGGTGAAACAATACTGGGAGTCAACTCCCCAAAGCGCACCTTGTTGCCGGAGGGATGGGATCATGGTCCGCAAAGCCTTGGTCGTGGAAGACGAAGTTGTCACCAGTCAGATTCTCGCCGAACACCTCCGGCGCTGGGGGTTCGAGCCGACCATCCTCAACGACGGTAAACCTGCCGTGCCGTGGGTCCGCGAGAACGGCCCCGACCTGATCCTGCTCGACCTGATGCTGCCCGGGATGGACGGCTTCACCATCTGCGAGAACCTCAAGCTCGACCGCGAAACGAACCGCATCCCGATCGTGATGATCACCGCCCTGTCCGGCCACGAGGACAAGGTGCGCGGCCTGACGGTCGGGGCGAACCGCTACCTCACGAAGCCGTTCACCGCCACCGACCTCAGCCGCGCCATTCAGGACGCCTTCGCCTGGCGCGACGAACTCGAGAAGCGCGGCACCGACGGCGAGGTCCACTTCCACCTGCAGAGCGACACGCAGTACCTCGAAGAACTGAACGGCCTTCTCAGCTCGCTGTTCCTGTTCAGCGGCCTGACGCAGAGCCAGGTCAAGCAGCTGACGACGGCCGTGCGCGAGCTGGGCACGAACGCCATCGAGTGGGGCCACCAGAAGCAGGCGGACCGGATCGTGGACGTGACGTACCGCATCGACCCGGAGAAGATCACGATCGTGATCCGCGACAACGGCCCCGGCTTCGACCCGACGAACGTGCCGCACGCTGCCAACGCCGACGACCCGGTGGCGCACATGATGGTCCGCGAGACGCTCGGCATCCGCGAGGGCGGCTTCGGCATCCTGATGTCGCGCGGCCTGGTCGATGGCCTGCAGTACAACGAGAAGGGCAACGAGGTCCGCCTGGTGAAATACTTCCCGCCGCGCGACCACCTCCTGGCGGACCACGAGCGCGGCCAGGGCGAGGCCACCGCATGAGCCGCGGCTGCCCGACCCTCGTCGCGGTCGGCGCGGCGCTGCTGCTCGCGGCGCCGGGCTGCACTTCGGGCAAGAACGACCGCGTCGTGCTGTACTGCGCCCAGGACCGCGAGTTCGCCGAGGCGGTGCTGGAGGAGTTCACCAAACAGACGAAGCTGCCGGTGGTGCCGCGCTTCGACAGCGAAGCGAACAAGGCCGTCGGCCTGTACGACGACTTGGTGCGCGAGGCGCGCCGGCCGCGCGGTGACGTCTACTGGAACAACGAGATCCTGGCGACGATCCGCCTCCAGCGCCAGGGCCTGCTCGCCCCCTACGCCAGCCTCTCGGCCGAACCCTATCCCGCAGCGTGGAAGGCCCCCGACCACACCTGGCACGCCTTCGCCGCCCGCGCCCGCGTTTTCCTCCTCAACACCGACCTGCTGAAGAAACTGGGCGTGCCGCGCGTCGAGTGGCCGGCGAGCCTGCTCGACCTGACGAAGGCGCGCTGGAAGGGCCAGGTGGCGATGGCCAAGCCGATGGCCGGCACGTCGGCGACGCAGGCGGCGTGCCTGTTCCAGGTCTGGGGCGCGGCGAAGGCGAAGGCGTTCTACCACGGCCTGAAGGAGAACGGCGTGCAGATCGTGGCGGGCAACAAGCAGGTGGCGGAGGGCGTCGGACAGGGCCAGTTCCCCGTCGGCCTGACCGACACCGACGACGCTATCGCCGAGGTCGCGGCGGGCCGGCCGGTCGCGATCGTGTTCCCCGACCACGACGCCCCGGAGGGGAGCGGCCGCGGGACGCTGTTCATTCCCAACACCGTGGCGATCATCAAGGACGGCCCCAATCCGGAGGGGGCGCGCAAGCTCGTCGATTTCCTCCTCAGCCCGGCAGTCGAGGAAAAGCTGGCGCGGGCCGAGAGCAAGCAGATCCCGCTCAACCCGAACGTGAAGGTCGAGTTGCCGAAGGAGATCGAGCCGGCGCGGTCGGCGCGACGGCTGCCGGTGGATTTCGTTCGTGCAGCGGAGTTGTGGGACGAGGTGCAGGCGTTCCTGCGCGCGGAGTTCGCGGGGCGCTGAGCCGGGACAATTCCCCTTCCGCGGGAAGCGGCCCCTATGGTATCGTGCCCCCGTCAAGGAGGAAGAGCATGGACAATCCGTACCCCGAGAAACTCCCCTACAGCGAAATCCCCGACTCGCCTCCTGACCGCGTGCTGGCCAGGGAAGTGGCGACCTACAAGCGCGCGGTGGCACGGCTCATCGCCGAGGGGAACGAGGGCCGGTTCGTCCTGATCAAGGGCGACGACATCATCGGTCTGTGGGACTCGTTCTGGGAGGCCGCGAACGCCGGGCGGATGCAATTCGGGATGGTTCCCTTCGCGGTCCATCAAGTGCTTACCTGGGAGCCCGTTATCCGCCAGCGGTACGGTGGCCGGGATGGCATAGTCTCACCCTCGAGGAGGAGAATCATGCAGAACCCTTACGTCGAAACCGTCCACTACAGCGAACTGCTCGACTTGTCCCCCGAGCATGTGCTGGCCAGGGAACTGGCGACCTACAAGCGCGAGGCGGGACGCCTCATTGCCGAGGGGCACGAGGGCCGCTTTGTCCTGATCAGGGACGGCGAGATCATCGGCCTGTGGGACTCATTCGGGGAAGCCGCGGACGCCGGCCGGGCCCGGTTCGGGATGGTCCCCATGATGGTCCGCCAGATTCTAACGCGGGAGCGTGTACTGCGCCAGAGGTACGTCTAATCATGCCTCACTTCACCGTACCGATGAGCCCGGAGGGTTACGCCGTCGAGGTCATGCTCGGTCTGCCGGCGGCCGATATGGCCGTCCTGCTGGCCGCCGGGCAGGTGATTCCACCTCCTCTGCGCGCCCGGGGACTCCTGGATACGGCCACGGACAAGACGGCGGTGGCCGTCGGTCTCCTCCAGCAGATGGGGCTCCCGCACCTCGGTTCCGTGGAGACCCAGACGGCGGGCGGGCGGGTGATCGTCAAACTCTACCGGGCGAGCCTGAGCGTGCTGAACCCGGCGGGTGCCATCGACCCGTCGCAAGCGCGGCCGGATTGGGTGGTAACGGAATTCCTGCATGCGCCGCCGAACATCGACGTCCTGCTCGGCCTGGACCTGGCGCGGGAGTGCCTCTTGATCCTCGACGGGCCGGGGCAGCGCTTCACCCTCGGTTTCTAAAACCCGCCGGTTCGCAGTGACGGCTGACCGCCCCTCGCCGCCGGCAGCGATTCCCTGTCCAGGCCGCCGAGCACATCACCCCTGTGGCGAGCCTCACGGGCGGCCCCACCCGCGGAAGGGCGCTGAGCCGGGCGGTTCCCCTGCCGCGTGAAGTGGCGGTTATGGTAACATGCCCCCATCCGAGGAGGAGAAACATGCAGGACCCTTACGTCGAAACTATTCACTACAGCGAACTCCCGGACCTGCCGCCCGAGCGCGTTCTGGCCCGGGAATTGGCGACTTACAAGCGCGAGGCGGGACGGCTCATCGCCGAGGGGCACGAGGGCCGCTGGGTCTTGATCAAGGACGACGCCGTCATCGGCCTGTGGGAAACCATGAAGGCCGCCGCGGATGCCGGGGACCGACAGCTCGGAAGGGTTCCGTTCATGGTCCGTCAGGTGCTGACCCGGGAGCGCGTGCTTCGCCAGAGGTACGTCTGAGCATGCCCCACTTTACCTTGCCGGTTAGCCCTGACGGCTACTTACTACAGATCTTGCTCGGCCTGCGGGCGACGGACATGGCAGCGCTCCAGGCCGCCGGCCAGCCCATCCCTGCTCCCCTGCACGCCCGCGCGTTGCTGGACACGGGCACGGACAGGACCGCGGTGAGCACGAGCCTGCTTCGGCAGATGGGGGTCCTGGCTTTTGGTTCCGTCGAGACGCACACCGCAGGCGGGCCGGTGACGGTGGATCTCTACCGCGTCAGCCTGAGCGTGCCCAGCCCAGCGGGGGGGATCGATCCGGCCCTGGCACACCCGGAATGGGTGGTGACCGAGTTCCTGCACGCGCCCCCGAACATCGACGTGTTGATCGGCCTGGACCTCGCGGAAAAGTGGCTACTGATCCTCGACGGGCCAGGACAGCGCTTCACCCTCTGCTTCTGAGGCCTCCGGCTTGCGGTCACACCGTACCGCCTTTCCCCGCCGGGATCCGCCGGCGGCGATTCCCTGTCGCGTCGCACTTCATAGATTGTCTTACACCCAGGCCCCTCCGCAGCGCACTGTGTGTCAGGTGGCCCGGGCGAAGCGCTGCCTGCGAACCTTCGAGTGGCACCATGTCCAGCAAACTCTTCGACCTGACCGGCCGCGTCGCGCTCGTCTCGGGCGCGGCGCAGGGCATGGGCCGCGCCATGGCCGTGGCGCTGGCGGAAGCCGGCGCCGACCTCGTCCTCGCCGACCGCAACGGGGCCGGCGCGCAGCAGACTGCCGAGCACATCGCCGGCCTCGGCCGCAAGGCCGTCCCGGTCGCGTGCGACGTTTCGGAGCCGGAGCAGATCCGCGCCCTGTTCGGCCGCCTCGATCGCGAGTTCGGCCGCATCGACTTCCTCGGCAACGTCGCCGGCGACGGCGGACCGAGCGCACTGCCGGAGGAGATCCCCCTCGACGCCGTCGAGCGGACGTGGCGCAGCCTCGTCTTCGGACGGTTCTGCTGCTGCCAGGAGGCGGGGCGGCGAATGCTGAAGGCCGGGCGCGGCAGCATCGTCAACATCGGCTCGCTGGCGAGTATCTCCGCCCTGGGACGCGGGCACGTCGCGTACAGCATGGCGATGGGGGCCGTCGCCCAGATGACGCGCGAGCTGAGTACGGAGTGGAGCGGCCGCGGCGTGCGCGTCAACGCCATCCTGCCGGCGCAGGTCATCAACCCCGGCCTGGAGGCGCGGATGGCCGCGGACCCGAACCTGCACGCAAAATTTCTCAGCGGCATCCCCAGCGGCCGGCTCGGCCACCCCGACGACATCAAGGGGTTGGCGGTGCTGCTGGCGTCGGATGCGTCTTCGTGGATCACGGGGGCGCTGATCCCGATGGACGGCGGCAACCTGGCGATGAACGCGGGCGGCTCGAAGGGCGGAGTTTCCGTTTAGTCGCGGTTCGGAGAACCGCGTGTGGGTGGTGGCTGTCGCACGCGGTTCTCCGAACCGCGGCTAAACGGGCCGAGGGCAGTTGCACATGACGGGCGCGACACAGACGCGGATCGACCGTGACCTCCTGCTCCGGCTCTACCGCCGGATGCAGCTCATCCGCCAGTCCGAGGAGATGCTGGCGCGGTCGCATCAGCGCGGCCTGATCCACGGGGCCTGCCACACCTACGTCGGCGAGGAGGCCATTGCCGTCGGCGTGTGTACGCACTTGCGGACCGACGACGTGGTCTTCAGCACCCACCGCGGCCACGGCCATGCCCTGGCGAAAGGCATGCACCCGCGCGAGCTGATGGCCGAGCTGTTCGGGCGGGCCACGGGCTGCTCGCGCGGCCGCGGCGGCAGCATGCACCTGTTCGCGCCGGAAGTCGGCCTGATGGGCACCAGCGGCATCGTCGGCCCATGCATCCTCCAGGCCGCCGGTGCGGGCTACAGCTTCAAGCTGCTCAAGACCGACCGCGTGGCCGTGGCGTTCTTCGGCGACGGGGCGGTGAACAACGGCGCCTTCCACGAGGGCCTCAACCTGGCCTCGATCTGGAAGCTGCCCGTGCTGTTCGTCTGCGAGAACAACCAGTTCGCGACCGAGGTGCCCTTCCGCTACGCCGCCGGCAACCCCAGCGTCGGCACGCGCGGGGCCGCCTACGGCCTGCCCGGGTATGAGGTCGATGGCAACGACGTCGAGGCGGTCCACCGCTTCGCCGGCGAGGCGGTCGAGCGGGCCAGGGTGGGCAGCGGGCCGACGCTCTTGGAGTGCAAAACCTACCGCACCCGTCCGCACGCCGAGGGCATGGGCGATTTCGGCTACCGCTCGCGCGAGGAGGTCGAGGAGTGGAAGACGCGCTGCCCCATCGGGCGGCTCCGGCAGCGCTTGCTCGACCGGGAGGCGGCGGGCGACGGCAACGGCGACAGCCAGGGGATCACGGCGGCCGACCTCGACGCCATCGACGCCGAGGTCGCCGCACTCGTCGCCGAGGCGCAGCAGTTCGCGGAAACCAGTCCGTGGCCCGATCCGGCCACCGCCACGGCGCACGTCTTCGCCGAGACCGTGGCCGGCTCACTCCGTGAGCCGGTGCGAGAACCCGGCTCACGGAGTGAGCCGGCCACGATCCGCGAGTTGTCCTACATGCAGGCAACGCACGAGGCGCTGGCGGCGGAGATGGCGCGCAACCCGAAGATCTTCGTCCTGGGCGAGGGCATCGGCCAGCGCGGCGGCAACTTCAAGACGACAGCGGGGCTGTATGACCTGTACGGCCCCGAGCGCCTCTGCGACACGCCGATCTGCGAGCGCGGCTTCGTCGGCCTGGCCTGCGGGGCGGCGATGACCGGCACGCGGCCCGTCGTCGATTTCATGTTCGCCGACTTCGTCCTCGATTCGGTCGGCGAGATCCTGAACCAGATCGCGAAAATGCAGTACATGTCGAGCGGCCGCGTCCGCATGCCGCTGCTGCTGCGCGGCTGCATCGGCATCGGCCATTTCGCCGCCACGCATCACTCGGGCAACTACTACCCGATGTACGCCCACTTCCCCGGCCTGCGCGTGGTCGTGCCCTCGACGCCGTACGACGCCAAGGGACTGCTGCGGCACGCCCTGACCTGCGACGACCCGGTGCTGTTCCTCGAGCACCGCGAATTGCTCGGCACGAAGGGCCCCGTGCCGCAGGGCGACTACGAGATCGAGTTCGGCAAGGCGGCGGTGGTGCGCGAGGGTCGCGACGTGACCGTCGTCGCGCTCGCCCTGATGGTGCGGCGGACGCTGGAGGCGTGCGCGCGGCTGGCGACGAAGGGAATCGCGGTCGAGGTGATCGACCCGCGGACGGTCGCGCCGTTCGACGCCGACACGATCCTGCGCTCGGTCCACAAGACGGGGCGGCTGCTGATCGTGGACGAGGCGTTCGCGCCGTTCGGTCTGGGGGCGGAGGTGGCGGCCCAGGTGAGCGATGGCGGCTTCGACGACCTCGACGCCCCGATCCGCCGGCTGCACGGGGCGTTCACGCCGACGCCGTACAGTCCGCCGCTCGAAAAGGCCGTGGTGCCGCAGGTCGAGGACATCGAGCGCGCGATCCTCGAATTGCTGGACGAGTGAGGGAGTGAAGAGAAAGCCCACGGGTGGCCACCCGTGGGCTTGGTAGTGGCCCCAAGGGAGGTTCGCGTGGCAGCGCCCGTGACGGTGCCCCGGCTCGGCTGGTCGATGGAGGAAGGGACCTTCGTCGAGTGGCTCAAGCGCGATGGCGACCCGGTGCGGCCGGGCGAGCCGCTGTTCGTATTGGAGAGCGAGAAGGCCGCCGAGCCGATCGAGGCCCTCGACCCGGGCGTGCTGCGTCTCACTCCCGACGGTCCGCAGCCCGGCGACGTGGTGAAGGTCGGTCAGGTCATCGCCTACCTCGCCGCGGAGGGGGAAGTCCTTACCGCGAGCGACGAAACGCAACAGGTCGTCGCGGAGGAGGTGGTTCAGGCCGTGCGGCCGCGGCAAGAGGAGCCGGCCGCGGCCGCACGGCCGGCTCCTCGGCGCGAAGCGCACGCCTCGCCCCGAGCGCGCCGCGCCGCCCGGGAACTGGGCATCGACTGGAGCGCCCTCCCGGGCAGTGGCCGCAACGGCCGCATCCGCGAGCGCGACGTCCGCGCGGCAACCGCCACGACGCCGGGCCGCCTCATCCCCCACACGAGCGTCCGCCGTACCATCGCCGCGCGCATGGTCGCCGGCGTCACGCAGGCTGCCCCGGTGACGCTGACGACCCGAGCCGATGCCACGAACCTCGTCAACCTGCGCGGCCAGTTCAAGGCGGCCGCGGTGTCGCCGGAGGAGTTCGTCCCGGGCTACACCGACCTGATCGTCAAGCTAACGGCGGCCGCACTGCGCCAGCACCCGCTGCTGCAAGCACAGTGGCGCGACGACGGCCTGTTCGTCCCGGAGCGCGTGGACGTCGCCGTGGCCGTGGACACCGAGGCGGGCTTGCTGGCGCCGATCCTCCGTGGCGTGGACGGGCTGACCCTGCGCCAGGTCGCTGCCGGCATGCGCGACCTGGCCGCCCAGGCCCGCGCCGGCCGTCTCACCGCGGCGGATCTGCGCGACGGCACCTTCACCGTCACCAACCTCGGCGCGTTCGGCATCGACGCCTTCACGCCGATCCTGCACCTGCCGCAGAGCGCCATCCTCGGCGTGGGTCGCATCGTGCGCGAACCCGCGCTGGTCGAGGAGCGGGTCGTGCCGCGGGACGTGCTGACCCTGAGTCTGACCTTCGACCACCGTGTCGTGGACGGCGCCCCGGCGGCGCGCTTCCTCGACACGGTGCGCCGGCACATCGAGCAGCCCGCCCCCTGGCTCGTGCCGTGAGGGGCGGGCAATGGGGGTGCGATGAGCGACAACCTCAGCCCGGCGGACGCTGTGCAGCAGGCGGAGCCGCCGCCAGATCCCGCCGCCGTCCTGCGCAAGATCGCCTGGCGCCTCATCCCCTTCTTGTGTCTCTTGTACATCTTCAACATCCTCGATCGCGCGAACGTCGGCTTCGCGCGGCTGACGATGCAGTCCGACCTGCACCTGGAGGATTGGGCGTTCGACCTGGGGTACGGCATTTTCTATTTCGGTTACCTGGTCTTCGAGGTGCCCGCCAACCTGCTGCTGCGCCGGGTCGGCGCCCGCCGCTGGATCGCCCGCATCATGGTCACCTGGGGCCTGGTGTCCATGGCCACCTTGGCGGTGACGGAGATGTGGGACTTCTACGCCGTGCGCATCCTCCTCGGCGTGGCCGAGGCCGGTTTCTTCCCAGGGATCATCCTCTACCTGACCTACTGGTTCCCGGCCCGCGAACGGGCGCGGGTGCTGGCCCTCTTCATGACCGCCATCGCGTTCGCGGGCGTCGTCAGCAATCCGCTTTCGGGGGCGGTCATGCAGTATCTCGACGGCGTCGGTGGGCTGAAGGGCTGGCAGTGGGTCTTCCTGATCGAGGGCCTTCCTTCGGTGCTGCTCGGCTTCGTCGTCCTGTTCACCCTCCCGGACGGCCCCGCGCAAGCGCGGTGGTTGACCGAGGGGGAGCGCCTCTGGCTAGTCGAACGGCTCGGCCAGGAGGAGCGCTACCGGGAGCAGCGGCACGGCAGCGGGCTGCTGCGGGCGCTGCTGGACGGGCGCGTCTGGCTGCTGATTTGCATCTATTTCACCGTCGCCGTGGGGGCGAACGCCGCCGGATCCTACTTCCCCACACTGATCGATCAGCGTTTCGCGGGGCAGAGCAAGTTGGTAGTCGGCCTGCTCGCCGCCCTGCCGCACCTGTGTGCCATCCTGGGGATGACCCTCCTTGCCGCGCGCTCGGACCGGACCGGGCAGCGGCGCGGCCACGTCATCTTCGCGGCCCTCCTGGCGGCGGCGGGCTGGGCGCTGGCTGCCGCCTCCTTCTCGCCGTGGCTGGGCCTTGTCGGCTTTTGCGTGGCGCAGACGGGCATGATGAGTATGCTGCCCTGTTTCTGGGCGCTACCCACCTCGTTCCTGAGCGGGGCGGCGGCCGCAGGCGGCATTGCGTTGATCAACTCGGTAGCCAACGTAGGCGGCATCATCGGCCCCGTGATCTTCGGAAGGCTCAAAGAGCATGGGCCGTGGGGGATGGTGGTGGTGCTGTCCGCCGGCGCGTTCCTGGCGCTCTGGGTCCGGTACGACTCTACCTTCGACCGCGGTGCGCCGGAGGCGAAGGCCTGAGAGAGTACCCTTTTTTCGGGAGTGTCCATGAAGGGTTTCGAGGTTCGTAAGGATCCGTGCGCGCTGGACTTCCTCTCCCTGGGGGCGCTGGTCCACCGGCTCGACCCCGGCGTGATCCCCTTCCGCAAGGCGCGCTCGTTCGACGTCCACGTCTCCGGCGGCGAGTACAACGTGGCCGCCAACCTGGCGTCCTGCTTCGGGCTGCGCACCGGCGTCGCGACGGCGATGGTCAGGTACGGCATCGGCGAGCTGGTGCAGGGCTGCGTGCGCGAGGCTGGCGTCACGCCGTTCTACAGGTGGTTCGAGAACGACGGCGTCCGCGGCCCGAACCTCGCGACCGTCTACAGCGACCGCGGCCAGGGCGTGCGCCCGCCCGTGGTCTTCTACAACCGCGCCAACGAGGCGGGGGCCCTGCTCAAACCCGGTGACTTCGACTGGGCGAAGATCGCCGCCGGTGGCCTGCGCTGGTTCCACTCCGGCGGGATCTTCGCTGCCCTGTCCGAGACGACCTCGGAACTGATCCTCGAGGGCATGCAGGCCGCGAAGGGCGTCGGCGCTGTCCGCTCTTTCGACCTGAACTATCGGGCGAAGCTGTGGGCGTCGGTCGGCGATCTCACGCGGGCGCAGCAGGTGCTGCGGCGCATCGTGGACAACGTGGACGCGCTCTTCGGCAACGAGGAGGACCTGCAAAAAGGGCTCGGCATCCCCGGCCCGGAGGTGGCCTCGAAATCGACGCTCGATCCCGACACGTTCTTCATGATGATCGACCGCGTCGTGGAGCGCCACCCGAACATCCAGCTGGTGGCGACGACGCTGCGCGAGGTCCACTCGACCAACCGCCACGACTGGGCGGCGGTGCTGTGGCTGAACGGCGAGCGCTTCGTCAGCCCGACGTGCCAGCTCGACGTCCTCGACCGCATCGGCGGCGGCGACGGCTTCGCGTCGGGGCTGATCTACGGCCTGGTCAGCGGCCGTTCGCCGGAAGAGTCCCTCCGCCTCGGCTGGGCGCACGGCGCCTTCCTCACGACGTACCCCGGCGACGTGACGATGGCGCGGCTGGAAGAGGTCGAGGCGTTCGCCCGAGGCGGCTCGGCGCGCGTCCAGCGCTGACGTGGGTCAGGATTCCAATCCTGACAAGACGTGTCAGGATTGAATGTCGCTGTTACGCGCAACCCCAATTTCCGCAGCCGCTTGCGGCTGTCCTAAAATATAAGAATACGAATAATATACCTATCGTAATTAAGGGAATCGTCGCCGGCGCCGTGCGCGGGGGCCGCCGTGGTCGCCCCTGCCGCACCACCCCTGTCGCGACGCACCCTCTCCGGCACCGTCACCTCGACCGGGTG
>JBBRPS010000060.1:0-20977 GCA_038227745.1 Gemmatales bacterium | reverse complement strand
GTTGCAGGACCAGCCGGCTGGTACGGCACCCAGCGGGGGTTGCAGGACCAGCCGGCTGACGCCGGCCGTTCGCCAAGAGCTAACGCGGAATCCCGATCATGACGAGTGACGAAATCCTGTTCGATACCGAAGAGCGGATGGAGAAGGCGGTGGACGTCTTCCGCAACGAGCTGCGCGGGCTGCGCACCGGCCGCGCGACGCCGGCGCTGGTGGATAGCATCCGTGTCGAGGCGTACGGCTCGTCGACGCCGCTCAAGCAGCTCGCCCAGATCTCGACGCCCGACCCACAGCAGATCCTCATCCGGCCCTACGACCAGAGCATCTTGAAGGACATCGAGAAGGTGATCCGCTCCAGCGACCTGGGCATGTCGCCGAGCAACGACGGCAAGATGATCCGCCTCCAGGTGCCGCCGATGAGCGGCGAGCAGCGTCAGAAGATGGTGGCGCGGATCAAGAAGTCGGCGGAGGAGGCCAAGGTCGCCTGCCGCAACATTCGCCGCGACGGCAACAAGCACTTCGACGTCGCCGAGAAGAACAAGGAGATGACCGAGGACGAGCGCGACCAGGGCAAGGAGGAGGTGCAGAGCCTCCTGAAGAAGTACGAGGAGAAGATCGGCGAGATGGCGGACAAAAAGTCGAAGGAGATCATGGAGCAGTGAGGGAGCGACTTCCCGAGACCACGCGCCGCGGCACCGCCGAAATGCTCCGCCGCCAAAGCGCCCAGGGCAATGCGGTAGGCCGGGGCCTCCTTCAGCCAGAAGCGGCGGCAACCGCTGGTTGCCGCCGCCTGCCCTGCTCCCCTGTCAAGGGTGCATCACTTCTTCTCGTCCTTGATCGCCGGCGTCTCGTAGCGGATGTTGACGCGGGCGGCCTGGCGCTGCAGGACCCGCAGCACCTGGTTGTCGAAGCTGTCGCGGGCGCGGTTCGTTGCGTCCGCGGCCTGCTTCTTGGCGATGAACTCGGCGCGCTTCTGCCCCAGCTGGCGAGCCTTCTCGTTCAGCTCGGTCCGCTGCTTGTCCAGGTTCAACAGGTATCCCTTTTGCTCCGCCAGCGTCAGCTTCTGCAGCTCCGGCGGCAGCTGTTCCTTCTTCAGGTCCTCGAGCTTCACCTTGTTGGTCTTGACGTTCTCCAGCAAGTCGTAGCTGGCGCCGCGGCGGCTGTGGGCGTAGAAGGCGGCGCGGTCGGCGGCCGCGGCGGGCGCCAGGCCGGCGTTCAGCGCCTTCTTGCCTTCGGCGGCGCGCTGGTCGGCCTTGGTGCCGAAGACCAGCGTGGTGCGATTCAGCTCGCCGTTGATCTTCGCCAGGTCGGCGTCGAAGGGGGTGGCGATCGCGACGATCGGCCCGCCGCGGGCGTCGATCTGGACATACGACCCCTCGGCCAGGCGGCAGATGTCCTTCCAGTGCTTGGCCGTGTCGGCGTGCGTGCCGCACTGGATGGTGTTGATGATGATGTCCTTGAGGACGGCGGCCTTGCACGTCTCGGGATATTTCACGTCGTCCTTGTAGTCCATGTGCGGCGGGGCGTCGCCGACCAGGAAGACGATCTTGAGCGCCTTCTTGCTGGCCGACCACTTGATCTTGTGGACGGAGTCGTGCAGGGCCTGGTTGACGCTCTCGGGGAAGTCGCCGCCGCCCTCGGCCCGGAAGGACATGAGGTTGGCGTGGACGCCGTCGAGATCCTCGGTCAGGTCGAACACCTTGGTGACGTAGGCGTCGCCGCGGTCGCGGTAGGCGACGAGGCCGACCTTCAGGCGCGGCGTCGGCTTGCCGCGGGCGATCTCGTTGCAGATGGCCCAGACTTTCTGCTTGGCGGCGTCGATCAGGCCGCCCATGCTCCCCGTCGTGTCGAGGCAGAACACGACCTCCACGTCAGGGGCCGCCGGCTTCTTCGGCTCGTCGGCGGACGCCGCCCGGGGCAGGACGGCCGCGGTCAGCGCCAGGGCGGCGCCGCACAAGAGCTTCGCCAATCGGGACATGCTTCACTCCTCCTCGGGGATGAGACCTCGGATCGCGTACCCAACCTGTTAGACGGGGTACGCGGCCCGGCCGATTGCCCCGGGCGCGGAAAAACGCGGCGGCACGGGGTCCTTCCGTCTTTCGGCAACGGCACGTCGGCGGCCTTGAGGCGAGCGAGTGCGGCTCGCGCCGGGCCGCCCCCGGCGCTCAAGAGCGGATTTCTTGTATGTGCCGGCCGTCCGGGCGTTACACTAACACGTACTCCGCCCCGCCGCAATCGTCGCGTCCGCGCTCCGGGCGCCGCGAGGGGACGGCGGCCCCCGAGCGAGACGCGCCATGAGCACCCCGGACAGTCTGAGCGTCGCCGACCTGCTCGCCCGGGCGCGGCACAACGGCCAGGGCGAGCTGGACCGATTGTTCGCGCTGTGCCGCAACTACCTGGGCATCGTCGCGCGCGCCCAGGTCGAGAGCTGGCTGCAGGCCAAGGTGGACGCCTCCGACCTGGTCCAGCAGACGCTGCTGGAGGCGTACCGCGACTTCGCCCACTTCCGCGGCTCGACCGAGGCGGAGTGGCTGGCATGGCTGCGGCGCATCCTGGCCCACAACGCCGCCAACTTCGTCCGCCAGTACCGCGGCACCGAGAAGCGCCAGTCGCGCCGCGAGGTCGCCCTCGGCAGCCCCGCCGGCGCCTTCGCCGACCCCGCCGACAACGGCGAGTCGCCGAGCCAGCACCTGCTGCGCAAGGAGCGCGAACTGCTCGTCGCCGACGCGCTGGCGAAGCTCTCGCCCGACCACCGCGAGGTGATCATGCTGCGGAACCTGCAACGGCTGTCGTTCCAGGAGGTCGCCGAGCGGATGGGCCGGTCGCGCCCCGCCACGCAGATGCTGTGGATGCGCGCCCTCCAGAAATTGCAGGAGGCGCTCGGCGGTGTGGAAGCAGGGCTGGGAGAGTAGACGTGCAAGCCCACGGGTCGCACCCCGTGGGCCATCCGGCATCTCCTGAACTCCGTCCGGAGCCATCGCCATGACAGCCCTCCCGAACGACGCCCAGGACAACAGCTTCGCCGTGCTGAACGCTTACCTGGAAGAGCTGCACGCGGGCGGGCGGCCGGCGCGCGCGCAGCTGCTCGCCGAGCACCCGCAACTGGCGGAGGCCCTGGAGTGCCTCGAAGCCCTGGAGAAGCTGGCGGCGCCTCCCTCCCTCACGGCGACACCGCCGGCCAACGGCGCCGCGGCACCCGAGCCGTCACCGGACGCCCCGACCGTCGCCGGCCCGTCTCCATCCGACCCCCCTCCTGAGTGGCCGGTGCCGGCCGGCGAGTTCGGCAAGTACGAGCTGCTGTGCGAGCTGGGGCGCGGCGGCATGGGCGTGGTGTACAAGGCCCGGCAGAAGGACCTGGACCGCCCGGTCGCGCTCAAGATGATCCTGGCCGGCCACCTGGCCTCGCCGGATGTCGTCCACCGCTTCCACGACGAGGCCCGCGCCGCCGCCGGACTGCACCACCCGCACATCGTCGCCGTCTACGAGGCCGGCCACGTCCACGGTCAGCCGTACTTCGCCATGCAGTACATCGGCGGCCCGAGCCTCGCCGAGGTCCTGCGCCGTGAGCCGATGTCCCAGGAGGAGGCGGTCCGCTGCGTCGCCGTCATCGCCCGCGCCGTCGCCCACCTCCACGGCAAGGGCATCGTCCACCGCGACCTCAAGCCGTCCAACATCCTTCTCGACGAGGCGGGCACGCCCTACGTCACCGACTTCGGCCTGGTCAAGATGCTCCAGGCGGACAGCCGCAAGACGACCACGGGCGTGATCCTGGGCACGCCGAGCTACATGGCCCCCGAGCAGGCCGCCGGCCGGGCGCAAGAGGTCGGCCCGCTCAGCGACGTGTACGCGCTGGGCGCCATCCTCTACGAGTGCCTCACCGGCAGGCCGCCGTTCCGCGAGGCGACGCCGCTGGACACGCTCGTGCAGGTGCTGGAGGGCGAGCCGCTCCGGCCGCGGCAGCTCAACCCGCAGGTGCCGCGCGACCTGGAGACGGTCTGCCTCAAGTGCCTGGAGAAAGCGCCGGAGGAGCGCTATCCGTCCGCCGACGCCCTCGCCGACGACCTGGAGCGCCACCTCAACGGCGAGGAGATCGAGGCCCAGGGGGCGGGCGTGGCCAGCCGGCTGCGGCGCTGGGCGCGGCGCGAGCCGGCGCTGTCGTCGCGCCTGATCGTGCTGGCGGTCTGCTGCGTGGTCATCCAGGTGAATTACCAAGTCGGTCGGCGGGTGGAGCTCGGCTTGCACCTGCGCGCCCTGGGCCTGTTCGCCCTGTGGGGCCTGATCTCGGTGATCTTTCAGCGCCTGCTGAATCGCAAGCAGGGCCAGGGCTGGATCCCGTTCGCCTGGGCGGCGGCGGACATGGTGGTGCTGGAAGCGCTCCTCCTCAACGCCACCAGCGACGGCGTCACGGACAACGCGCTGGACACGCCTTTTTTGGTCGCGTTTCCGCTGCTGATTACCGCAGCCGGGTTGTGGTTCCGCGTGGCCGTGGTGTGGTTCACGACCGCCTTGGCCGTGCTGGCCTACGGCATCCTGCTCGCGTACCACCTGATCGAGAGCGGCGTGAGGATCCGGGCGCCCCACCAGCAGGTGATCTTCGCCGTCGCCCTGTGTACCGTGGGCTTCATCATCGCGTACCAGGTGAAGCGCGTCCGCGCCCTGAGCCGCTACTACGAGCACCGGCCGTTGCCGTGAGGCGGGGACCCACCCGTTGCAACGGGTGGGCTTTGGGAACGAACGGTTGCCGGCGCCGGGCGAGCCGGATACTGTGGACGTTGCAACCGCGGAGGGGACCATGAGCGGCAGCGAGACCGACGGCGTGCAGGAGTGCTACGACAGGGCCATGGCCCTGACCGACGAGGACCAGTACGACCAGGCGATCGAGCTGTTCGCGCGCGTGCTGGCCCTGGCGCCCGACCACCCGGAGGCCCACTTCCACCGCGGCCGCTGCCACGACCGCAAGGCCGACCACGATCGGGCCATCGCCGATTTCAGCGAGGCCATCCGCCGCCAACCCACCTACAGCAAGGCGTACCACTTCCGCGGCGTCTCGTACGTCAAGAAGAAGGACTTCGACAAGGCGCTGGAGGACTACAACGACGCCCTGCGCCTCGACCCGACCGACGCCGGCGCCCTGCACAACCGCGGCAGCGTCCATGTCGTCCACGGCGACACCGACCTCGCCATGGCGGACTTCAACGAGGGCATCCGCCTCAATCCGGACTACCTCGTCGGCTTCCTGAACCGCGGCAACCTTTACCTCCAAAGCGACGACCTCGAGCGCGCCTTCGGCGATTTCAACGTCCTCATCGAGAAGCGCCCCGACAACCCGCACGGCTGGGTGGCGCGCGGCCTGGCCTACCAGCGGCAGCATAAGGAGGACGAAGCGCTCGCCGACTTCGCGAAAGCTCTGGAGGTCGACCCGGACCTGGCGATGGCGCGCGTGAAGCGGGCCATGCTCCGGTCGGCGCGGAAGGAGAACGACCTGGCGCTGGCCGACCTCGACGAGCTGGTACGGCGGCACCCGCGCGAGGCCGAGTCGTACTACCACCGCGGCTTCCTCCACGGCAAGCTGGAGAACCTGCGGCAGGCGGTGGCCGACCTGTCCGAGGCGGTGCGGATCGACCCGTTCTGTGCCGAGGCGTACCTGTTGCGCGCGGTGGTGTTCGCGCAGAGCAACGACTACCCGCGGGCCCTGGCCGACCTGAACTCGCGTGTCCGGTTGCCGCCGCCGGACCCGGCGGCGTACTACACACGCGGGCTGCTGCGGGCCGAGCGCCAGGGGTTCGAGCAGGCGGTCGCCGACTTCAATGAGGCGCTGCGGCTCAAGCCCGCGGACGCGAAGACGTACGCGGCCCGCGGCCTGGCGCACCACGACTGGAAGAAGCTCGACCTGGCGATCCAGGATTTCACGGAGGCGATCCGCCTGGCGCCGCAGGAGTCCGGGCACTACTACAGCCGCGGGCGGGTGTTGAACGAGAAGGGCGCGTACCGGGCGGCGGTCGCGGATCTGGAGCGGGCGGTCGAGCTGGAGCCAGCGTCGCACCTGCACCGCAACCAGCTCGCCTGGGTGCTGGCGACATGCCCGCGCGACGAGTTCCGTGACGGGGCGAAGGCGCTGGAGCAGGCGACGACGGCGTGCGAGCTGGCGCAGTGGCAGGACGGTAACCTGATGGACACGCTGGCGGCGACGTACGCCGAGTGCGGTCGGTTCGCCGAGGCGGTGGAGTGGGCCGCGAAGGCGGTGGAGCTGGCCCCGGAAAAGATCCGGGCCGACGTGGCTGCCCATCTGGCCCTGTTCCGTGCCGGCAAGCCGTTCCGCGCCCCGGTGCCGGCCGCCGCGTCGAGCAAGCCGGGCGACGGGTCGAAACCCGGGCGCAAGAAACACCGCGGGCATTGAACACGTTTAGCCGCGGTTCGCAGAACCGCGTGGTTCTGCGAACCGCGGCTAAACTCCATAGGAGATATACCATGTCGTTCAAGCACCGGACGGCGCTGGCCCTGTCCGTCCTGCTCGTGAGCCTCGCCCCCGCCGCCGCAGGTGAGAAGGCTACCCTGCACCTGACGCAGCGCGCGCGCGTCCCCTCGTCTTCCGACAAGGGCGCCTTCGAGGTCGTCACGAAAAAGGTCGAGTGGGATCCGAAGCAGACGGCGGTAATCGTCTGCGACATGTGGGACTCGCACCACTGCCTTAACGCCGTCACGCGCGTCGGCGAGATCGCTCCGCGCATGAACCAGGTGCTGGAGAAGGCGCGGGCGCTGGGGGCGCTCATCATTCATGCCCCGAGCAGTTGCATGAAGCCTTACGAGAGCTACCCCGGCCGCAAGCGCGCCCAGGCCGCCTCGAAGGCCGCCAACCTGCCGAAGGACATCGCCGCCTGGTGCCACAAGATCCCGTCGGAGGAGAAGGGCATCTACCCGCTCGACCAGTCCGATGGCGGCTGCGACTCCGAGCCAGGGCCGCAGAAGGCGTTCGCCGCGAAACTCAAGGCGATGGGCCGCAACCCCGGGGCGCCGTGGCTGGCGCAGATCGACGTGCTGAAGATCGACGACGAGGACGCCATCAGCGACAGCGGCGTCGAGATCTGGAACCTGATGGAGCAGCGCGGCATCAAGAACGTGATCCTTGTCGGCGTCCACACGAACATGTGCGTGCTGGGGCGGCCGTTCGGTCTGCGGCAACTGGCGAAGAACGGCAAGAACGTCGTACTGATGCGCGACATGACCGACACGATGTACAACCCGGCCCGCTGGCCGTACGTCTCCCACTTCCAGGGCACCGACCTGATCGTGCAGCACGTTGAGAAGTTCGTCTGCCCAACGATCACGTCGGATCAGTTGATCGGCGGGCAGCCGTTCAAGTTCAAGGGCGACGTGCGCCGCCGGGCCGTGGTCGCCATCGCTGAGCCGCTCTACGACACGAAGACCACCCTGCCGCCGCTGGCGAAGCGCGTGCTGGAGGAGCAACTCGGCCTGGAGGTGACCGTCGTCCACGGGGCCAAGGACCGCCACGAACTGCCGGGCTTCGCCGACGCGCTGGCGAAGGCCGACCTGCTGGTGCTGAGCATCCGCCGCCGCGCCCTGCCCGAGGGCGACATGGCGGCGCTCAAGAAGTACCTCGACGCGGGCAAGCCGCTGCTGGCGCTCCGGACGTCGAGCCACGCCTTCGACACGAAGGGCAAACACCCCGAAGGGACGGTCGAGTGGGCGAAGTTCGACGCCGATGTCCTCGGCGGCAATTACCACAACCACTATCCGGAGGGTCCGATCACGACGGTCCGGGCGGGCGCCGGGGCCCATCCGATCCTGACCGGCGTCAAGCTGCCTTTCACGACGAAGGGGGCGCTGTACAAGAACGAGCCGCTGGCGACGGCCGAGTCCGTGCTGCTCGGGAGCATCCCCGACAAGAGTCCCGAGCCGGTGGCGTGGACGCACGCTTACCGGAAGGCGCGTGTGTTCTACACGTCGCTGGGCCACAAGGACGATTTCACGAACCCGTCGTTCGTGCGGCTGTTCGAGAACGCGGCGCGGTGGGCGCTGGAGATGCCGATCGGTCCGGGCGGCGCGCGGACCGGGCAGGCGCCACAGCCTACTCCCCGGCCAGGAGTCGGCGCGGCGGCGAGCCGCGAGTTGCGATAGGGTGGGAGAGCCGCCGGGCTTGCCCTGGCGGGTCTGTGGGGGTGTCGCTGCGCGACGGGCCCGTCGGCTCGCTTTCCCCCCGCAGCAGGAATCGTCAACCGCTCTACTAAGGGCAGCATGGCTAAAGCTTGCTCGTTTAGCCGCAAGCCTCCGGTGAGCGCTGGCTGCTCACGCGCTCGCCGGGGGCTCGCGGCTAAACGAACAAGCTTTAGAAATGAGTGGCCGTTCGTTTAGCCGCGGTTGAGCCAGATCCCGCGGTGCGGGGGCGGCGAGCGCTCGCCCCGCGCAGCAGATCTGGCTCAACCGCGGCTAAACGGCTACTACAGATTTCCGCCGCGGTGTACTAGGGGTCAGGTGCCGCGTTTGGTTCGGCGGGGTCTTTGCCCCGGCCGACCGCGATGACACGACAGAAACCGCCAACCTCATTTCGCGCGGGTGAATCTCAGGTACGCCCCCCCGGCGGCGGCCAAGTCAACGGTCAACTCGTCCGCCGCCGTCACCATCGCTTCTCGCCGGGAGAGGCCGTGCTTCGCCTCGGCGTCGTCTACCCACCGTTCGGCCGTGTAACGCCCCGGCCCGAGGAACTTGAGCGGCAACTTGAGGGTCCGGGCCTTCCGGTCGGTCATCGCCCCGACGTACCAGTCCGCGCCGCTGCGGCGGGCGATCACGGCGTACTTCCCGACCTTGCCCTCCAGCACGCGAGTGTCGTCCCAGGTCGTCGGGATCTTGGCCAGCACCGGCAGGGCTGGGTGTCCCCGGTACGCAGACGGGTAGTCGGCCACCATCGACAGATGGTTCTGGTAAACGACGTAGCTCGCCAGTGTCCGGCACGGGGTGCCCATCACCAGGGGGGCCTCGTTGCGGGGCTTGAACGCCTCGGGGCTCACGGTCCGGAACGACCCCTGGTGAAAGTCCAGCGGCCCGGCCAGCATCCGGGTGAACGGGACCGTCACTTCGTGCTCCGGCAGAATCCCCTGCTTGTCCCACTTGTTGTATTCCAGGTTCATCACCGCCTCGTGGGTCAGCAGGTTCGGGTACGTCCGCTCCAACCCGGTCGGCTTCGGGCAGCCGTGCAGGGTGATCGTCAGCCGGTTCTCGGCCGCCAGCTTGACCGCTTTGCGGATGAAGCGGTTCATCTCCTGGTCGTCTCGGTCCATGAAGTCGAGCATCACGCCTTCGATGCCCCACTTCCGGTACAGCGGGAAGGACCGCTCCATGTGGTCCCGGGCCGCCCCCCAGTGCATCCACAGCCGCAGCCGCACGCCCTTCGCCTTGGCGTACCGGAGCACCTCCGGCAGGTCGATGTCCGGCAGCGCCTTGGTCGGGTCGGCTCCCTGGTAAGGGACAATCGGCCCGCCGTACCAGGCGGTGTCCGCAATCCCGTCCAGAGAGTGATAGGGGATGCCGGCCTCGGCGCAGAAGTCGAGGTAGTACTTCATGGTCGTGGTGTTCAGTCCCAGCTTGAACGGCACCTTCTCCTCGTAGTAGCCGTTCCACCACGGGAAGGTGGTCTTCCCCGGTTTGATCCACGAGGTATCCTTGATCGCGCACGGGTCACTCAGGTTCAGTACCAGGTCGGACTCGACCAACCGCCCGACGCGATCACCGACCAGCACCACCCGCCACGGGGAGGCGTGCGGGAGGGGAGCGCGGACGGCCACCTTCGGCTCTTTCGGGAGCGGGGACAGCCGGGCGGTGAGGAGCCCGCCACCAGTCGGAGCCAGGTACAGCCCGGCATACTCAACGACGTTCGCCTCGGTGAGGGCCGCCCACCCCCCGCCAGGATATTCCAGGAGAAGCGGCAATCCGAGCAGCCAGTCCTTGGGAAGCTCGCCGGCAGGCTTGACCTGATACCGCTTCTCGTAGGGGGTGGTGAACCCGTTGAGTGGCAGGGCGTATGCCCGGGTCTGGGCCGGGACGGCGAATTCGGTCCGCTCCCCCGCGATCGCCAACTCGGTCCATCCCTCCTGGTCGGGGAACCGATAACGGAACGCGACTCCATCGTCGTATGCCCGTAGCACCACCTCCCACCGGCGGTTCGGTTTCGCCGCCTCCCGCAGCCGGATTGTCGCCTCGGTGGCGTGGCCGACGACCTCCCGCCGTTTCCCGGGGAACTGGGTGTACTCGTCACGGACGGACTGCGTTTCGACAGTCGTGACCTCGCACGGGCCGCCGAGGAACCCACCGTCCGCCAGATCGACACCGAGCCGGGACCACCCGATCACGTCGGCAGCGGCGCCCCGTACTCGGTAATGGGGCACCCCGTCGGTGGTGCCGTCGTTGCGTAAGGTGAACTCGATGGCGAGGGTGCCGTCCGGCGACCGGCAAACGACCGGCGGCGCGGCCGCGGCTGTCCCGAGTGCCGACCCGCACAGGAGAACCACAGCGGCCGCGATGAACTTGGAGTGCATCAGTGTGTCTCCGATTTCAGGAAAGGTCACTTCTTGCCGTCCGGCTGTTTGTGGTCCAGGGCCCCGGGCGGCCGCAAGGACCGGCCGAATCGCGCCAACGGACCCGCCTCCGTGTCCTCCGGGTGGCGCCCCCCGACCGTCCTCGCGGCGATTTTTCCCGGGGTCAGGCCCGCCCGTCCTCCCACCGATCGCGCCGGATCGTGACCTTCCGCCCCTTGAGCCGTGTCCCGCGCAGAGCGGCGACCACGTGGGTGACCAGTTCCTCCGGAAGCTCGACGAGGGAAAAGCGGTCGGCGACGTCGATCGCCCCGATGTCGCGGCTCGTGATGCCCGCCTCGTTGGCGATCGCCCCGACCAGGTCGCGCGGCGTGACGCCGAGGTCCCGCCCCGCGCTAATGAAGATGCGGGCCATCCCGGCAGAAGGACCGCGGCCCCTCGCCGGGGCGCGGCGCGGTTTGCCCCCCTCCCGGGCAGGCCCCTCCCGGAAGTGGTCGCGGTGCGGCACGGGCACGGGGATCTCCTCCGCGTCCCCGTCCCCGCCGCCGGCGCGGTGGGCCGCCTTGACGGCCGCCAGGGCGACGTCCATGATGTCGAACTCGCCGGCCAGGGATTCGACGATTACCCGGTAATGGTCCAGACCGCCCTCGAGGATCGCCTCGCGCAGGGCGGCGCGCGTCAGGTCCAGCCGGCGGGCGCGCAGGTCGGCGAGCGTCGGCACCTGGGCGAGCTGGATCTTCTGGCCGGTGGCCCGCTCGATGTTGCGCAGCAGTCGGTGCTCGCGCGGCTCGGCCAACGTGATGGCGATCCCCTCGCGGCCCGCACGGCCCACCCGTCCGATGCGGTGGACGTACGACTCCGGCGCGCACGGCACGTCGTAGTTCACCACGTGCGAGAGGTGCCCGATGTCCAGCCCCCGGGCGGCCACGTCCGTGGCGATGAGCAGGTCGGCGGTGCCGGCGCGGAACAGGCGCATCACGCGGTCGCGCTGTTCCTGCGACATGCCGCCGTGCAGGGCCTCCGGCCGATACCCCCGACCGCTGAGGATCTCGGTCAACTGGTCCACCTCGGTGCGCGTGCGGCAGAAGACGAGCGCCGAGGCCGGCGCCTCCACGTCGAGCACGCGCCCCAGCGCCGCCACCTTGTGGGCCCGCCCGACGACGTAGGCGGTCTGCCGCACCCGCGGCCCCTCGCCCGCCTCCACACGCTCCTGGGCGACGCGCACCTCGACGGGATCGGTCAGGTGGCGGCGGGCGAGGGCGGCGATGTGCGGCGGCAGGATCGCCGAGAAGAGCATCGTCTGCCGTTCGCGCGGCGTCTCGGTGAGGATCGCGTCGAGGTCGTCGGCGAAGCCCATGTCGAGCATCTCGTCGGCCTCGTCGAGCACCACGGTCTGCACGCCGCCGAGCTGGAGGGTGCCGCGGCGGATGTGATCGACCGCGCGGCCGGGGGTGGCGACGACCACGTCCACGCCGCGCTTCAGCGCACGGAGTTGCTGGTCGTAGGCCTGTCCGCCGTAGACCGGCAGGACGGTGGCGTGCAGGGCGCGGCCGTAGCGGTGGATTGCCTCGGCCACCTGCATGGCCAGCTCGCGGGTGGGGACCAGCACCAGGGCCGAGGGCCGGGCACGGTCGTCGCCGGCAGCGGCCAGGCGCTGCAGCAAGGGCAGGGCGAAGGCGGCGGTCTTGCCGGTGCCGGTGGCGGCCTGCCCCACGAGGTCGCGCCCTTGCAGCAGCGGTGGGATCGCCTCCCGCTGAATCGGTGTCGGCTCCTCGTAGCCCAGCCCCGCGAGCGCCTCGACCAGGCGGGGGTCGAGTCCCAGCGCCGCGAAGCCTTCGGAAGTGTCCGTAGCGATCGTCTCCGTCATTGTGTTCCTTTCCCGGGCGCCCCTGGCCTTCGCCTGGCACCGTATTCGTCACGCAACGTCTCGTGTGCTGAGATGCAAACTCTATTCCGCAGGTCGGGTGACCTCCCTCCCGCCGGTCAGCCGGCCTCCTGCTCCTCCCCCGGCTTCAGCGGGCGGCGCAGCAGGCAGCAGACGAGCACCGCGGCCAGGAGCAGGCCGGCGGAGAGGTAGAAGGCGTAGTCCAGGTGCCCGTACACGTCCTTGAGGTGGCCGGCGTACTGGGGGACGAAGAAGGCGATGCCCCAGCCGAGGAACACCAGGCCGTAGTTCAGCCCCAGGTTCTTCGACCCGAAGTAGTCGGCCGTCAGCGCCGGCAGCAGCGCCAGCCCCCCGCCGTACTGCCAGTATGCCACGCCGACCACCAGGAACAGCAGCGGGACGCTGCCCGAACTCATGACGGCCGGCGTCAGCAGCAGGCACGCCGCGGACACGACGCCGTTGACGAGGTAGGCGTTGCGCCGGCCGATCCGGTCGGAGTAGAGCCCGGTGCCGATACGGCCGCCGGCGTTCACCAGTCCGCCGAACGACGACAGCAGCCAGGCGTTGGCGGCGAGGAAGGCCACGGCGGCGGCGGTCTGGTTCAGCATCGGCGTGGCGTTGGCGATGACCAGCAGCCCCGACTGCGCCGAGCCGATGAAGAGAAACACGAGGACGTAGAACTGCCACGTCCGCAGCATCTCCCCCGCGGACCAGTCGGCGCCGGTCAGGCGCGGCCGCGGCGACGTCCCCGCCGCGGCGGGCGGACCGGGAGGCACGTACCCCGCCGGGGGCCAGGCGAGTAACTGGCCGGCGACGATCACCACGACGGCGAACAGCATCCCCAGGCCGATGAAGCTGCCGGACAGGCCGAAGCGGGCCATGAGGGCGTCCGCGAGGGGCGAGATGTAGATCGCCGCCCCACCGTAGCCGCCGACGACCAGGCCGACGATCAGGCCGCGCCGGTGCGGCCCGAACCACCTGACCGCCGCCGGCGTGGCGGCGGCGTAGCCCAGCCCCATGCCGATGCCGCCCAGGACGCCGAACCCGAGGATCAGGCCGGCGTAGCTCTTCAGCACGCCGGCCAGGATGCAGCCGCCGGCCAGGCAGAGGCCGCCGAGGGTGGCGCCGACCCGGGCGCCGCAGCGATCCTGCAGTCGCCCGCCCGGGATCATGACGAGGGCGAAGATAAACCCGCACAGGGCGTAGGCCCAAGTCGCCTGGGCGTCGGTCAGGTAGGTCCAGCCCTCGTTCAGCCCCGTCATCGGCGAACCGGGCGGGTGGGCCGCGTCGGCGGTCAGGGCCTTCTTCCACACACTCCAGGCGTACAGGATACCCAGGCACAGGTTGACCGCCGTCCCGGCGAAGGTGACGACCCAGGCCCGCGCCGGGACTCTCGCTTCCGCTCCCATGGACTGGGGCCTCCGACTTCGTTCCCGAAACGGGCTAGCCTGCCTGCCTGCCTGCCTGCTTCAATGGGTCCACGGCCTGGTCGCCGTGGGAAACGTGAGACCGCTTGAGGGAAGTGCCCCTTGTAGGACTCGAACCTACAACCCGCCGATTAAGAGTCAAGGGATCGGGCAAACAGAGGTTTTCTCAAACCCCCTTTCAGCTCAAAGAGTTATGCCGCTTGTCCGCTGTCCGAGCGACGTCTGTACATGGGGTATTATATGCTGTTTTGCCCCGTTTTGAAGGGAGTTTTCGGACATTCTCGGACAAACCCGGACGCCAGGAGCTGCTGATTGTTCGTCAGCGGCTCGTGCAGAAGCCCCCGGCGGCAGCAAGGCGTCCCGCCGCTCCTTGCGCCAACTCCAGACGTGGTGACTGACCTTCTGACTCGGGTCGCGGTGATCGACTTGGAGCCGGTCCCAGGAGCTGCAGTGGACGCACGGCCCGTGCTCCCGCCTCTTCGATCGGGCCATCCTCGTGATGTTCCGCCCGCTCAAGAACTTGCTCGGGGCGTACTTCAGCGACCCCGATACGGGCGTCATGGTCACCACGAAGCGGCCGCTTCCGGTGCAGCGGTTCACGGCCGCGCACGAACTCGGTCACGCCGTGCTCGGCCACGAGGCCAGCCTTGACGACGAGGAGGTGCTGGAGCGGCCGATCTTCGCCTCGGATACGAGCGGTGACCCCCGCGAGGACCAGGCCAACGCCTTCGCGGCCGAGCTGCTCACGCCGCAGTGGCTGATCGTCCACCCCATGAAGCGGCAGGGGTGGAGGCGGGAAAGCTTCAGCGACCCCGTGCCTACCAACTAGCCCTCCGGATGGGTTCCAGCTATTCGGCGACCTGCTACGCCCTCGCCGAGTGCGGCGGCATCGACAGGTCAACACGCGACAAGCTGCTGGGGGTCAAACCCAAGGCGATCAAGCAATCCCTCGTCAAGTCCTACGAGCCCGAGCATTGGCGCGGCGACGTGTGGCTCATCACCGAACGCGACAACAGGATGGTGCTCGAGGGCAGCCGGTCTGACCTCGTGGTGCTCAAGTTCCTTGAGCACGCCGGGTCCGGCTACGTGTGGCAGTTCGGCGACCTCGTCGATGCTGACCTGAGCATCGTGGAGGACGGCCGCGCTTCCGAGTCGAGCGACCAGCACATTGGCGGCGTCGTCTTCCGGACGGTCGTCGCCGAGGCCCAGGACGGCGCGAGCGGCCACGTCAACCTGCGCGAGGTGCGCCCGTGGCAGACAACGGGGAAGCCCCTGCAGTCGCTCGAACTCGACGTTGACCTGTCCGGCCCGGTGCCCGCCGGTCTCCATCCGGCACAACTGGAAGAGGCCCTACTGGAAGTCGCATGAGTTCCATTACCGTGAGCGGTGACCTTCGCGGCCGGTTTGGGCCGGCCCGGGACCAGGAGGGGCGCGAGACCTGTTTGGCCTTCGCGATGAGCGACGCGCACGCGGCCGCGATCGGCGGCGGATGGGGGGATCAACGACGCGAGGGGTTTGGTCAAGCAGGCCGGCGCACTGCTGCGAGACTGATTCGGCTGCAGTGGGTGTCGGTCGGCCAGAGGGTGCTGTGGGCGGCGAAGACGCTGCTGCCGGGAGGTCGGCGTGGGCAAGCGTAGAAAGGTAAACACTGAGGCGCGGGCGGTAAGGCTTGCCTCGGCGGCCAAGCCGTCGCAGGCGGACTCCGACGTTCCACTCCCCGACCTCGGCCCGCTGAAACCGACGCCGGTCTACAACACATACTGTCGGTTCGCCGCCGAACGCCAAGCCGTGTTCTTCCGCAGGCTCGAACGCCGGCCGCCGCCGTGGACCCACGACCCGGTGCTCAGGGTTCACAAGTTCACGAACGCCTACCGCGCCTCCGACCGGGTCAGCCAGTATCTGATCCGCAACGTGATCTACCGCCAGGACCTGCCGGCCGCCCCGGCGGAGGTGGTTTTCCGCATGGCGGCGATCTTGAGCCTGCAGCAGCAGCGGACGGTGGCCAACGACTACACGGTGCGGTTCGAGAACCGGCACTACCAGCTCGACAAGCCGATCTACCCGGGGGAACGCGGCGGCAAGGTGGTGATCGAGGTGCGCCTGGACGGGGGCATGGCGATCCGCTTCGGGGAGTACTATCTGAAGTACCACGAGATCATCCCGGGGTCCGCCGCCCCGGGGGGCTCTGCCCCCCAGACCCCCCGAAGTTTAACGCCTGCGGGGCCGACGCCAGGGGCAGCGGCGGAGGGTCCGACCGCCGCGCAGGAGGCCGAGCCCCCTGGCGTACAGCCCACCGGCGGGCGCTCGGGTCGCACTTCTGCGGAGCCCTATCCTCCCGACGGCGCCCCGGAAGATACCAAGAAGGGCCCCGACCGTCCAGCCGCAGATCACCCCTGGCGTCGGGGGTTCCGCGCGAAACGAAAAGACTGACCCGGGGACATTTCTATTTCAACCAACCTGAGGACATTTCTATTGCGTTCCGACAGCCGGACCCCATACGGCTCGCCCTGGCATCGCTCCGCGGCTACAATAAGTGGTTGCTCTTCATCCCTGGTGCCTTCCTCTTCCCCAGAGCGGTCTTCGGAACCGGCGGACATCACGTGTGCGGAGCGGGGCGTCCTTCTGCCCCGGCCTTCACGGATATGCCGCTGTGGGGCCTTGGTGCCGCCGGCCACGCCAGGCCACATCGTTCACTCTCCGTGCTTCAGGCAGAGGCGCTTCGGCGGCTCGGATGACCGGTACGCCCCATGGGATCCTGACGATGGACACGATCACCCAGGTGCTCAACGCGATCGAGCAGGGCGACCCGCAGGCCGCCAGCCAGCTCCTGCCTCTGGTGTACGATGAGTTGCGCCGGCTGGCCGCACATCGGCTCGCCGGTGAGGGGCCTGGGCACACCTTTCAGCCCACGGATTTGGTCCACGAAGCGTATCTCAAGCTTGTCGGTCCCGACCTGCCGCAGCCCTGGAACGGCCGCGTTCACTTCTTCGCCGCGGCGGCCGAGGCCATGCGCCGCATCCTGATCGACCACGCCCGCCGCAAGCACCGCGCCCGTCACGGCGGCGGGATGAAGCGTGTTGAACTGGACGACATCGAGATGATCGCCGAGAACGGGGGGGCGGACGAACTCCTGGCTCTGGATGAGGCCCTGGCCCAGCTGGCGGCCGCCGACGCGCGCAAGGCGGAGTTGGTGCGGCTGCGCTACTTCGCCGGCTTGACGCTGAAAGAGGCCGCGGAACTGCTCGGCATCTCGCGCGCGACCGCTGATCGACACTGGGCCTTTGCCCGCGCCTGGCTCTACGACGCGATGACCCGGGGCCACGAAAACCCGTAAGACGTCGACTTTTCTGCTGCGATCGTGAGGCGCGCGGCGGAGAAATGGCGCTTTCCCTGATAGAGGATCACAACGCCGGGGATGCGAGCTGTGAACGAATCGCTGGATCGTCTGGAGTCACTGTTTGCCGCCGCGCTGCAGCAGCCGCCGGCAGACCGTGCCGCTTACCTGGATCAGGCTTGCACCGATGATCAGGCCCTGCGGCAACGGGTGGAGGCTCTGTTGCGTGCGCAGGCGGCCGCCGGCAGCTTCCTCAATGCACCGCCTGC
Organism: Gemmatales bacterium; assembly: GCA_038227745.1. Lineage (GTDB taxonomy): Bacteria > Planctomycetota > Planctomycetia > Gemmatales > Gemmataceae > DASPXY01. The sequence goes on along the minus strand of JBBRPS010000060.1, from coordinate 3,521 downwards.
GGGCCAACACGCCACGGTCGATGCACCGCCTGTCAGCGAACGCGCCAGCACGGTCATCGGGCCGTACAAGCTGTTGCAGCAGATCGGCGAGGGGGGCATGGGCACCGTCTTCATGGCCGAGCAAACCAAGCCCGTCCAGCGCAAGGTCGCACTCAAGGTCATCAAGCCGGGGATGGACAGCCGCCAGGTCATCGCTCGCTTCGAGGCCGAGCGACAGGCGCTGGCGATGATGGACCACGTCAACATTGCCCGTGTCTTCGACGGCGGCACCACGGAATCCGGCCGGCCGTATTTCGTCATGGAGCTGGTCCACGGCGTGCCGATCACCAAGTACTGCGACGACAACCACCTCACGCCGCGCGAGCGGCTGGAGTTGTTCGTGCCGGTGTGCCAGGCGATCCAGCACGCCCACCAGAAGGGGATCATTCACCGCGACATCAAGCCGTCCAACGTCATGGTCACGCTGTACGATGGCAAACCGGTGCCCAAGGTGATCGACTTCGGCGTCGCCAAGGCGACCGAGCAGAAGCTGACCGAGCGGACGCTGTTCACGCAGTACGGCACCATGATCGGCACGCTGGAGTACATGAGCCCGGAGCAGGCGGAGATGAGCGCCCTGGGCATCGATACCCGCAGCGACATCTACTCGCTGGGCGTGCTGTTGTACGAACTGCTGACGGGCAGCACGCCGCTGACCCACAAAAGGATGAAGGAGGCAGCGTATGCCGAGATTCTCCGCATGATCAAGGAAGAGGAGGCGCCCAAGCCGAGCACCCGGCTGAGCGATTCGGGCGAGGCGCTGGCGTCGATCTCGGCCCAGCGGCACATGGAGCCGGCCAAGCTGGTGCGCGGCGAGCTGGACTGGATCGTGATGAAGACGCTGGAGAAGGACCGCAACCGCCGCTACGAGACGGCCAAGGACGTCGCCGCCGACGTGCAGCGGTTTCTGCACGACGAGCCGGTGCTGGCCCATCCGCCGTCGGCGCTGTACCGCTTGCGCAAAGTCGTGCGGCGCAATAAAGGGCCAGTGCTGGCGGCCTCCCTGCTGGTGCTGGCGCTGGTGGGGGGAATCATCGGCACGACGTTGGGCATGATCCGAGCCACCGACGCGGAAGCCACGGCTGTACAGGAAGCGGGACAGAAAGAGGAAGCTCTGAAAGCCAAAGAAATCGCCCTGGCGGCGACCCAACAGAGCGAGCGCGACGCCAAGGACAAGTTGTGGGACTCGCTCTACGAACAGGCCCGCGCCCGCCGTTTCAGCCGGCAGATGGGCCAACGCCTCGACAGCTTGGACGCCCTGGAAAAAGCCACCCGCATCCGGCCCGACGAACGGCTGCGCGATGAGGCTATCGCTGCCATGGCCCTGCCGGACATCCGCCGCGGGCCAAGCCTGCATCCGGTTCCCGCCGGCACCAGCAGTTTCGCCTTCGATGCTCAATACCAAACGTACGCGCAGGTCAATGATCAGGGCATCGTCAGCATCCATCGCGTCCCGGACAACAAGGAGGTCCGCATCTTCAAAACGAAAGCGAAGAGCGCCTTTTTTTGGTTGAGTCCGGACGGGCAGTTTCTGGCCATGCTCGACCAGGAGCGCGCCTTGCAAATCTGGCGCGTCGGCGATGGGAAGCCGCTCCTCCAGGAACAACCGCGGCCGTGCTTGTGGTGCGACTTCAGTCCAGACAGCCGGCAGTTGGCGGTCATCAAGGACGACTGGGTCTATTGCATCGATGTTGCAAGCGGTCAGGAAACCAGCCGCTGGGGATTGCCTGCCAAGACGTCGATGTTGGCCTTTCATCCGGACAACCGCAAGCTGGCCGTCGGCTATGCCAACAACAACATCACTTCCATTTATGACTCCGCCCAGGGCAGCCATGTCGCCGATCTGCCGGTGGGTTCGATGATCAATCAGGTCGTGGCCTGGCATCCCGACGGCACCCGCCTCGCCGTGGCAGGATCCGACCCACGCATTCAAATCTGGGACGTGACCACGCAGCGCAAGCTGGCGATTCTGGAGGGGCATGTGGAACAGGTCACGAGACTGACCTTCCATCCGGACGGCACTCTCCTGGGATCGGGCGGCTGGGATGGCGTCCTGCGCCTTTGGGATCCTGCCACGGGACGGCAACTCATGCAATTGCCGCTCCAGGGAGATCCTCGATTCAGCAGCACCGGCCAGCATTTGGGATTCATGTGGCAAGGCAGCGAGCGGCTACAGTTGCTGGAAGCGACGGCAAGCCGCGAATACCGAACCATCGTCAGCAGCTTGGGCGCCGGCCAAGGGACTTACCGCGAGGGCGACATCAGTCGCGACGGCCGCCTGCTGGCGCTGGGCATGGGCAGCGGAGGCGACCGCCTGTGGGATCTATGCAGCGGGCGGGAACTTGCCGTGCTGCCTTCCAAAAGCATTTGCGTCCTCTTTCAGCCCAACGGCCGTGAACTGCTAACCTGTGGCTTCACCGGACTGCAGCGCTGGCCGATTCAGGTCAGTAAGGAACCCGCCAACGACCTTCGCCTGGGTCCGCCACGGAAGATTACCCTGCCCTTCGTTCCGACTCGGATGGCGCGCAGTCCGGACGGCCATACGCTGGCGATCGTCAGTGAAACGTCAGGCGCCGGGCTGCTCATGGACCTCAAGGCGGAACCCGTTCGGGGCGAGCTTTTCCTGCACCCATACGCCGGCCACGTCGCCCTCAGTCGGGATGGCCGCTGGGTAGCGAGCGCCGGTTGGCTCGCGGACCGGGTCCTGCTCTGGAATGCAAAAACCGGAAAGATGGTCCGCGAATGGGTTGTGGGAAACCAGACGCGCATGTTCTTCGCCCCCGACAGCCGCGCTCTGATCATCTGCCGGGGCGACGCGTTTACTTTTTGGGACGTGGAAACCTTGCAGCCGATCCGCCGCCTGGACCGGGATGTCAATACCTACCCCGGCTACGTGGCCTTTTCTCCGGACGGCAAAATGATGGCCCTGGAAATGGCGCCGGCCGTCATTCATCTCAAGGAAGTCGCCACCGGACGAACGGTTGCCAAGCTGGAAGACCCGCACGGCGATCGGGCCCGCTGGATGGGCTTCACGCCCGACGGAACGCAGCTGGTGGTGGCGGCCCCTTACGCCAGGGCGATTCACGTCTGGGACCTGCGCGCCATCCGCGTGCGCCTCAAGGCGATGCGCCTGGACTGGAGCTGGCCCGAGTTTCCGCCGGCGGCCAAGGCCGACGAACCTGGCCAGCGGTTCCTGGAGCGTCCTTGGAAAATCCAGATCCTGCAGCCCGATGCGCGGCGTGCCTGGTCGCTGAACAAACAGGCCTGGGCACTGGTGACGAATCCCGACCCCGCAATGGGTGACGCACAGCGGGCGGTCAAGCTGGCCACGGACGCCGTCGTGCTAGTGTCCCGCTGCGGAAGTTCTGCAAGGAATTAGGGAGCGTGTCGAGCGAACCACTGGCGCATCTGGGGATTAGTCCATGTCCACTGAAACGGGTGGGCGTAGCGTTCGTTGTATTCCGGCCACGCCGCCTCCACAT
>JBBRPS010000059.1:0-21020 GCA_038227745.1 Gemmatales bacterium | reverse complement strand
GCGAGGGGAACGGCACGGAGGGCAGGCAAGAGGGCCTAGCGAACTCTGCCGTAGCCCCCTCCTTTTCGGCGTAAGCTGCCTCGCCGTAACCCCTTAGCCTATAACCCCTGAAAGCTGGACGATCTCGTAAGCCGGCTGGTACGTCACCCCATGGGGGTTGCAGTACGGGGTTGCAGTACCAGCCGGCTTACGCCGGCCGTTCGCCTGGCCCTCCTCCCTTTCCTTTCCGCCACGGGATGTGATACAAAGGGATCCAGTCCTGTTGTGCTCCAGCCGTAGGGACGGTCCATGGGTATCTACGACCGCGAATACTACCGCCGTGAAGGGCCCAGCTTCCTGGACTCGTTCCACCTGCGCGGCCAGGTCTGCAAGTGGCTGATCGTCCTGAACGTCGTGATCTACGCCGTCCAGCTCCTCACGCGCGTGCCGTTCGGCCCGCCGAACTTCGTCCTGTGGTGGACGCCCGGCCCGTTCACCGACGCCCTGATCCTCGACACCCAGAAGGTGCTCGACGGCCAGGTCTGGCGCCTGGTCACCTACGCCTTCCTGCACGACCCGGGGGTGGGCTTCGCGCCGGGGTATTTCTACCTCCACATCCTGTTCAACATGTGGTTCCTCTGGATGTTCGGCGGCGACATCGAGGAGATGTACGGCCCGCGCGAGTTCCTGGCCTTCTACCTGACGTCGGCGGTCGTCGCCGCCCTGGCCTACATGGCCGCGGGGCTCCTCACCGGCCACCGCTTTTGCCTCGGCGCCTCCGGGGCGGTGACGGCGGTGATGGTGCTGTGCGCCCTGCACTACCCGCAGCGGACGATCCTGCTGTTCTTCGTGCTGCCGGTGCCGCTGTGGTTCGCCGTCGTCTTCCAGGTGCTGCAGGACTCCGTCCTGTTCGTTCACCAGGCCGTCGGCGACCAGTCACTGAAGACCCGCATCGCGGTGTCGGCTCACCTGGGCGGGGCGGCGTTCGCGTTCACCTACTACAAGTTGCACTGGCGGTTGCTGCGCTCCTTCTCGTGGTTCGGCGAGTGGAAGGCGCAGCGCGCGCGGCCGCGCCTGCGCGTCTTCCGCGAGGACGAGCGGCGGCCCTCCGAGGCCGTCACCACCTCCGCCCCGTCCCCCGCCGCCCCGAACGACATCGACGAGCAGCTGGAGGCGAAGCTCGACGCCGTGCTGGAGAAGGTCGCCCGCTCCGGCCAGGCGAGCCTGACCGACAGTGAGCGGCAGATCCTGATGCGCGCCAGCGAGATTTACAAGAAACGACGGTCGTGAGGCCGCCGGCGCGAAACGGCAAGCCCACCGCGAGCCTTCCCCTGAGTTCCGCGAGGAGGACACCCATGCCCCTGTACGAGTACACCTGTCAGCAGTGCGAACACACCTTCGAGGCCCTTGTTTTCAACGGCGACGAGGTCCAGTGCCCCGAGTGCGAGGCCACCCGCGTCGAGCGCCTGCTGAGCCTGCCGGCGAAACCCACCAACAGTCCGGCCTCGCTGCCGATGGGCTGCAACTCCAGCGGCCCCCCCTGCGGCGCCCCGGGCTGCCGCCGCATGCCGTGACCACCCCGCCTTCACTCTCCTGCCGAGGGACCTCCCGTGCGCCGCATCGCGATCCTTCTGACGGCCCTGGTGCCGTGCCTGGCGAACGCCGGGCCGGTGGTTGACAAGGAAAAGGCGGACGGCTTCGTCCCGCTCTTCAACGGCACCGACCTGCGCGGCTGGAAACAGTACGCCGGCAAGCCGGGCGTGTGGACCGCCGAGGGCGGCACGATCGTCTGCCAGGGCAACGGCGGCGGCTGGCTGGGGACGGAGCGCGAGTACGCCAACTTCGAGCTGCGCCTGGAATACCGCCTCAAGCCGGGCGGCAACAGCGGCGTCTACATCCGCGCCCCCGAGAAGGGCCACATCAGCCGGGTCGGCATGGAGATCCAGATCCTGGACGACAGCCATCCGAGCTATAGCAAGATTCGTCCCTACCAGCACACGGGGGCGGTCTATCACGTCGTGCCGCCGACGGGCCGCCCCGGCTTGCCGGCAGGGCAGTGGAACGCGATGACGATCCGGGCGGACGGGCGGCACGTCGTCATCGTCCTGAACGGCGAAAAGATCGTGGACGCCGACCTCGACCGCTACCGCCAGGATCCGGCGGTGGCGAAGGAGCATCCCGGGCTGGCACGGACGACGGGCCGGATCGGCCTGCAGAGCCACACCGACCGGGTGGAGTTCCGCCGCCTCCGCGTGAAGGAACTCAAGTAGCGCCTCCCACTCCGCCGAGTACCATGCCCCTCACCCTGCCCGACATCTCCCTGCCGCCGCGCCGCCCCGCCTGGAAATGGTGGATCTGTGGCCTGCTGCTGCTGGCCACCATGCTGAACTACATGGACCGGCTGACGCTGAACCTCACCGCGGCCGAGATCATGGCGGAGTTTGGCATGGACGCGCGCGATTACGCCCAGCTCGAGTCGGCGTTCGCGTTCGCCTTCGCGCTGGGCGCCATCGTGTTCGGCTGGCTCGCGGACCGCTGGCCGGTGCGCTGGCTATACCCCGCCGCGGTACTCGGGTGGTCGGCCGCCGGCTTCGGGACCGGCCTGGCGCTGACCTTCGGCCACCTCCTCGCCTGCCGCGCCCTGCTCGGCCTGTTCGAGGCGGGTAACTGGCCCTGCGCGCTGCGCACCACGCAGCACATCCTGGAGCCGCGCGAGCGGACGCTGGGGAACAGCATCCTCCAGAGCGGCGCCGCCATCGGCGCCATCATCACGCCGCTCATCGTCCTCGGCCTGTCGGAGTTGACCGGCAGCTGGCGGCCGCCCTTCCTCGCCGTGGGCGTCTTCGGCATCACCTGGGTACTGCTGTGGTTGCCGGCCGTCGGCCGCCACGATCTCCAGGTCGCGCGCACGCCGCCCTCGGGGCCGACCCTGGTGAGCATCCTCGCCTGGCTGATCCTGCTCCTGGCCGTGGACACGGTGGTCCGCGTCCGCACCGAGTCCGCCGAGTTGCACCTGGCGGTGAAGGCGGCCGTCACGGCGCTCGGCATCGGCGGCGTGTTCCTCTGGCTGCGCCAGGCGACAGGGGACGACCACGAGTTCCCGCGGCGGATCTTCTTCTTCCGCTTCTGGACCCTGGTGGTCCTGGTGGTGGCGATCAACACGACCTGGCACTTCTTCCGTGCCTGGCTGCCGCTGTTCCTGCGGACGCAGCACGGCTACAGCCAGGCCGAGGCGGGCTGGTTCACCCTGGCCTACTACGTGGCGACCGACGTCGGCGCGCTGTCGTCGGGGGTGGCAGTGCTGCTGCTGGCCCGGTTGGGGATGGCGGTCCACTGGAGCCGCGTCACCGTGTTTGGCGTCTGCGCCGCGCTCACCACGCTCAGCCTGGTCGTGAGCTTCCTGTCCCCGGGCGGGCTGCTGCTGGGGGTGCTGCTGGTGATCGGCTTCGCGTCACTCGCCCTGTTCCCGATCTACTACTCGTTCAGCCAGGATTTGACTATCCGCCACCAGGGCAAGGTCACCGGAGCGCTGGGGTGCATCAACTGGCTGGCGATGGCCCTGCTGCACGAGGCGGTCGGCGACTCGATCAAGCGCACGGGGAACTACTCGGAGGGCCTGGCGCTGGCCGGCGTGACGCCGCTGATCGGCCTGGCCGTCCTGCTGCTGCTGTGGCGGCAGTCGCCGCCCACGCGGGAAGTGCCGCTGCCACTGCCGGACGGGGCGCCCGCGGCCCCCGAGGAACACATCAAGGCACCGACAATGCGACCCGGGTAGACGCGGGACGGGACGGAAAGTCCCTCTCTCCCCGCGCGCGTACGGGAATCCGCACACCCCATTTTTCTGAGCTATAGTACTTCAGAGCCCGTCGCAGGAATCGCGCCACGGTAGAGAGGGCGTGAGCAGGCCCCCCCTGCCTGCCGCCGTCTCGGGCGCTAACCACCCCTGAGTGTTACCGGCCGTGTCCCCGCGAGCCCCGGTGAGGCCGACGGGTCGCCGGCCGTCCGGCGTACGGGAACCGAACATGGCGAGCAAACACGACGACCCTGTGGACCTGAACCGGCCGGCGCTGGTGCTGCTGTACGGCACCAGCGAGAAGAAGCGCCGGCTGCTGGACCGCGACGTCCTCATCATCGGCCGGGCGCGGGGCTGTGACCTCGGCCTGGAGGCCCCGGACGTCTCCAGCCTGCACTGCGTCATCAACCGCGGACCGTACGGCTACACGCTGCGCGACTGCGGCAGCCGGGCCGGAACGCGGCTCAACGGCGACGCGGTCCTCGAGGCGACGCTGCGCGACGAGGACATCCTGCAGATCGGCCCGTTCAGTTTCCGCGTCCACCTGCCGGCCTCCTGCCAGCCCGGCTCACGGCCCCAGGACGTCAAGCGCATGGAGCGGCTGCAGCGCTCGCGCCGCAACCTGGCGCGGATCGCGCTGGCCCAGCGCCGCCGCCTGAACGGCGACTCGGGTGAAGAGGAGTTGTCGCTGGAGGACTCCGCTCTTCCCCCTGTCCCCGTCCCCTTGAGGAAGGAAGCGTCGGCCCTGCGGGCGCGCGTGCGCGACTGCGACCAGCGCCTGCGCCAGCTGGAGTTGGCCGAGCGCGAACTGGCCCAGGACCGCGACCTGCTCGCGCGCGATACCGCGGACCTCGACGCCCGCATGGCGCGGGCGGAGGACGCCCTGGTGCGGCGGCAGGCCGGATTCACCCAGGCGCTGGCCCGGCAGAAGGCCGAGGTCGAGGAAACCGTGACTCGCCGACAGGCGGACGCCGAGGCGGAGATCACCCGCCGTCGGGAGGAGTTCGAGCAGCGCTGCCGGGAGGAGGAGCGGCGCCTCGCGGAGCAGCGCGGCCCAGGCGAAACCGCGGGGCCCGATGGGAAAGCGGCCGAGGAGGCGCAACGGCTGGAGGAGCGGCGGCAGGAGCTGGAGGCCCTCGCCGCGCGGCTGCACGAGAGACAGGGTCGACTCGAGGCGCAGGAAAGCCAGGTGGCCCGTAACCAACAGCTGCTGAAGCGCGGCTTCGCCCAAATGCAGCACGAACACAAGGAGAGCCTCAAGATGCGGGAAGAGTGGGCCAACGAAGAGGCCGAGATGACATCCCGGTTGGCCACGAAGGCCGCGGCCATCGCCCAGGCCGAGGCGTTGCTGCGCGAGCAGCGCAACGGCCTGGTCCGGATGATGGGCGAGCTGAAGCAGATGCAGGAGGCCCTCCGCACCGGGGAGAGCGCCGCGCTGCAGGCGTTGCGCCAGGAGACCGAAACGCTCCGCGAGGGGCAGGAGCGCCTCCAGGAGGCCCTCGCCGAGCGCGACGAGCTCCTGGCCATCCACAACCAGGCGCTGGCCGAGCGCGACCAGGCGCTGGCCGAGCGCGACCAGGCGCTGGCCGAGGCGGCGCAGCGCCCCGCGGCCGCCGAGGCGCGCGCGACCGAGGAGCTCGCGGAACTGCGGGCGACCGTCGCGTCGCTGCGCGGGCTGCTGCAGGAGAAGGACGTCCTCCTGGAGGAGGCCCAGCGCCCGCAAGCGAAGAAGACCATGAACGAGTCCGAGATGGAGAGCTACGAGGCGGAGCTGACCGAGTTCCGCCGCCAGCTCGAAACGGACCGGCAGAAGCTCACCAAGGAGATCCAGCTGCTGCGGGCGCGGAACGCGGAGCTGGACGAGACGACGCGCGAAATGGAACTGCAGAACTCGCGCGAGCGGGCGGAGCTGGCGCGGGAGCGGACGCGCATGGAGCGCGTGCGCGAGGAGATGCGCCAGGAGCTGGAGCGGGTGCAGCGCGAGGCGGGGATGCGCGAGCGGCTGGCGCCGGTGCAGAAGCTCCGCGAGGAGATCGTGGAGCGCCGCCAGGGGCCGACGACGCCGCAACCGTCCCAGGCGGACAACGCGCTCAACACCCGCCTGCGGACCCTGCGCAACCGCATTGAAGGGCAGGGCTGAGAGGCCAACCCTCATTTCCGATCCGCCTTCGTTTCGCCGCGGTTCGCAGAACCTCGGCGAAACGGCCCCCAGCGCGACAAGCAAGGCTGCTTGCCGCCATAAAGTGCCGAGAAAGGAGAATGACTGTCGCCCCAGGTAGGTTATCATGAGGGTTAAGGCTGCTCCCCCGCCGAAGGGCGAGCGGTCGTTCTCGATCTCTGCGACGGAGGGCGACACATGACACGCCGCGACGTGTACGGGGACCGTCGGGATTGGCTCAAGTTCGGCGTCGGCGGCCTCACCTCGGGGCTGCTCGGCGAGTCCCTCATCGGCGCCGTCTCCGCCGACGCGGTCCGGCAGCGCCACGACGCCCGCTCGGTCATCTACATCTTCCTGTCCGGCGGCCTGTCGCAACTGGACAGCTTCGACCTCAAGCCCGACGCCGCCGACGGCATCCGCGGCGAGTTCCGACCCATCGCCACGCGCAGCCCCGGCGTCCGCATCTGCGAGCACCTGCCCCTGCTCGCCCAGCGCAGCCACCTCTGGGCGCTCGTCCGCTCGCTGACGCACCCGTCCAACTCGCACTCGCACGGCCACGCCATGATGCTCACCGGCCGCACCGCCATGCCGCCGGGCTTCGACGCCAACCGCCCCACGCCCGTCGATTGGCCGTCCATCGCCGCCGTCGCCGGCCAGGTCACGCGCCGCCGCGGCGCGCTGCCGCCGGCCGTCGTCCTGCCCGAGAAGCTGACCCACATGACTGGCCGCGTCATTCCCGGCCAGTTCGCCGGCCAGATGGGGCCGCGCCGCGACCCGTGGTTCGTCGAGGCCGCGCCGTTCCGGTCGCGCATCTACGGCGCCTACCCCGAGTACGCCTTCACCATGCAGCCCGAGGCGCCGCACGTGCGCGACGACTCGCCCTTCCGCGCCCCCAGCCTCACCCTGCCGGACGGCGTCAACCGCGGGCAGATGGACGGCCGCGTGGACCTCCTCGGCGCGGTGGAACGGCACCGGCCCGGGCGCCCCATCCCGGCGGTCAGCACGTTCGACCGCAACCGCGAGCTGGCGCTGTCGCTGCTGTCGGACGCGCGCGCACGCCGGGCCTTCGACGTGACGAACGCCGACCTGCGCGTCCAGGAGCGCTACGGCCGCAACAGCTTCGGCTGGTCGCTGCTGATGGCGCGGCGGCTGATCGAGGTCGGCGTGAACTTCGTGCAGGTGAACCTCGGCAACAACGAGTCGTGGGACCTGCACGGCAGCATCTTCCCGCGCCTCAAGGACAGCCTGTTCCCGCCGACCGACCGCGCCCTCTCGGCGCTGCTCGACGACCTGCAGCAGACGGGGCAGCTGGAGCGGACGCTGATCGTGATGGCGGGGGAGTTCGGACGGACGCCGCGGATCTCGACGCTGCCGCAGCACTACCGCCAGCCGGGCCGCGACCACTGGGGCGCGGTGCAGACGGTGTTCTGCGCCGGCGGGGGCGTGCGCGGCGGGCAGGTGATCGGCTCGAGCGACCGCCAGGGCGGCCACCCCGCCACGCAGCCGCAGACGCCGGAGAACCTGGCGGCGACGATCTACGAGGCCCTCGGCGTGCCGCGCACCGCCCAGTGGTACGATCAGCTCGAACGGCCGCACCACGTCTACAACGCCGACCCGATCCCGGGATTGTGCTGAGCGACGGAGCCCACGGGGCGCGGCCCGTGGGCTTGTCCTGACCTCACCTCACTTCACTTCGCCCTTCGGCACTTCGCCCGTCGGCACCGCGAGGGCGGCCGGCGCCGCCCCCGGAGCGGGACTCGCCACCCCCCGCGCCTTCCAGCTCACCAGGCCCGAATGGTTGTCCGGCGTCACGTGGACGCGGAAACCGTGCGGCGACTGCTCCAGAGTCTGCAGGTCCACGCCCGCTCCGGCCGGGAACGTCAGCTCCGGTGGGGTGGCGTACGGCCGCGGGTAGAACACCTCGTAGGGGTCGCGCCCGGAGGAGATGGGGACAAAGCCGGTCTGCACCAGCACGTTCTGGTCCGCCTTCAAGTCGCAGTTCACCCCATACCGGCGGCTGTAGGCGACCGCCTCGGTATCGGTAATCACCCCGTCATTGTCCGTGTCGCACGCCGTCACCTCGTCGTTGTAGAACGCTGCCTCGGACACCTTGCGCGTTGTCTCGATGTAAGCGATAAACGGGATGGCCAAGGTGCCCGCGTGCGCGTCCCGGCCCTTGACGCGCTGGTCCACGGCGGTGGCGAAGAGCTGGGCGGCGGTCTCCGACTGGAACTCCACCTGGCGTTTCGCCTCGCCGGGGCGGACGGTCTCCTCCCGGGTGTACACGAACAGGCAACCGCTGCAGGTCGGCAGCAGGGCCCACAGGAGCAGCGAGCGGACGGGCGGGCGGCGCACGGCAACCCCCTTTCGACGGGCGCACGGGCGAGGGCCGGCGCGCGGTTCGGCTGGGACGGTGATGGCCGGGCTTGTACCGGAGCAAAGCCGATCGCACAAGAGGAAAGGTCGAACGGCTGCCCATTGCGTTCGCGGTCGGTATACTCCCCGTGCGGCACGGTGACTCGAACCTCCAACCTCGGACCGAACCATGCGTCAACTCCTCGCGACCAGTCTTTTCCTCGGTGCGCTGTGTACCCTCGGCCAGCCCCCGGACTGCCGGGCGGACGGCAAGCCGCTGTTCGACGGCAAGACCCTCGGCGACTGGGAGGGCGACACGAAGAACACCTGGCGGGTCGAGGACGGGGCCATCGTCGGCGGCTCGCTGGAGCGCGTCGTGCCCCGCAACGAATTCCTCTGCACGACGAAGAGCTACGGCGACTTCGAGCTGAAGGTGAAGTTCAAGCTGCTCGGCGACCGCAAGCATGCCAACGCCGGCGTCCAGTTCCGCACGAAGCGGATCCCGAAACACCACGAAGTGAGCGGCTACCAGGCGGACGTGGGTCAGCACTACTGGGGGGCGCTGTACGACGAGTCGCGGCGCAACCGTGTCCTCGCCCAGCCGGACAGGAAGCTCCTGGAGAAGGTCGTCCGGCACGACGACTGGAACGAGTACACCATCCGCTGTGAGGGCCCGCGCATCCGGCTGTGGCTCAACGGCGAGCTGACCGTCGATTACATGGAGAAAGACCCGAAGATCGACCGCACGGGCATCATCGGCTTGCAGATCCACGGCGGCGGCAGGGCGAAGGTCTTCTACAAGGACATCCGCATTGAGGAGTTGCCGGCCGCGTCGCCGAAGGCGGGAAAGTGACCGGCGCGTCAGTAGCGCGGCACGGTCGGATCGACCTCAAGGGACCAGGCTTCGATGCCGCCGACGAGGGAGGCGACCTGGGCGTGCCCCAGGCGCTCCAGCAGCGCCGCGCCGGACAGGCTGCGCACGCCGTGGTGGCAGTAGACCACCAGCAGGGCGCCCGGCTCGGGGCGCACTTCTTCCGCGCGGGCGGTCAGGTCGGTGAGTGGGACCAGCACGCTGCCGGGGAGGGCGGCGGTTTCGTTCTCCCACGGCTGGCGCACATCGAGCAGGTAGACCGGCTGGTCGTTCGCCAGCCGCCGCGCCAGCTCGCGCGGCGTGATCTGCTGAACCATCGGTGCGGTCTCCAGGGGTTGGGGCGAGCTTCCCCGTCGTTATACGGCGGCGAAGCACTTCCAGCGAACGCGGTGGGCTGCCCGCTCAGACAGGGCCGTCGGTCTCCGGCGCGTCAAGGCTTGCCTCGACGGAGGCGCTGGGCGGCAGGAACTCGGAGGGGAGAGGGGGCAGTTCGTGCAGCGGCGGCAGCGGGACGGCCTGCGCCGTGCTGCGGTTGATCTCCGCGTCGAGGTACAGGGCCCAGTCGCGGAGGTAGCGGGCGCCCTCCTCCGCCTCGTCCTGCCCCTCGACGATCCGCGGCACCGGGGGAGGTTGCGGCGGCTCGCCGAACCGGGAGAAACCCACCACCACGCCGGTCACCACGACCAGCAGCACAACCGTCCATGGTCGGGGGCGGTACACGCGTCTTCCCTCCTTTCGGGGGCCGGCCGGGGGCGGCGGAAATCGCTCCGGCGACCCCCCGGGCACGGACCATCCCGATACCAGAAGGTTCCGCTTTTTTCCACCGCGAAAGTCCTCGCTGTCGGCTGTCCGCATGACGGGGAAGGCTGGGAGAGTGGGGCAGCGAGGTGCCGGTGGCGGGTCGGGGCGGGCGCGGCTATCTGAGAGGTGAGGGCATGCCCGCCCGACCGGGCGTGCCGGCGCGAACAACGAGAGGTAGTCATGTCGATGTACCACCCGTATTCCCGGCCGCCGGAGCGCTCGATCGGCCTGGACCTTGCAGGAGGACACGAGGTAGGGGGAGATCGCGTTCGCCAGGCGGGTCCCGATTTGACCGTGCCGCGAGTGCGACCTACCTTTGCGGTGACCGAACCGTGGCCCCGTCCGCCGGACAGGGACTCGGCCCGGTTTCGAGGCAGACGCCTCGCGAAACCCGTGGAAGAGGCCCCCATGAGCAAACCCTCTGTCCTTGCCGAGGCCAAGGCCGCGCCCCGTGGCGTCCGGCCGGACCGCCGCGCCTCGGTCCGCCGTGCCTGCAGCCTGGAAGCCCTGTCCCGCCCCCTGGAACTGTCCGACGCCATCTCGTGGGGCGCCACGGTCCAGGACATCTCCGCCGGCGGCGTCGGTCTGCTGATCTGTTACCCGTTCAAGCCGGGCACGTTCCTGGCCGTCGATCTCAGCGCCGGCCACGGCGGCAGTCGCACCGTGCTGGCCCGGGTGGTTCACGTGACCGACCAGTCGGACGGCACCTGGTTCGTCGGCTGCGAGTTCGCCCTGCCGTTGAACGAGGAAGAAGTCGCCGTGTTCGTGTGAACCGTTCCGCGGGACGGTGGCGACGGGCGGGGCCGGGGGCGTGGCGGTCGGTAGGCCCTTTTGCGGCGGCGCGCCGCCTGGTATAACACATGGCGTGGGGCGCCCGCGAACTGTGCCGGGGCCGCCCCTTGTGCTGTGCCGAGGACGCCATGCAATCCCACTTCGACGTCACTTCCCTCCCAGTCGCCGCGGTCCCCGCACCCACGGAGCCGACGCCCCTCCTGGCCGATGTGCTGCGGCAGATCCTCGAGGTGCAGCGCGAGCAGCTGGCCCACATGCAGGCCACCGCCGCCGCCCACGACACCTCGGGGCGCTGGCGCGCCCTGCTGGCCCGCTGGCGCGAGGAGTTTCCCGACCTGCCCGAAGCCTGCCGCCAGGCCCTGCCGACGCTGGAGAGGGCCTACGGCTCCATCCTCTCGAACCTCGCCGAGGAGCTGCGCCAAAACGGCAGCGACGCTCTCGACAGCGAGTTCGCTCTGCAGGACTTCCTCGACCGCTATGGCCTGCGCCTCGGCCAGATGGGCAACATCCTGAACCTGGTCGCCCCGCTGGCGGAGGTCGCCCAGCAGAACGAATCGTCGTCGTAGAAGCGCTTGACGCTTCGATCGGGGGACGGAGCCCCCTCCTACGGGTCTTCGTAGGAGCCGGCTCCGCCCGGCGACCCCCTTCCCCGCCTTGCCCCGACCCCTCGCGCCGAAGCAGGCCTTGCCCCGGCCGCGGCGCCGCGGTATGACCGCCACCCCTGATGGTGTCCGAACTGTCCTGGGGAGGCTGGTCATGGTACGCAAGGCTCTCGGACCGATCGCCGCCATCCTGGCGGTCCTGACGTGGTCGGGCCAGGCCGGGGCACAGCAAGTCCCGCCGCCGCCCGCCCCCGTGCCGGTCATCACCCAACCGCCGCCACCCCCACCCCCACCCCCGCCGCCCCCGGGGACTCAGGGCTGGGGTCCGTCCGCGCCGCGCGTGGACATACCCGCGCCGGTGCCGGCGCCTCCCGGCCCGGCCTGGCAGGCGCCGCCTTCCCCCTTTGCTCCCGCACCTCCAGGGGTAATCGTCGCAGCGCCGGATCTGCTGCCCGGTCCGCCCCCGGGCTGGTTCGGGGCCGCCGAGATCGGCGTCCTCTCCCCGCACTTCACCAACACCCTGGTCGCGCCGGTGACGGTGAACGGCGATACGCACGGCGTGGCCGTCCCTGGGGCGCGCCTCAACTGGGTCGGCTCGCCGCACGTCGAATTGGGCTACCGCTTCCCCGACCCCGTGGGCGAACTCGTCCTCGGCTACACCTCCGTGATCTCCCAGGGCAGCACCACTCTACCCCGCTACGACGTCCTCGGCCCCGGCTTCCTGAAGAGCAGGCTGAACGCCAACCTCGGGGAGTTCGACTACCACAGCAGGAATTTCGAGGTCGCGCCGTTCTGGTTGTTCTCGTGGCGGCTCGGGGCGCGCGTCGCGGCCTCGTACTACGATTCGCGCGCCTCCGGCACGATCCTGGAGCAGCGCGTGAGCAACAACTTCGTCGGCGGCGGCCCGCACTTCGGCTTCGACGTGACGCGCGCTCTCGACATCGTCCCTGGCCTGGCGCTGTTCGGCCGCCTCGATGGCTCGATCCTCTTCGGCGAAATCAGCCAGAACTACGAGGAGACCCAGCGCTTCCCCGGCGGCGTCGTGGTGGGCGGCGCGACGCACCTGGACCGGGGCCAGGTTGTGCCGATGCTCGACTTCCGCACCGGGCTAAGCTACGCGCGCTGCCTGAACGGCCGCTGGCTGCGCTTCTCGCTGGGCTACGAGTATCAGCAGTGGTTCAGCGTCGGTGAACTGGACGCGGCCCAGGCCGACCTGACGATCCAGGGGATCTTCTTCCGCGGCGAGTTCAACTTCTGACAGAGTCCGTAACCCGAGCCGTGGTGTACTGCTAATCCTACTGAGGCGCGTTCTCCTCGGAACTATACGGCCGCAGCCACTCGATGATCTCGATGCGGTTGCCGTCGGGGTCGCGGACGAAGAAGCGGTCGGCGCCGGGGATAGGCGTCGTCTCCTCGGTCCGCACGTCGTGTTTGCGGAAATGCGCGCGTGCCGCGGCGACGTCGGCGACGCGCAGGGCGAAGTGCCGGGGGCTAAACGTGTCGGGCTTATCCTTGAGCAGCAGGTGAAGGTGCTGGTCGCCCAGGTCGAACCACAGCACGACGAAATCGAAGGTGCGCGGCCGGTTGATCTCCTTCAGGCCGAGCAGGTCGCGGTAGAAGCGGCGGCTGCGCTCGATGTCGGTGATCAGCACGGAACAGTGATCGATCTTCACGACTTTCAGGGTAGACATAGGGGAAGGCTCATTCCAGGGTCCAAGGATACAAGCCCGACGCGCCAGCCCCATATTCCGCACCCCTGTCTCTGAGGCTCCCGACGGCCCGTGCGGAGGTCGGCCAGGAGATTCTACGCACTGCGCCTTTCCCCGGGGCGTCTAAGGATTCCGCTGGCGCCCAGCGGCTAGCGGCGAGCGCCTTCCCACCCCGCTGCCCGAAGCTTCAGAGACAGGGGTGCGGAATATGGGGCCAGCGAGGGATCCCTCGCTGGCGCTTCGGGCTTGTATCGCTGTCCCTCGCTGGCGCTTCGGGGTTGTGTCCTGCTCACCGGCCCGGCAGCAGCGCCTTCATGTGCAGGTTCTTTACGAGGAACGCCCACTGGTCGGCGGCCTCCTCGATGATCTTGCTCGTCGGTCGGCCGGCACCGTGTCCGGCCCGCGTCTCGATCCGCGCCAGCACCGGCGCCGGACCGCTCTGGCAGTGTTGCAGCATCGCGATGAACTTGAAGCTGTGGCTCGGCACCACCCGGTCGTCCGTGTCCGCCGTCGTCACCAGCGTCGCCGGGTAGCGCGTCCCCTTCTTCAGATTGTGATACGGCGAGTACGAATAGAGTACCTTGAATTGCTCCGGATCGTCCGCCGAGCCGTAGTCGTCCACCCAGTAGCGCCCCGCCGTGAACTTGTGGAAGCGCAGCATGTCCATCACGCCGACCGCCGGCAGGCACGCCCCGTACAGGTCCGGCCGCTGCGTCATGCACGCCCCGACCAGCAGGCCGCCGTTGCTGCCGCCCTGGATCGCGAGCTTCGCCGGCTTCGTGTACTTGCTCGCGATCAGCCACTCCGCCGCCGCGATGAAGTCGTCGTACGCCTTCTGGCGGTTCAGCTTCACCGCCGCCTGGTGCCACTCCTTGCCGTACTCGCCGCCGCCGCGGATGTTCGCCTGCGCGTACACGCCGCCCATCTCCACCCACGCCAGCTTGGTGATCGAGAACGACGGCGTCAACGAGATGTTGAAGCCGCCGTAACCGTACAGCAGCGTCGGGTTGTTGCCGTCCAGCTTCAGCCCCTTGCGGTACGTCAGGAACAGCGGCACCTTCGTGCCGTCCTTGCTCGGGTAGAAGACCTGCTTGACCTCGTAGTCGCTTGCGTGGAACGGCACCTTCGCCTGCCGCCACAGCGTGCTCTTGCCCGTGATCATGTCGTAGCGGTAAATGCTGGGCGGCGTGGCAAAGCTGGAAAAGGTGTAGAAGGTCTCCGTGTCGATCCGGCGGCCGCCGAAGCCGCTCGCCGAGCCGAGCGTCGGGAAGTCCACCTCGCGCACGAACTCGCCGTCCAGCGTGTACATCTTCACCTGCGTCCGCGCGTCCTTGAGGTAGATCGCGACGAACTGGTTGCCGATCAGGTGGACGGCGGTCAGGTTGTCCTTGACCTGCGGGATGACCTCCTTCCAGTTCGCGCGCGCCGGCTTGCGCGTGTCGATGGCGATGAGCCGGCCGCGCGGCGCCTCGACGTCGGTCTTGAAGAAGAAGACCGGCCCCTCGTTGCCGACGAAGGAATAGTTGTTCTCGAAGGTCTCGATCAGGTCCACCGGCATGGCCAGCGGCTCGCCCAGGTCGCGGTAGGTGATGCGGTAGCGGTTATCCGTGCCCGCCCAGATGGTGATCACCAGGTAACGGCCATCCTCGGTGACGGAGGTCTGGAAGCCCCACTCCTTGTGGTCGGGCCGGCGGTAGACGACGACGTCGTCCGCCTGGGCGGTGCCGACGCGGTGGTAGCAGAGCTTCGGGTTGAAGACGAGGCCCTGGAAGGTCTCACCCTTCTTCGGCTCATCGTAACGGCTGTAGAAGAAGCCCTTGCCGTCCTGCGTCCAGTCGGCGTGGGTGAACTTGGTCCACTTCAGCTCGTCGGCGAGGGGCTGGGCGGTGGCCACGTCGAGGACGCGCCAGGTGATCCAGTCGGAGCCGGCCTCGGCCTTGCCGTAGGAGAGGTATTTGCCGTCGTCGCTGACGGACAGGCCGGCCAGGGCAACGGTGCCGTCCTTCGACCACTGGTTGGGGTCGAGGAGGACGCGCGGCTCGCCGGTGAGACTGTCCTGCACGTTGAGGACGCTCTGGTTCTGCAGGCCATCGTTCTTCGTGAAGAAGTAGCGGCCGCCCGCCTTGAAAGGCGCGGAATACTTCTCGTAGTTCCACAGATCGGTCAGGCGCTTCTTGATGGCGTCGCGCTCGGGGATCTTCTTGAGGTAGGCGTCGGTGACGGCGTTCTCCGCGGCGACCCACTCGGCGACTTCTTTCGAGTTGCGCACGTCGGTTTCGAGCCAGCGGTAAGGGTCGGCGACCTTGACACCGTGGTAGTCATCGACCTGGTCCACGCGCTTGGTGTCCGGGTAGGTGAGCGGCGCTTCGTCCGCCGTGGCGATTGCCGTCATGAGCACTCCGCAAATACACACGGTCAGCCAGGCCTTGCCTTGCATCGCGAGCTCCTTCATTGGGGTGAGATGCCTTCGGGTCATTGTAACGGAAGCGACCGCGCTTGCCTCCTCTTCCCCGTAATCCTCAAAGCCCACGGGTTGCAACCCGTGGGCTTTACTGTCCCGCGTCCCCCGCGGCTCATATCCTCAACTGCAAGGACCCCAGACCGAGCCGCCGCGACTTTCAGGAGGCCCAGCCGTGACTGCCACCCGCTCCATCGCCGACCTGCAAACCATCGCGAAAAAGATCCGCCGCGACATCATCACCAGCACGACCACGGCGGGCTCCGGCCATCCCACCAGCTCGCTGTCCGGCGTCGAGGTGGCCGTCGCCCTCTACTTCGGCGGCCTGCTCCGCCATGACGCGAAGAACCCACACTGGCCGCAGCGCGACCGCTTCATCCTCAGCAAGGGCCACGCCGCCCCGCTGCTCTACTCCGTCCTTGCCGAGGCGGGCTACTTCCCGACCGAGCAGCTCGCGACCCTCCGCAAAATGGGCAGCCCCCTCGAAGGCCATCCCAACATGCGCCGCCTGGCGGGCGTCGAGGCCTCGACCGGGTCGCTTGGCCAGGGCCTGTCGCTGGGCGTCGGCCACGCCCTCGCGGTGCGCCTCGACGGCTACGACTCGCGCGTGTTCGTGATGACCGGCGACGGCGAGCTGGGCGAAGGCCAGGTGTGGGAGGCGGTCATGTCGGCCCACAAGTTCAAGCTCGACAACCTCGTCGCGATCGTCGATCAGAACGGCTACCAGCAGACGGCGGCCACCGCCGAGGTGCTCGACCTTCGCCCGCTCGCGCCGCACTTCGAGAGCTTCGGCTGGTCGGCGCAGGAGATCAACGGCAACGACATGAAGGAAGTCGTGAACGCTCTGAACAGGGCGATGCAGACGAAGGGCCGGCCGAACGTCATCGTCTCGAAGACGGTGAAGGGCTACCCGATCACGCACCTGCTTCCCGAGCCGAACTGGCACGGCAAACCACTGACGCCGGAGCAGGAGAAGAAGGCGCTCGCGGAGATTGGTTGAGTGCCGGGCCGGCCACCGCCGAACTGCACGGATCGTGGCCGACTCGCTCCGCGAGTCGGGACTCTTCCCCGACTCGCGGAGCGAGTCGGCCACGATCCCCGCACTTGCGACAGAGTTATTCCAGGAGGCGGATGATGCGACCAAACGTCAACCCTCTTGCCCGCGGTTGTCCCGGGCGGCTGTCCCCGGCGCCGACGCGCCGCGACGTGCTCGCGGCCGGCGCCAACGGCTTCGGCCTGCTGGCCCTCTCGGCCCTGATGGCCGACCGCGCCTACGCCGACGCCCGCACCCCCGGCCCGCACTTCGCGCCGCGGGCCAGGAACGTCATCTTCTGCTTCATGGACGGCGGCGTCTCGCACGTCGATTCCTTCGACCCCAAGCCGGAGCTGGACCGGCGCGATGGCCAGACGTACCAGGGCAATCGCCGCTGGCTGCGCAGCCCCTGGCGCTTCCGTCGCCACGGCCGCAGCGGCATACCCGTCAGCGACCTGTTCCCGCACATCGCCTCCTGCATCGACGACATCGCGGTGGTCCGCTCCATGCGCGGCGGCCTGCCGTTGCACCCCAGCGCCGTGCTCCTGCTCCACACCGGCCGCGAGACCGCCGGCATGCCCAGCCTCGGCTCGTGGGTGACGTACGGCCTGGGCAGCGCGAACCGCAACCTGCCCGGCTTCGTCGTCCTCAACCACGACGTCGTGCCGTGCGGCGGCATGGAGAACTTCTCCAACGGCTTCTTGCCCGCGACGCACCAGGCGACCGTCCTGCGCGCCGAGGGCAGGCCGCTCGACAACCTCACCGCGCCCGCGGGCAGCGGCCGCAGCCGCCGGGAGGTGCTCGACCTGCTCCGCCGCCAGGACCGCCGGTTCGCGGCGGCCCTCGGCGGCGACGACGCCGTCGAGTCGGCGATCCGCAACTACGAGTTGGCCTACCGGATGCAGGCGCTCGTCCCCGACGTGCTCGACCTCGGCCGCGAGAGCGCCGCCACGCGCCGCCTCTACGGCCTGGACGCTACCGACGCGGCGCAGCGCTCCTACGCGATGCAGTGCCTGCGGGCGCGGCGGCTGGTCGAGGCGGGGGTGCGCTTCGTCGAGGTGAACTGTCCCGGCCTGTTCAACAGTAACGGGACGTGGGACCAGCACGGCGGGCTGCGGCAGGCGCACGCGCGGAACGCGCTCGTCACGGACCAGGCGATCGCGGGCCTGCTGAAGGACTTGAAGTCGCGCGGGCTGCTGGACGAGACGATCGTGCTGTGGGCCGGCGAGTTCGGCCGCACGCCGCACGCCCCCGGCCGCGACGGCCGCGACCACCACCCCGAAGGCTTCACGGTCTGGCTGGCCGGCGGCGGCATTCGGGGCGGAACCGTTTACGGGGCGACGGACGAGTTCGGGATGCACGCGGTCGAGAACGTGACGAGCTTCCACGACGTGCATGCGACGATGTTGCACCTGCTGGGCCTCGACCACGAGCGGCTGACGTACCGCTTCGGCGGCCGCGAATTCCGCCTGACCGATGTGCACGGTCATGTGCTGCGCGAGATTCTCGCCTGACACCAGCCCCGCTTAGAGCGCTTTGGAGTGCGGCGCTCGGCGCCGCTTTGGGTCTTTCTTTCGTAGTCCCGCGGCCCGGCCAGAGGGAAAGAAAGAGAGAAAGCGGCGCCGAGCGCCGCACTCCAAAGCGCGCCCCCGCTACACCCGAATGCAAAGCGCTCTAGTCGCGGTTCGCAGAACCGCGGCGAAACGGATCGAGGGAACGACCTTGGGAGGCAAGGGATGGCCAGCTATCCGGTACACCTGTCCGTCTCGACCGCCCTGGGCTTCGCCTATGGGGGGGCCGGCATCCTGTATGGCGACGTGGACTGGGGCGTCGCGGTCCTGGCAGCGGGGCTGACGGCCCTCGGCGGCGTGCTGCCGGACCTCGACAGCGACAGCGGCGTGCCGGTGCGCGAGCTGTTCGGCCTGATGGCGGCCGCCGCTCCAATCTTCCTCTACCCGCGCCTGCACACGGCCGGCTTCCCCGTCGAGGAGATCATCGTGGTGATGGCGGGTGTGTACCTCGGCATCCGCTACGGCGTCTCGGAGTTGTTCAAGCGGTTCACGGTCCACCGTGGCATGTTCCACAGCATCCCCGCCATGTTCATCGCCGGTCTGCTCATTTACCTGCTTTACCCGAACTCGGTACGCTGGCTGCGCTTCTTCGTGGCCGGCGGCGTGATGCTCGGCTTCCTGTCCCACCTGGTGCTGGACGAGATCTACAGCGTCGATTTCATGGGAGCGCGGCTGAGCAAGTCGGCCGGCACCGCGGTGAAGTTCCGCTCGAAATCGTGGTCGGCGACGGCGGCGACGTACCTATTCCTCTCGGGGCTGGCGTTCGCCGCGTGGGTCGACCTGGACGCCATCCGCCTGGGGCCGTCGCGCGGCCGGCCGCGCGACCCCAACACGATCGAGTGGTTCCGGGACGGGACCCGTTAGCCCGAGCGCCCGCGGTTCACGCTCCGGAATACCCGCCTGGCCGACCGCGATGCCGCCCTTGATCTCCTCGACGAGGCGCTCCTGAATGCGGTCGAGCGCCTTGCGGATCCGGGCGGCGTCGGCGCCGGGCGGCAGGTCGCGCAGGGCCTGCCGGATCGTCCGGACGGCGGCCGTGATGCGCCGCCGCCGCGCCTCCTCGCCGAGTGCCTGCCCGCCCTCCTTCGCCTCCGCGGAAGCTGTGGCCGGCGTTCCGCCCCCTGCCGGCGCCTGTCCCGGGCCGGCGTCCCGCGGCACGGCGCCCAACGCGGCCACCACCAGTAACCCCAGCCCCTGCGCTCTCATCGGCTCGGCCCTCCCGCGCCCGAAAACTCCGCCACACCCCGCGCCAGTGGAATAGGAGGTGGGGTGGTGATTCCTGTCGGAGGCAACCGGCTACACGTCTGCCGCCGCCCGCGCCAGCCTCGCTTCCCACTCGTCACAGATCGCCAGCGTCCGCTGCACCGACGCCCCGAGGTACGTCCCGGGGTCGTCGAGGACGACGCGCTGCTCCGGCTTCAGCCGCGCCAGGTATGGCGTCAGTTCCTTGTCCTCGCGGATGGCCTGCGTCAGGGGGATGCCGGCGGCGCGGGCCTTGCGCGCCAGCACGCGCGCCGCCTCGTGCGCGTCGGCGTGGCCGGCCAGCGACAGCAGCACGTACAGCGGCTCCGCGGCCACCGGGTCCTTGCCCTCCTCAAGCACCTCGCGCATCCGCGCCGCGTCCGGCTCGATGCCGTCGAGCGTCTGGCTCAGGCGGCGCACGCTGTACGCAAACGCCGTCACGAACTCGGTGACGAAGCGCATCGAGGCGGAGTTGGTCAGGTCGCGCTGGTGCTCGGAGATCTGGTCCATCAGGACCGTCAGCAGCCGCGGCACGTACGCTTTCCACAGGCTCTTGACGTTCTCGAAGTCCTTGGGGTTGACCTTGTGGGGCATGGTCGAGGAGCCGACGGTCTGGCTGGTGACGTCCTTCTCCTTGCGGTCGCGGATCTCACGGATCTCGCTGCGCTGCAGGTGCCGGCCATCGTCGGCGAGGTTGGCCATCACCCCCCAGCACGATGTCAGGGCATAGACGAAGTCGGCGGTGTACTCCGGTTGCACGACCTGGCTGGAGATCTCCGGCGTCCCCAGGCCAAGCTTGCCCATGAGCTGCTCCTCCAGCGCCTGCGGGTCGGCGGGGCGGAGCAGGGCCAGGGCGTTGTAGGCGCCGACGGCGCCGGCGAACTTGCCGCGCAGGTTGCGCGCCGCCCGCGCGATTTCCTCGGTGCGCTGGCCGAGTCGCGAGACGTACAGCGCCATGGCGAAGCCGAAGGTGATGGGCACGGCGTGCTGGCCGTGGGTGCGGCCCATCTGCGGCGTGGCGGCGTGGTCGCGCGCCAGGCGGATCACCTTGCCCGTCAGGGCGATCAGGTCGGGCAGGAGCACAGCGCGCGAAACCTCGCGCAGGCACAGCGCCCTTGCGGTGTCCATGATGTCCGCGGAGGTGGCGAACAGGTGGACGTAGGGGCGGGCGGCGGGGCCGACCCGGGCGCGGATGCAGTTGACGAGGGCGCGGATGTTGTGCTGGATCCGTGCCTCTTCGGCGTAGACCTCCTCGGGCGTGACGGCGGCGCCGGCGCGGACGATCTCGGCGGCGGCCTCGGCCGGACAGACGCCGTGGTCGGCCAGCACCTCGGCGAGGGCCCCCTCGACGCGCGCCAGGTACTTGATCTGGGCCGCCTCGGAGACGTAGGGGTGCAGGCGCGTGAAGAAGTCGCGGTCGGCGAGGTAGTAGCGGGCGTCGAGGGGGGAGGCGGTGTCGAAGGGGTTCATCGGGCTATGCAGCTCGGTTGGGTGCCACGGACGGCCCCGGGGCGCGGGGCCGGGTTCTCTGCCGCTGTCGGTCCGGGGCATTCTACGAGGGCGGCGAGGTGCGTTCAGCCCCGCCGCGCCCTGAGTCGCATGAAGATGGTATTACTCCGGCATGAAAGAACCTCCCACAAGCCCGACGCGCCAGCG
>JBBRPS010000058.1:0-21193 GCA_038227745.1 Gemmatales bacterium | reverse complement strand
GGCGGACTTCGCCTGCACCGTGTACGCACTGCTGGGCATCGACCCGCACCAGCATTACCTGTCGCCGACCGGCCAGCCGGTGCCGATCGTGCGCGACGGCGAGCCGATCCGTGCAGTTGTCGGCTGATCCGCGCGGCTCGTTCCGCTGACGTTGAGGCCATCATGGCGACAGGCATTTCCTACCGCCATGCTTGTTCTTCAACGACGAGGGAAAAGCCAAGGGAGGTGAGCGGCGGAGTTCAGCCCGCCGCTCACCTCCCTTGGCTTTTCCCTCGTCGTTGAAGAAACGATGGGCCGCCCATCCCGCCTTCCATATGCAGGGCTACGCCAGAGCTACAGCAGAGCAGTAGTTGTGAAACTTGCTGACGATGGTATAGTCACCTAACTCACACAAGAGGACAAGGCTTCGCCGGGCCGTCCCAGACAGGTCCTTGAAGGGACAGCGCGGTCACGTAAGGCCACACCGGCGGGGGTCGTGCCTCAAGGGGATCAGCCCCGCTCGCGCGCTGCCTGAGAAGTGGGGCTGGGCAAGCGGTGAACCGACCGCTCACTCCGACCACCCAAGGAGACCGCATTGATGAGCCACACTGTACGGAAGTTGCGGCCGTGGAACAGCCTGGCCTTGTTGGTCCTGGCGGTGGCGACCAGCTTCTGCACTGTAGCGCCGGCACGCGCCCAGACCCCCCCCCCGTTGCCCACGGTACAGTTTAACGGCCCCACCTTCATCGTCGGGGAGTCCGACGGGGTGGCGACCATTGGCGTGACGCTGAGTGCCGCTTCCAGCAACACCGTCACGGTCGATTACGCCACGAGCGACGGGACGGCCACGGCGCCGGCCGATTACCAGACGGCGACTGGGACGCTGACCTTCGCACCCGGCGAGACTATCCAGAGCTTCCAGGTCACCATCGTCTCGGACGGGCTCCCCGGGCCGAGCAAGACGGTGAACCTGACGCTCACCAACCCCCAGAACGCGACCCTCGGTTCCCCGAGCACGGCGGTGCTCACGATCATGGACGACGACCCGCCGCCGCCGGGCTCCGTCGAGTTCGCGGGCGGCAACGGCTCCCCCGTGGCGTTTTACGAGACCAACAAGGCGAACGGCTCGGTGACGGTCACCGTCCTCAACGCTTCGTCCAGTCAGCAGGTGACCGTGAACTACGCCACCAGCGACGGGACGGCCGTGGCACCGGACGATTACGAACCCGCGGCGGGGGCCCTCGTGTTTGGCCCGGGGCAGACCAGCCAGACCTTCGACGTAACCTTGAACACCGCCAGCCCGACGCAGACCGACGTCTCGTTCAACCTGGCGTTGAGCAACCCGGTCAACGCGGTGCTCGGCCCCACGCCGAACGCAGTCGTGGAAATCCGGGAGGCATTGCCCACGGCCTCGATCGTACCGGACGCCGGCCAGGCCGGGGTGACGGGGGACGTTGTGCCGAGCATCCTCGGCGGTGGGGGGGCCAAGCACTACGTCTCGCCGAAGTTGACGGGCGGTTTCGTGGTGTTGAAGGCGTCGGTCGGCGCAGGGGTGAATTTCGCCAGGGTGTTCGACTGGGACGGCGGTCAGGCGGTCGCGGGCAGCCCGGACAAGCGCAAGATACCACGGGACACCACGGGCAAAACCACCGTCAAGATCAAGCGGAAAGCGGGCGGCGCCGTGGTGGACACGATGCACGTCTGGGTCGTCTGGACCACTGCGGCAGCCACTGCCATCCCCATTGCCGTGAACGTGACGGCCGCGGCCTGTTCGGTGAAGGGCGGGTATAATTTCACCCACACCATCGCCCCGGCGGCCATCATCGGGGCTGCGGGGGATGACGTGCCGGATCTCACAGGGGCTAACGACGGCACCCGCCCCGTGCCGAACGTGGCAGGCACGGACGGGAACGTGTACCAAAAGGGGGTAAACCTATCCGGCGGCGTGAACGCAAAATGGGATAGCTCCCGGCAGGCACGGCAAAAAGTGATCAACCCGGCCAACATCCCCTTCGCGACCAACGGCAACCACAACGCCCTGTTCTACACCAACTACCCGGACTGGCCGACCGGCAATCTCGTCGGGAATGACGACGCGACCGCGAATGATGAGAACAATAACCCGTACGCGGGCGCGAGCAAGGGGACGTTGCTCGGCACCGACAACCCGACGACAGCCCCGTTGCACGTGGAAGGGGCGAACGGCAACACGTTCGAGATCCGCTTCCATTGCAAGGAATTCACCCGGCTCCAGATCAACGGGACGTGGTTCCGCATCTCGGACGATTTCCTGTGGCGGATCCATTTCAAATTCAGCAAGGCGGGCGGGCGCTGGGCCGACAACGGCAGCGCCATTGCCCTGGATAATGCCGGGTGGTAGGCTCAACGAACGGGCGTGAGACAGGGGCGATGGTATCAGACCGGAGCCCACGGCGGGTCGGCCCGCCGTGGGCTCCGGGCGAACTCATCAGGAGCGACCGTCATGATTTTCCGAGGCGGCACGCGCATCGGGATTCTCGCCTTCACCGTCTTCGGCATTGTCTCCCTCCAGGGGCTACCGACCATGGGGAACCAGGACGAACCCCGGGGCTCTCTGTCGAAGGCCCTCGAAGACCTCGGCGCCAAGGACGTCCAGCAGCGCGACAGTGCCAGGCGCAGCCTCTTGCAGGCCGGACCGGGCTCGGTGGGGACACTCCAGGAGATCCGGGGGGCATTGGCTGAGATCCTGTCGATGCATGCGGACCTGAAGTCGCCCAACGGCGACAAGGCTGTCACCGCCGTGCAGTATTTCACGAAGTATAAAGCAGCGGACTATGTTGCCGTGGCACTGTCCAGCGCGAACGCCGGCGCCCTCCTGGCCGCGATTGATGGCCTGTCCGTGCTCAAAGCCAAGAGCGTCTTACCCGAGGTCTTGAACGCGCTCGAGAAGAATAACTTCATCCAGGAAGGGAGCGAACAATCGACCGTGCATCAGAAGGTGGTGGCCGGGCTGATCACGCTGCTGCGCGACCTCTCGGGGCGCGAATACCGAGCGCAACCGGATGAGACGGACAAAATCAGATCTATCGTCGAAGACGCCAGGAAGCGGTTCGTCAAGAAGTAGCACGGCCGGTTGCCACGGCTGGCGGTCCGCCGCTCCCGGAGATCGGCGGGTCGCGGGGCCACCGCCCCGCGACCGTGGCCTGGGGTCCCTGTCGAGTTGGCAGGCGGCCGCGGCGGTTCTTACTGCGAGAGCCGCGGCCCTTCTCGAACGTGTTCCGAGGCCCCCGAAAGCCTGTTCCCTCGCTGGGCCGATCCTGCAAGGCATCCCATGAAGTCATGGCGCGTGAGTTCGTCGTTGGCCGCGTTCTCCTCCTTGCTCCTGCTGCAAGGGGCCGCAGGCTGGGATTCCGGAGCGCCCTCCCCGAGCGCGGGGTGGAAGCCGGGGAACATGTGGACCCTCGCCGTCGAGTCCTACCCCCGAGACGGGGTGAAGCCGGATAAAGCCGCCGGAGGCGCTGCGCCCGTCCCGCACTA
This sequence comes from Gemmatales bacterium, assembly GCA_038227745.1. Lineage (GTDB taxonomy): Bacteria > Planctomycetota > Planctomycetia > Gemmatales > Gemmataceae > DASPXY01. Next base: position 17,698 of record JBBRPS010000058.1, on the reverse strand, counting down.
CACCCTGCACGCCCTCGTTACCGGGGCCCACAAAGTGGGCGGCGCTGACTGCTGGAGGGTCTGCTTCGTGCCGGACAAGGACGTGCCGCCCCGCCTTGCCGAGCGGTGGTACGTCTCCGTGGACCGGGCGACCGGCTGGCCCCGGAACTACCGCAAGGGCAAGGGCAAGGATCTCCTGTCCATCGACTTCGCCGCCACGCCCCCCGAAGGGCCCCGGTTTTTCACCAACGCCCCCGCAGGGATCCCGATTGAGGTCTTCCCCTTGGTGAACAACGGACCTACCGGCGGCGCTGAGCCTCGGGAGGCGTTGACGGTCCGCCGCGCGGTGGACGGCAAGGACATTACCCTGGAGGCGACCCTGGAGGTGGCCGGGGTAGAAGAAGTGCGGGTCCGCCAGCACTGGGTCGAGGGGGAGAAGTGGTGGCGCCGGTACGAGCGGTACGTGAAAGGGAGCAAGGTTCTGTCCGCGCGCCTGACCGGCGTGCCCGCGGCTGCCGAAGGGAAGACCGCCAAAGGGGACCCCTACTACTTGCGGCGCGACCCCAAACTCCAGGTCCGCGTGGATGTCCGCGGCCTCAACCCCGCCGTACCGGCCCTCCTCGACCACCTCCATGCCCGGACCGGCCTGACGTTGGCGCTGCACCCCGACCTGGAGGGGCACCGGCCGCAACTCGGCTCCGTGCAACTTGCTGGAGCGCGGGCCTTCACGGTAATGGAGATGCTGGCGGAGCAACAGATGGAAGGCGGCCACTGGGACAAGGTCGCGGACGGCTACCAACTCGTCGGCCGCTCGAAGGCGATCCGGCGCGCCCCCCGCGCCGCCGAGGACAAGGCCGCCGAGGCCGCCACCCATGCAGCCATGACGCCATGGCTGGCCGGGAGCGCCGCCTTCTTTGGGATCACCTCGTTAGCCCTCCTGGGCGTCTTCTTGCGCCGCCGCGCTTCCGTCAAGGGCGCTCCGTGATACGCGGGGGTGGGACCCCGGCGGCCGTTGTCCCCTGGAGCCCCCACGGGCCCCTCTGGCCGCCAGGGAGTCCCTCTCGCCGCTTCCGTTCTACCCCGCCCGGCTCCGCCGCTGCTGATCTGTCGAAGGCTACCCGACCCCGCTAGAATAGATCGCCGTGTCCGGCGCCCGGGCGAACCCCTCGGCCGCCGGTGGCGTCTTTCCCATACTCCAGGTCCAGCCGGACCGAACGGCGTTCCCCCCGTGGGAGCGGCACCCGGGACACCCAGCGACAGCAGCGGAGAGACAGATGGCGAAACTCCGGATCGGGCGTGACGTCCTCGAGCGTACCAGAAACCGCAGCAACCTGAGCGCCGATGAGGGGGCCGCCGTCGAGCGCCTGCTTGGGCAGAGCAACGGCAAGGGCCCCATCATCCTCAACGTCGGCGAGTGCCCTCTGGCCTTCCTCAAGGCCCTGCTCGACGAGTCGCGCCTGACGCCCAACCAGCGCGCCGTCGTCGCCATGCAGGTCCACGGCATGGCCGGCAACAAGGCCGACCGCGACCTCGTCTACAACACCCCCGTCGCCAACTCCATCGAGTTCGGCTCCGTCTTCGCCACCCTCGGCGGCAAGTCGCCCAACTGCGAGATCTTCCTCAACGGCCGCTGGTATCCCGTGGTCATGAACGTCCAGTTCCTCAACGACCAGGACGACAACCACATGACCCGGGGCGTGTTGCTGCACGGCACGCTGTCGCTGTGTGGCTTCAATTACCCGATCGCGTATTACATCTATCCCGACCTGTTCCTCGACGACACCGGCCACCACCGCGAGCGCACCGTGCTGGAGATCCTCAACCAGTTCGGCTTCCGCCGCATGCAGACGACGGCGGCCGACTTCAACCTCAAATTGGTCCGGGCCGAGCGCACCGCGCGCGAGCAGGGTCAGATGATGCGGATCTCCGGCAACGTGCTGATCCGTCCGGTGTACGCCTGGTGGTCGCGGCCCGAGTCGCGCGTGCTGGGCACGCCGGAGCTGCCGCGCAAGGGCGTCGTCGAGCCGGAGCTGGAGGTGTCGGAGCAGCACCGCGGCTACTACGCGCCGTACGGCCAAAACCGCGAGGCCGTCAGCCGCCTGCCGTTCGTGCGCATCTTCTCGCTGGACACGAAGACGTACGTCTACGCCGACGTGGACGACGTGACGGCCTACGAGTTCGACACGCGGGCGATGGGCAAGCTGCACCTGCCGGAGGAGATGTTGTCGATCCTGACGCGGGTGTTCAGCACGCCGCTGGAGGGGCTGTTCGGCGACCTGATCGCGGGCAAGCACGGCGGCGTGGTGATCCTGGCGTCGGGCAACCCCGGCGTGGGCAAGACGCTGACGGCGGAGGTGTACGCCGAGCAGACCCGGCGGCCGCTGTACGTGCTGGAGCTGGGTGAGCTGGGCACGGACGTGGCGCAGGTGGAGGCGAACCTGAACCGGGTGTTCACGCGCGTGGCGCGCTGGAACGCGGTGCTGCAGTTCGACGAGTGCGAGATCTTCCTGACGAAGCGCGGCGACGACCTACAGCGGTCGGCGATCGTGGGCAGCTTCTTGCGGCTGCTGGACTACTACCAGGGGATCCTGTTCCTGACGACGAACCGTGCGGACGTGCTGGACCACGCGGTTTTGAGCCGGGTGATGCTGCGGCTGAACTACCCGGACCTGGACCGGCCGGCGCGGGCGGTGATCTGGAAGACGATGCTGGAGGCGGCGGGGCTGACGCTGGTCGAGGGGTCGGTGGCGGAGCTGGCCGAGGCGGAGATCAACGGCCGGCAGATCCGCAACCTGACGCGGCTGGCGCGGATTTTGTACCCGGCGGGGCAGGTGACACTGGAGCAAATGCGCGGCGTGCTGCGCTACGGGTGTGCGTGACGCGGGGTGCGCGCCGGCTTTGCGCTTGCCCGCCGTGGCTGGGAGGCGGTAAGGTAACGGGGGAGATGAGGCGCAACGGAGGACGAGCCATGCCCCTCGACATGCCCGCGTATCTGGAAAACCGTCGCAAGTTCCTGGCCAACCGGGCCGCGTTCCCTGTCGAAGAACTCGCCCGGTACGCCGGCCTGTGACACGGCATGACCAGACAACCGCCCGGAGTGCCGATGAGCGAACCCAGACCGTGGCACCGGCTGTTCGGGCTGTCCTGGATCGACTTCTTCCAGGGCACCGCCATCGGCGTGGAGACGGAGATAGACCTGTCGCTCAAGCAGCAGTTTATCGACCTCGTCCTCATCCGCAAGGGCCCTGGGCCGATCCCGCGACCGCTGCCCGATGGCTTCGAGGATCTTGCCGCGCACAACCTGCTGACCTTCAAGTCGCACCAGGAGGCTCTCGACGGCTGGGCGCTGTGTGAGTTGGTCGGCCACTACGTCAACTACCGGAAGCAGTCCAGCCCGTCGCTGCAAGACCTGCTGCCGGAGACCGACTTCCGGCTGTTCGCGGTGTGCGCGCGCTATCCGCACAACCTGGCGCAACAGGTGGCGCTGACGTCCCTGCGGGAGGGCGTTTACGAGGTCCAATTGGTGACACTGCGTATCCGCGTCATCGTGGTGCATCAGCTGCCGCAGGAAGAGCACAACGCCATGCTCCTCTTGTTCAGTGCCAGGGAGGCGTTGCTCCGCTACGGCCAGGAGCATTACCGGCCGCACTCGCAGGAGACCAGCTCGCTGTTGTACCAACTGTTCAAGGCGTATAGCGAGGAACCCGACATGCCCGACAAACTGAAAGAATTCGTCCGCCAGACCATCGACGAACTCCTCGCGAGCTTGCCCGCGGAGGAACTCCGCAAACGCCTGTCCCCCGAGGAGCGGCTGGAGGGGTTGCCCGTGGAGGAACGCCTCAAAGGGTTGTCTGCGGAAGAGGTTATCCGGGCGCTCCCCCAAGAGACCCTGGAGGCGCTGGCCCGACAGCTCAAGGCCAACGGCCCGTCCTCGAAGCCGCAGTGAAAGACGGGACAGCCAGCCTGTTCGAGCCGGCAAGAAAGGGCAAGAAAAGGGGGACCGCGATCTATTCGACCCCTTTCCCCGGCGTTTCCTGAGAGAGGGCAGGGGGTTCGGGGTCATGGCCTACAGCGATTTTTCCCTCCGGGAAGTCCTCGATAAATTCCAGCTGGCGCTGCACGACATCCCCAACCTTTTCCCCGCTGTCCCCGACGTCGAGCCCAGCCCGTTGCTCCAGTCCCTGCTCCCGGAGTTCTTTCCGCTGGCCCTGGCCATCAACACCGAGAAGGCGCGGTCGGAGTATGCCATCGCCCCCCTCCTGGGCGGCCTGCGCGCGCAGCTGGGACATCGCTTCAGCGTCTTCTCGGGCATCGACTTCACCGTCGATCCCGCCCAGGGGCTGGCGGGCTACTGCGACTTCATCCTGTCCCGTTCGCATGAGCAGCAGTTCCTCCGCAGTCCGGTCGCGGCCATCGTGGAGGCCAAGAACGAGAACCTCAAAAGCGGGCTCGGTCAATGTATTGCGGCGATGGTCGGTGCGCGGCTGTTCAACGAACGGGAGGGGAACCCGATCCCGGCGGTGTTCGGGGCCGTCACGTCGGGCTCGTTGTGGCGGTTCGTGCAGCTGGAAGGCGCGGAGGTCCGCCTGGATCAGCAGGAGTATCACATCGGACAACTGCCGAAGCTGCTCGGGGTCCTGGTGCGGATCGTCATGGGGATCGGGGCCGCCCAGGTTTCGTAATAACCGGACGCGGATCCGACCAGAGTCCCTTGACCAGGCTGGCAAGAAAAGCGGGATCTTCAAGAAGACCAGACCGGGACCGCGCTGCGCCACCTGTTCTTCGAGGAGAAGGAGTTGGCCGCCGCGTCTCTGTCCCAGGCCAGCCGTCGAGGCGGTGCGAGCCTCACGATTCGGAAGCGACCTCTTGCACCACGGCCCAGGACGAACCGGGCAGCGCTCGCTGCAGGCGTTTGGAGGCTTCTTCGGCGTCCTCCGGTCGGGCGTAGCGCAGTTCCTTGGCCTTGGGACCGAGGAGCGTGCGCCGCGCCTCGTCGGTGACAGCTTTCTGATAGTCCTCTGGAGAAACCTTCTCGTCCTTCTTCCGCATCGGGACGACCTTGAAGGGGAGGAGGCCGAGCGCCAGCGACTCCTGGGCCGTGACCCCTTCGGCAATGGTGATCTGATCGGCGACCTCCTCCCCCTCCGCCTGTTTGTAAGCCTCCATGATGACGGCCGTGCGTTGCTCGTCGGTCAAGTCCTTCCAGGTATCCCAGATGACACGGACGTGGCGCGAGCGCGTGGGTGCGATCTGTTCTTCGAGGATCAGAGGCTGGAGGTTGGGGCTCGATGCCGTGAATTCCTGGACCAGTTTCTTGACGAGTTTATCGTGTTTCGGCGATGGGAGACCGGCAGAAAGAACATAGCGCGGCATAATTGCCTCCTAAAAGTAGCGATATTGGCCCAGGAGCCATGCGAGGGCCTCGAGGGTTCGATTGGCCTCCCCTTGGTGTGGCCGGTTCGTGTGGTAACGGAGGTGCTCGCGCCAGTTGAGATAAACTTCTCACACGCGCGCCGAAGCTCCGGACGAACGCGGCGGCGTAAGGGTTGCCAAGGTGTTTTCGCTCCTCAATCAGCAGAGCCCGCCAGCGCGTGAGGTCATGAAGGTTTCCAGGCCAGTTCAGTCCCCGGTCCTTGATCGCGTGTTTCCTGGCGTCGTTCAGATCAGCCATTGTAATCGGGTCCACCGGACCTCGGCCCTTGAGCCGAAAGTACGCGGCCTTCAACAGCATTTCCACCGCGTACCCGGCGAGGTAGATTCCGGCCAGTCGATCTCCGGCGACAATCAGCCTGCGGGCCTCCTTGTAACGCAAGGTGGCAGCCGCACGGAATTCCTGGATCGTGTGGTGTCCTGCAAGGCGAGCGACAAGCGGCATGAGTAACCTCCTGCGGCCGGTGTCTCTCCCTCACGCCAGGATCCCCTGCACGACCTCTCCACTCACGTCCGTCAGGCGGTAGTGCCGCCCCTGGAACTTGAACGTCAGCCGCGTGTGGTCGATGCCCAGCAGGTGCAGCACCGTCGCCTGGAAGTCGTGGACGTGGACCGGGTCGCGCACCACGTTGTAACAGAAGTCGTCCGTCTCGCCGTACGTCATCCCCGGCTTGATGCCGCCGCCCGCCATCCAGATCGAGAAGCAGCGGCCGTGGTGGTCGCGGCCGTGCGTGCGCGGGTTGTTGATGTCGCCCTGGCCGAACACCGTCCGCCCGAACTCGCCCCCCCAGATCACCAACGTGTCGTCCAGCAGCCCGCGCTGCTTCAGGTCCTTCACCAGCGCCGCCGACGGCTGGTCGGTGTCGCGGCACTGCACGCGGAACTGCGTCGGCAGGTTCGAGTGCTGGTCCCAGCCGGCGTGGATCAACTGGATGAAGCGCACGCCGCGCTCCGCCAGCCGCCGCGCCATCAGGCAGTTGAACGCGAACGAACCGCGGCGGCGCACGTCCGGGCCGTACAGGTCCACCGCGTGCGCCGGCTCGCTGTCCAGGTCCGCCAGCGCCGGCACGCTCGTCTGCATCCGGTACGCCATCTCGTACTGCGCGATGCGCGTGACGATCTCCGGATCGCCGACCTCCTGGTGGCGCAGCCGGTTCAGCGCCGCCAGGTCGTCGAGCTGGCCGCGGCGCACCTGCGGACTGAGGCCGGCGGGGTTGGACAGGTACAGCACCGGGTCGCCGCTGGGCCGCAGGCGCACGCCCTGGAAGCGCGACGGCAGGAAGCCGCTGCCCCAGTAGTAGTCGTAGAAGATCTGGCCGCACGACGCCTCGCGGTCGCGCGAGGTCATGACGACGAAGGTCGGCAGGTCCTGGTTGGCGCTGCCCAGGCCGTAGGACAGCCAGGCGCCCATGCTGGGCCGGCCGGGCTGCTCGGCGCCGCTGAGAAACAGCGTCATGGCCGGGGCGTGGTTGATCGCCTCGGTGTGCATCGACTTGATCAGGCAGATGTCGTCGGCGATCGACGCGGTGTGCGGCAGGAAGTCGCAGAGAGTGGCGCCGCTGGTGCCGTGGCGGCGGAACGGGGCGATGCCGGGCAGGATGAGCTGTCGCTGGTTCTGCGTCATGGTGGTGAGGCGCTGGCCCATCTGCACGGACGGCGGCAGGAGCTGGCCGCGGCGCGCGGCGAGGCCCGGCTTGTAGTCGAACAGATCGACGTGCGACGGTGCGCCGCCCTGCATCAGGTAGATGACGCGGCGGGCCTTCGGGGCGAAGTGCGGCAGGCCGCGCAGGCCGCCGATGTTCGCGGGGCCGTCGGCGGCGGCTTTGTCGCCGTGCAGAAGCGTCGCCAGGGCGGCGGTGCCGAGGCCGAGGCCGGTGCGGCCGAAGAACTGACGGCGGGTAAGGTTCAGCTGATGTTCGAGGAAGGGGTGCATGGCGGGTCTACTCGTGGGGTGGGGGAGGCTTACCGCTCGCGGCGAGTCGGTCCGGTGGGCGGCGCGTCAGGAGTTATGATACCGGATCGGGGGAGGAGGATGCCATAGCCGACGGCAAGTCTGCGAGGGGAGTATCAACTGCTCGCAGGGGGCGGCGGGACCAGGCCGACCTCGATGAGCAGGAGGCGGTGTTCGACGCGCTCGGCAAGGTTCATGTTGAGCACGTCGATAGTAGTCCGGCCGATGGCGGTACGGCCGACCAGTTCCGGGCCGTTCCAGGCGAAGTGATCGGCCCAATCGTCCAGGCGCGGGTTGAACAGGCGGGTGAGCGTGCCGGTCGCGGGATCCAGGCCTGCAAGGTTTGAGCCCTTATGGATGTTGTCGTTGTAACAGGAGAGGGCGAGGTTCTCGGCTGCCGTGGGGCCGTGGTGCTTGACGGCGATGACGTGGTCGATCTGGAAGGGGAGGAGGTCGAGGTACTGCGGCATCCGGCAGTATTCGCAGGCGTCCCCCGCGCGGTCCCAGACCTGTCGTCGCAGTCCCTCGTCCATGGATCACCGAGGGGAGGTGTCAGCACCGCCCAGGGACAGGCGGGCCTTCGCCTGGATCAGGTTGAGGAAGTTGCCGACGCGCAGATACTTCTCCAAAACGGCCCTTTCCGTGGTCGTCAAGGCCCCCTGGCGGTTCTTCTCGGCCAGTTCGTTCATCCGGTCAAGCGCCGCAGGGTTAAACTTCAGGTCCAGGATCGCACGCGCCAACTCCGTGGGCAGGCCCGGACGGTCCGGGTTGATGACCTGTGTCAGGATGTCGGCTTCGGTGATGGTTGCTTCGCTCATGAGAGTCATGTTAGCAGAGGGCAGCTTATCGTGCCAGGCGTATCATCATGGCATGATAGGGGTAGGCTGCGAATGAGGGGACAGGCGGGAAACGCCGCCCGCGCTCCCCGATTCGCCGCGACCGCTCACGGAATTCCTCCTCCCCGAAGAGCGATTCCAGGAGAGGGCGCAGGTCGTGACGTCGGTGGGTGCGACGCAGCGAACGTTGTCGAGTACCGCCTTGCTCGCGGAGGTAATGCCGTCTGACGAACCGAAACCGACGCCAGCCCACAGCGAGGTCCGGATAGGGTGACCACGCTGTAGCCTTAAATCCTATTAAGATGTCTCTATTGTATAAATATCGTCGGCGCGGATCCCTGCTTCGCGGGGAGGAAGAAAGCAGAGGGTAAAAGGACAAAGAGCCAAGGGCAAATCAGTCCAGGAGGAAGCAGACCCGGCAGCCGCAGCGACTGTCGCGGGCCGACGGCGCGATCCTGAAACGGTAGGCGGCGCGGCAGTGCCCCGGATCGTGGCCCCAGGAACCACCACGCAGCACGCGGCTATCTCCAGAACTCGCACCCTTCGGATCTGTCTGGTTCTCCGCCGGATAAGGGCCGTACCAGTCGTGGCTGCACGAGGTCCCACTTGTTGCCGTAGAGGTCCAGGAATACGACCACCGTGCCGTACGCCTCCCGCCGCGGCTCCTCAGCGAACCGAACCCCACGCGACTTCATCTCTTGGTAGTCGCGCCAGAAGTCGTCCGTGTGCAGGAACAGGAACACCCTCCCCCCCGTCTGGTCGCCGATGCGGCTCTCCTGCTCCGCAGTTGCTGCCCGAGCGAGCAGCAACGCGGTGCCGTTGTCGCCGGGTGGTGCAACGATAACCCACCGCTTCCCATCACCAAGCGGCGTGTCTTCCACCAAGGCGAACCGGAGGCAGCCGGTGAAAAACGCAACCGCATCATCGTAGTCCCGCACGAGGAGCGAGATGGATCGAATCGACTGCATCACTACCCCAACCCCTCCTCAAGGTGGCGAACGACCAAGCTCCCCTGCCGGGGCCGCTGCAAGAGCTTGTTGTCGCGCGCGACCAATAGGGCGGCGCCGTTCAGGTGTAGCGCCTGGTTCGGCCGGGTTCACCGAGATCTACGGGCACGCCGTCCTTGCATCCGCCGAGCCCACGACGCTCACTTCTTGTCTTTTTCCTTGCTCGCCTCGATTACCGGGATTTCAATTGGGCTCGGCGCGACCTTCGCACCTTTCCAGGTGTCGAATGAAAACGTGACCTTCGCCTTGCCGCTCCCGGCTTCATCGGGGACCCGCACGGGGCCGTGGAAGATACACCCTCAGCAGAATTGATTCAGCTCGTAACGCCGCTTCACCGGCGCGTCGCCTTGTCTCTTGGGCGGAAACTCGACCTCGACAACCGGATGAATGCCCTTGGGGAAGTCTGGGAACTTGCCAACACCCGAGCGGACAACGACCCAGCAGCCCTTCTTGCGGTCCATCGTACCGACGAATGCGCGGAGTTCTGTCACGGCGTCACCCCGTCGGAGTGCAAGGTCGGACGGCAACTCCCAGTTGATCGTTTGAGCCTGAACCGTGAGTGGGCCGTGGAAGTGCGCGGTGGGGGCTTTATCCGGGTCAGTGGCCATCTCCGCAACATCATAGTACTGCCGGTAAGCGACTGGCCCTTTGATGTCCACATCGGCCGTCAGGGCAGTCGGTTTCCCCGCGCGAACGACCGTACCGCTCATTCCAGTAATGACGTACGAGGTCTTGCCGTCGCTGTCTTTGATGGAAACGTCTTTGCACTTCGTTCGATCGGCGAATTGCTCTTTCCGGCCCGTCGGTTTGCCAGCCGCGTAGTGTTCGAGCGTCACCGCCTCCCCGTCCAAACGGACCAGCACCCGCACCTCGGCTTTCGGGCCGAAGTGGAGCCAGCAATACTCCGGTGTGAGGCGGGCCGGCGGATCCGCGACACCGCTAGCGACCGGCACTCCGACGAGACCAACGAGTGTGAGTAGGGAAAGAACTGGTTTTGTCACGACCATCCTCCTGAGAAACAACAAAGCCGCCGAACAGGGCTTCGGAAACCGGCTCACCCTGGTTGAACCGCAGGGGGAGAAGCACCTCGAAACGCCGGTATGGCTTGCTCATACTTCGCCGGTCCTTCGACGGTGAACGAAATGCCCTCGACGGCGAGAAAAGCCAGGGCGGCCTCCGGGACGAGCATCTGGCCCGTGGACCAACTCGTGAACGGAAAACGTCCCGCCAGGTAGCCGAGAGCGCGGCGCTTGGCTTCCAGATCGGGGAAGTGGCCGGTGATCATGCTGGTATCGTAACCCGGTGAAGCGGCCGAGACAACGGAGAATATCGGCCCCTTCCCTCTTCGAGCAACTGCCGGCCGCGGGCTTCTGAACTCAACGCGGGGAGACTCGACACGAGCCCGAAGCGCCGGCGAGGGACGGTCCCTTGCTGGCGCTTCGGGCTTATGTCAACTGACCACGCCTCCCGTATATCAAGAAACAGAGGCGCGGCCGAGCAGTTCTCGCAGCGCCGTGCGGCAGTCGTCCGCGAGCCTCTCGATCGTGTCGCGGCGGTGGAGGTTCGTGCTGTAGATGAAGCCCAGGTGCAGCTGGCCGTCGGCGACGTGCCCGTTCAGCTCCAGCACGTAGCGGCGCGGGCCGCTCAGGCTGTGGACGTGACTCAGCGAGCGGTGCGCCGCCCCGATCTCCTCGGCGCCCTCCGGCACCTGGTCGAACTGGCTCACGTAGTTCAAGCGCACCTCCGCCTGCGGGGCGGCGCGCAGCTTCCGGGCCGATTCCCCGTCGCCGAGATACCGCAGCACACCGTAACCGATGCCGTGGTTCGGGACGCCGCGGAGTTCCTCACGCACGGCGGACACCGCTTGCGCGAGAACGGCGCCCGGCGCGATTTCCAGAATCACCGGGTGGATGACCGCCAGCCAGCCGACCGTGCGCGTCAGGTCCACGCCCGGCAGCGCGCCGTCGCGGCCGTGCCCTTCGAGGTCGAGCAGCAAGGTCCGCGCGCCGGTCCAGCGTGCGAAGGCCTCCAGCACCGCCGCCAGCAAGACCTCGTTGACACGCGCACCTTGAGCGGGGGCCACCTCCTGTAACAGGGCGCGCGTCTCCACTGCTTCCAGGGCGACCCAGACGCTGTCCGCCGAGGCGCGCGTGTTCTCGCCGTTCGGGAAGTCCACGGGCAGCGGCCGGTGCGGCAGGCGTGCCGCCTGTCCGAGCCAGTAGGCCGCCTCCCCCGCGAGTTCCGGCGACCGGGCGTACTCCGTCAGCCGTTCCGACCACTGCCGGAACGACGTCGTTTTCGACGGCAACCGGACCGGCCGGTCAAGGGTCAACTGTTCGAGGACCGTTCGGAAGTCTTCGAGCAAGATGCGCCAGGAGAAGCTGTCGATCGCCAGGTGATGGATGACCAGCACCAGCCGGCCCGGCGTCTCCGGCCCGAGATCCACGAGGCCCACGCGCAGCAGCGGCCCCGTCGAGACGTCGAGGCCCGCTTGCAGCTTCGTCACGGCCGCCTCGATGGCGGCGGCCCGCGCATCCTCCGCGACGTCGGCGAGGTCGAAGCGTACCAGCGGCACGGGACCGCCCGGCTCCGCGATGGCCTGCCGCCAGCCCGCCCCCTCGCGGTGGACCTGGAGGCGCAGCACGTCGTGGTGCCGCAGGAACTGCTCGATCACCTGTCCCACCACGCCCGTGTCGAGCCCCGGCGGCACCTCCACTTGCAGGGCCTGGCTCCAGCGCGGCAGGTCGCCCGGCTCCTGCTCGAAGAACCAGTGCTGGATCGGCGTCAGCGGCACCGGGCCGACGACGGGGCCTTGCTCCGCCTCGATGACCGGGGCCGCCTCCGCGGCGCCGGCCAGTTCGGCGACCGTCTGGTGCCGCAGCAGTTGCCCGGGCGTGAGGCGAATGCCGGCCTGCGCGGCGCGGGCGATCATCTGCAGGCCGACGAGCGAATCGCCGCCCAGCTCGAAGAAATTGTCGTGGACGCCGACCCGCGGGACGCGGAGCAGTTCGGCCCAGACGTCGGCCAGAGCCTGTTCGCGCTCCGTGCGCGGGGCCACAAAGGTCTCCTCCTTCTCGAGGAGGCCCGCGTCGGGCGGCGGCAGCGCCCGCCGGTCCAGCTTGCCGTTCGGCGTCCGCGGCAGCGCTTCGAGTGGCACGAATACCGAAGGGACCATGTACTCGGGCAGGCGCTGCTTCAGGAAAGCGCGGAGGTCGGCGGCGGTCACAGAGCCAGGCTGATGGGGGCAGACGTACGCCACCAGGCGCCGGTTGCCGGGCACGTCCTCACGGGCCACGACGAGGCTCTCGCGCAGGGCCGGGCAGTCGGCGAGCGCCGTCTCCACCTCGCCCAGCTCGATGCGGAAGCCGCGGATCTTCACCTGCGCGTCGATGCGGCCGAGGAATTCGAGGTTGCCGTCGGGCAGCCAGCGCGCCAGGTCGCCGGTCCTGTAGAGCCGGGCGCCCTCCGCAGCGCTGAACGGGTCGAGGACGAAGCGGGCCGCCGTCAGCTCGGGACGGTTAAGGTAGCCTCGGGCCACGCCGACGCCGCCGACGTGCAGCTCGCCCGGCACTCCCACCGGCACGGGACGGAGGTCCGCGTCGAGAACGTAAACCCGGACATTCGAGATCGGCTTGCCGATCGGGGCCACGTCGGGGTGCGGGTTCTCCTGGCCCGCGAAGATCTCGTACGTCGTCGCCTGGATCGTGGCCTCGGTCGGGCCGTAGCCGTTGCCGAAGTGGACGCGCGCCCCGGCGGCCTTCTGCCAACCCGCCAGCCGCTCCGGCAGCACCTTCTCGCCGCCGACGATCATCCAGCGCAGCGTGGACGGCACCGGCAGCGGCGCCCGCGACAGCTCCGCGACCCACATGTGCCAGTAGGCGACGGGCAGGTCGAGGACGGTCAGGCGCTGCTCCTCCACGAACTGCAAGAAGGCCGGCAGCGAGGTCGTGGCCCGCTCCGACCTGAGCACCAGCGTCGCGCCCGCCAGCCAGGTGGGGAAGATCTCTTCCGCCGCCGTGTCGAAGCTGATCGAGGCGAACTGCAGGACGCGGTCGCCGGGCCGCAGGCCGTAGCGGCGCACGAAGTCGAGGTTGTGGTTCACCACACCGCGGTGCGGCACCAGCACTCCCTTGGGCCGGTTCGTCGAGCCGGAGGTGTAGATCACGTAGGCGAGGTGGTCGGGCGTCGTGTGGTGGACGGGGTTGTCGGCGCTCTCGTGCGCGAGCGCCTCGGTATCCAGGCACACGACCTGCGCCGCGCCGTCCGGCAAGGCCCCGGCCAGGCGCCGCTGCGTCACGAGCACCGGCACGCCGGCGTCCTGCAGCATGAAGGCGAGGCGTTCTTTCGGGTACGTCGGATCGAGCGGCACATAGGCGCCGCCCGCCTTGAGGATGCCGAGCAGCCCGACCAGCAGGTCCACCGAGCGCTCGCAGCACAGGCCGACAAGGACGTCCGGCCCCACGCCGAGCCGGCGCAGGTGGTGGGCCGCCTGGTTGGCGCGGCGGTTCAGCTCCGCGTAGGTGAGTTCCTCATTTTCCGCGACCAGGGCGACCGCGCCGGGCGTCCGCTCGACCTGCTCCTCGAAGAGGGCGTGGACGCAGTGGTCGATCGGGAACGTCGTCCGCGAACCGCTCCAGTCGAGCAGCTGCTGCTCCTCCGCGGCCGTCAGCAGCGGCAGCTCCGACAGGCGCCGCTCGGGCGCGGCGACGATCCCCTCCAGCAGAACCTCCCAGTGGCCGAGCATGCGCTCGATGGTGACGGCGTCGAACAGGTCGGTGTTGTACTGCAGCGACGCTTCCAGGCAGCCCGCCCCCTCGGCGAGCTGGAGCGAGAGGTCGAACATGGCGTCGTGCTGCTCGAACTTCAGCGCCTCGGCCTTGAGTCCTCCCAGGTCGAACTTGCCCTCCGACTCCGCCATGAGGAAGTCGGTGAGGCCCTCGTCGTGCAGCAGCTGCGCCTTCTGCACGACGAACATCGTCTGGAAGATCGGCGAGCGGCTCGGGTCGCGCTTCGGCTGGAGCTGCTCGACCAGCAGGGCGAACGGGTAATCCTGGTGGTCGAAGGCGGCCAGGACGGTGCCGCGCATCTTCTGCAGGAAGTCCGCGAACGTCGGGTCGCCGGCGAGGTCGCCGCGGACCACGACGGGGTTGACGAAGTCGCCGACGACCTGCGCGAACGCCGCCCTGCTGCGGCCCGTCGTCGGGCAGCCGACCAGGATGTCGTTCTGTCCGGTGTAGCGGTGGAGCAGGACGTGGTACGCGGCGAGGAGTGTCGTAAACGCCGTGGTGCCGTGAGCCTCGCTCAGCGCCTTCAGGCGCCGCGTCAGCCCGGGGCTCAGCTTGCGCGACCGCGCAGCGCCGCGGTAGGTCTGCACCGCGGGCCGCGGCCGGTCCGTCGGCAGGTTCAGCACCGGCAGTTCGCCGGCGAGCTGCCCCTTCCAGTAGTCCCGCAGGCCCTCACCCGCGGCGTTCGCCAGCAAGTCGGCCTGCCACTGCACGTAAGCGGCGTAACCGGTCGGCACGGGGGGTAGGCTCGCCGGTTGCCCCGCCCGCTCCGCCGCGTACAGGGTGAGGAACTCCTGCGTGCAGAGGATGAGCGACCAGATGTCGGCGACGATGTGGTGCAGCAGAAAGACGAGGACGTGGTGGTCGTCCGCCAGGCGGAACAGCAGCACCCGCGCCGTCGGTCCGTTCTCCAGGTCGAACGGCGTGTGGACCGCCGCCGACAGGCGCTCCTGCAGGGCCGTCTCGTCCCAACCGGCCGCCTCCACGACCTCGAACGGGACTTGCCACTGGGCGTGGACCTTTTGCAGGGGCCGGCCGTCCTTCTCGAGGAAGGTCTTGCGCAGGGACGGGTGGCGGTCGACGAGGGCCTGGAAGGCGCGGCGCATCGCGTCCACGTCGAGGGCGCCGGGGATGCGCACGGCATCGACGACGTTGTACGCGGTGCTGTCCGAGGCGAGGCGGTACATGAACCACATGGCCCGCTGGCCGACCGACAGCGGGTACTCCTCCGGCTCGGCCTGGACGGGCGCGGCTGGCTCGGCCTCCTCCGGGCCGGCGAGGCCGTCGCATACGAGCTGGGCGAGCTGCGACACGCTCGGGCCTTCGAGGAAGCGGGCGATGGGCAGCACGACGCCGGAGTCGGACTCGAGCAGGTTCTTCAGCTCGATGACCATGAGCGAGTCGAGGCCGAGCGCGTTCAACGGCTGCCTGACGTCGATCTTGCTCACGTCGGCCTGCATGACTCGTGCGAGCTGGCCGGCAAGGTAATCCTCCAGGGCGGCGAGGCGTTCGCCCGGCGGGACGGCGAGGACCGTGGTCCGCAGGGGGTACACCTTTGGCGCCTTCTCGGTCACGGCGGCGAGGTCGCGCAGCAGCGGCGGCGGGCCGCCCGGGTAGGACGCGAGCATGCGCCCCCACTCCACAGCCATCACGCCGGCCTGCGCCGCCGCGCCGCCGAGGAGATTTTCCAGGGCCTGCAGGGCCTGTGCCGGCGGCAGCGCCGCGACGCCGCGGCCGGCGTGCAGGTCGCCCTGCGCGGTGCGCGCCGCCATGCCGACCTCCGCCCACGGCCCCCAGTTGATCGCCAGGGCGGGCAGACCGAGGCGGCGCCGTTCGTGGGCGAGGGCGTCGAGGAAGGCGTTGCCCGCGGCGTAGTTGCCCTGCCCGGGCGAGCCGAACAGGCACGCCACCGACGAGAACAGCACGAAGAAGTCGAGCGGCGCGTCCAGCGTCGCAGTGTGCAGGTTCCAGGCGCCCTGCACCTTGGGCGCCAGCGCCCGGGCGAAGCGGGCGCGGTCGAGTTGCAGCAGCACGCCATCGTCCAGGACGCCGGCCGCATGGACGACGCCGCGCAGGGGTGGCAGGTGACCGAACTCCGCGAGCGCCCGCCGCAGTTGCCCCTCGTCCGCCACATCTGCCGCGGCCACCGTGACCCGCACACCCTCCGCCCGCCAGGCGTCCAGCGTGGCCTGGACGGCCGGCGCCGGGCCTTTGCGTCCCATGAGGATCAGGTGCCGCGCCCCCTGCCGGACCAGCCACTGCGCCACCTGCAAGCCCAGCCCGCCCAGGCCGCCCGTGATCAGGTAGGCCCCGGCCGGTCGCACAAGTGACACCGGGGTGTCATCGGCGGCGGCAGCCTCGCCGGGGGAGAGACTGACGACGACCTTGCCGACGTTCTTGCGCTGCGCCATGTAGCGGAACGCGCCGACCGTCTCGGAGACCGGGAACGCCGTCAGCGGCAGCGGGCGGTAGCGCCCGGCCTGGAACTCGGCCATCAGCTCGACGAACAGGGCGCGCACCACCTCCGGCCGCTCGCGCAGCATGCGGTCGAGGTCGATGGCGAAGTACGACAGGTTGTTCTGGAACGGCGCCAGGCCGAGCATGCGGTTCTGGTAGATGTCGGTCTTGCCGATCTCCAGGAAGCGGCCGTACGCCCGCAGCAGGCCGAGGCTCTTCGGGATCGCCTCGCCCGGCAGCGAGTTGAGCACGACGTCAACGCCCTGCCCGCCCGTGACATCAAGGATCTCGTCGGCGAAGGCGAGCGTCCGCGAGTCGAAGACGTGCTCGACGCCGAGGGAGCGGAGGAAGTCGCGCTTCTCCGGACTGCCCGCCGTGGCGAAGACCTCGGCGCCGACGGCCTGGCAGATCTGGATCGCGGCCTGGCCGACGCCGCCCGCGCCGGCGTGGATCAGCACGCGCTCTCCCCGGCGCAGGCGGGCCAGGTCGTGCAGGGCGTAGTGCGCGGTGAGGAACGTGATCGGGATGGTCGCCGCTTCCTCGAACGTGATTTGGGGCGGCTTCGGCACGACCGCGAGGGCGGAAGTCGTCGTGTGCGAGGCGAAGCTGAACGCCGCGACGGCGATCACCTCGTCGCCGGGGCGCAGGTCCGCGACCCCTTCACCGACGGCGGCGACCGTGCCGGCGCACTCGATGCCGAGCGGCACGACGTCGCCGGTCAGGCCGGGGTAGAGGCCCATCGCCTTGAGGACGTCGCTGAAGTTCAGGCCGGCGGCGCGGACCTCGATCTCCACCTCGCCCGCTGCCGGCGAGCGACGCCGGAACGGGCGCAGCGTCAGGCGTTCCAGCGAGCCGGCGCCGCGCAGCTCCAGGCGGAACGGCTCGCCGTGCGGCACGCGCAGCGTCTCGGAACGCTTCGCCGCGCCATCGGCGGCGCGGGCCACGTTGGCACGGACGAGGCGCGGGCCAAGGCGCCGCCCGCCGCGGAGTGCGATCTCGTCCCCGGCGTCCCGCGGGCGGGTGAGTTCCGCCAGGGCGTCGTCGCCGGCGCCTGCGGGGTCGAGGTCCACGAGCAGGCACTTCAGTTCGGGGTGCTCGACGGCGAGGACGCGCCCCAGGCCCCACAGCGGCGCCTGGCCGACCGCGACGGGTTGCCCCGCCTCGACGGGCTGTGCGCCGCGCGTCACCAGGCACAGCGCGGGGGACGCCGACAGCTTGCTCTTGCCGAGCGCCTGTACCAGGTGCAGCACGCTG
>JBBRPS010000057.1:0-21242 GCA_038227745.1 Gemmatales bacterium | reverse complement strand
GTGCTCGGCGGCCCGGGCGGGACCTCCGGCGGTCCCTTGGGAGTGACCGGCTGCGTCTCCTTTTTGCCGCCGTCGGTGCCGTTGCCCTCCTTGCCCTTGTCGCCGTCCTCCGGAGTCCCCTTCTTGCTCTTCTTGTCGTCGGCGGGCTGCTCCTTCTTCTTCCCCTTGGCGGCGTCCGTGGCGTTCTTGTCGTCCTCCTTTTTCGGGTTCGCCCTGGCCTGTTGGTCGGCGCCCTTCGCAGGCGGGGCGGGGTCGTCCGACGGAGTGGGCGGAATCAACTGGATGATGGCGATCGCCAGGCAGGCGGCCAGGCCGACCGCCCCGCCGATGAGGATGAGGCGGTTGGTCCAGCCGTCCTTCTTGCGCAGCGCGGGCAACCCGAGGCGAAGGGTTTCATCGACCTCCTTGCCCTCGCCCTTCGGCTCGTCCGCGTCGGCGGTGGCCGCCGCCGGCGGCTTGCGGAAGGGGATGGCCTCGCGGCCCTTGACCAGGCCGTACATGCGCTGCTTGGCGGTCGGCGGCACCAGGGCCGGCTCGCCCAGCACCAGCGTGAGGATCTGGTGGCAGGAGGCCATCTCGGCGAGATGGACGTCGGACGCCAAACAGGTCTGCTCCACCTCGGCGAGCTGGTCGGTGTCGAGGGTGTTGTCGAGGTATTCGGCAATCGTGTTGGGGTCGAGTCGGGCGCCGGGGCCGCTCTCAGGGGGCGTGGTGAGGCGGCGGCGGCGCGTGACTTGCTTGATACGGGCGATCAGTTCCTGCGCCGTGTCGCTCTCCGCCACCTTCTGCCCGATGGCCTTGGCCTGGGCGGGCTCCAGGGTGTCGTCGAGGTACGCCAGCAGCGTTCGTAATGTCAGCCTCATGGGTGGGTCCGTGGTCGTTGGGTCGTGGAGGGGAACAGGCCCCTACAAGTAATAGTGGGGCCGGCCGGCCGGTTTCGTACACTTTTCCCGCGTCCGCCCAGGGCCGCGGAGATCCGCCCCGGTCCGCCCTGGGTTCCGAAGACTCCACCCGGGGCTTTATTCGGGGTTGCGACGCGCTCCCGAACCCCTGGGGGGTGATGGGAATAGAGCCCGGGGTGGAGTCTTCGGAACCCCGGGCGTCCCGACCACGGACCACGGACGGGCGGCGCAATCCTTGTTGACATGGGGGGAGGATTCTCCTAGTATGCGGCCCTCTTGGGAAGGGTGCCCCGGGAAGACCCGCCCGGGGGAGCACCGTCTCAGGAGGGTTTCTCCGACCCGCCCGCAAGCGACCGGAGGGATCGGTTCGTTTCATTTCGACCCCGGTAGGGAACAGAAAGGAGTCGAGTACATGAAGTACTCCACAACGCGGCTCTACGCCGCGGCCCTCGCCCTGTGCCTCTTTGGCGGCGCCCGTGCGCGGGCCGACTTCGTGGACTGGAGCTACAACTGGACGCCCAGCGCGACGGAGATCTTCGCCGACAAGTCGTCCATGGGCAAGATCACGCTCAGCAACGAGTCCTCGGGCACGGCCACCGGCGACTCGTATATCGTCGCCACCAACATCCAGACGGTCAGCAGCGCGACCTCGCAGAACCCGGCGAAGTTCACCGACGCGCCCTACAGCCTGACGCTGATCATCACGGACGGCCCGTCGGGCAAGAGCAACAGCATGGTCTTCTCCGGCAAGTTCAACGGCACGCTGGCGCAGAAGAGTGCGATCATCTTGAACACCTTCACCAACGACCAGATCCAGTCGAAGGTGATCGGCGACCACATCTACACGGTCAACATCGGCCCGTTCTCGCCGCCTGGGCCGCCGACGGCCAAGAACAGCGGCAGCATCAGCGCCCTGGCGACGGTGACGGTCCAGGCCGTGCCCGAGCCGTCCACGCTGGTCCTGTCCGGCCTGTGCCTGTCGGTCTTCGGCGCCGGCTGGTGGCTCAGGCGGTCCCGCCGCCGCAACTTCGCCCTCGAACTGGCCTGAGCGCCAGGGCGGGGGAAGAATCGCCCGACCGCGCAGTAACACGACCCGGGCGGCCGCACTTGCGGCCGCCCGGGTCTTTGTGTTTTCGGCGCCCTGTCGGAGGGCGTGCCCTGTCGTCAGTTCGTTGAGCCGGCAGCAGGTGCCGCGGGGACCGGCAGGTCGCGCATCTCTGCAACGTGGAGGAGCACCACCCGCGTGACCTGCTCCGCCTGGGAAGAGTTCTCGGCGCTCGGCAAGCCGATGATAAGGAAGCGCCGGGCAACCAGCACCAGGTCGGGGTGATAGACGTCGTACGCCTCGCTGGTCGTGGTCATGATGCGCATGGGGGTGAAGGGCCTCTGCCGCAGGCGCGCCTGAATGTCGTCGGGGGAGAACATGGGGCAACTCCAGGGGGTCCAGGAACGGGTTTCAATTTCCCAGCCCGCAGGCCGGCCGACACCTTACTTGTACATCGTCTGATTCATCGTCCCGCTGCTGTACACGTCCGGGTCGATCATCACGTTGACGCACGACGCCTTGCCCGCGGCGCGGGCGCGCTCCAGGGCCGGGCGAATGTCCTTAGGCTCCGTCACGTGTTCGCCGTACCCGCCCATCGCCTCGACGATCCGGTCGTAGCGCGTCGGCGCCAGCAGATTGGCGACGTCGCCGCGGGCCGCGCCGTACTTGGCGATCTGTCCGTAACGGATCTGGTTCCACGCCGCATTGTTACCGACCACGCTCACCACCGGCAGGTTGAAACGCAGCGCGGTGTCGAACTCGAAGCCGTTGAAGCCGAACGCCCCGTCGCCGAACAGGATGAACGCCTCCTTGTCCGGCCGCGCCAGCTTGGCGGCGATGGCGAAGGGCATGCCCACGCCCAGCGTCCCCAGCGGCCCCGGGTCCAGCCACTGCCCCGGCCGCCGCGTCTGGATCACGCTGGCACTGATCGTCACGATGTCGCCGCCGTCGCCGATGAAAATCGTGTCGTCCGTCAGGAAATCATTGATCTCCTTCGCCAGCCGCAGCGGGTGGATCGGCACCGCGTCGGAGTTCAGCAGCGGCAGGTCCTTCTCCAGCCCCTTCTGCTCAGCGGCGCGCAGGTGATCGAGCCACGTCCTGCGCCGCTCGGGCGGCACGCTGCCGACGGCGGCGGCGAGCTGCCCCAGCACCGCGGCGGCGTCGCCGGCGATGCCGACGTCCACGCCGCGGTTGTGGCCGATCTCGCCGTAATCGAGATCGACCTGGATGATCTTCGCGGCGGGCGCCAGGCGCTTGCCGTAGGCCAGCCGGAAGTCGAAGGGCGTGCCGATCACCAGGATGACATCGGCGCGGGCCAGGGCCTCGCGCCGCGAGCGCACGAACAGCAGCGGGTAACCCGGCGGCAGCGACCCGCGTGCCGACCCGTTGAGATAGACCGGCAGCCCGCCGGCCTCGGCCAGCGCCTGCAGCTCGCCCGTCCCGCGGCAGTGCCAGACCTGGCTGCCCGCCAGCACCGCGGGCTGCTCGGCGCGGGCCAGCAGCCGCGCCGCCTCCTCGATCAGCTTCGGGTCGCCGTACGCCTTGCCCTCGGAGCGGTACTTGCCCGGGTCGATGACGGCGCTCTCGTCCACGGCGGCGTCGAGGACGTCGCGCGGGATCTCGACGAACACGGGGCCGGGCCGGCCGGCGTAGGCCTGGCGGAAGGCCATGCCCAGCACGTCGAGGATGCGCTCGGTGTGGTAGACGGTCGTCGCGAACTTGGTGATCGGCTTCATCAGGCCGACGTGGTCGAGTTCCTGCAGCGAACCCATGTGCGCCTGCTTCAGCGCGCCCTGGCCGCCGATGACGAGCATGGGCGTCTGGGCGCGCCAGGCGTTGGCGACGGCGGTGATGGTGTCGGTGGTGCCCGGGCCGGCGGTGACGACGGCGCAGCCCGCCACGCCCGTGAGGCGCGTCCAGGCGTCGGCGGCGTGGGCGGCGGCCTGCTCGTGGCGGACGTCGATCAGGCGGATGCCGGCGTCGGTGCAGCCATCATAGATGTCGATGATGTGCCCGCCGCAGAGGGTGAAGATCGTGTCGATGCCCTCGGCCTTGAGGGCGCGGGCGACGAGGTGCCCGCCGGTGACGGTGCGGGATGCAATAGCCGGCTGCCGGGTTGCGGTGCTCGCCACGATGGTGGGTCCTCCAGGGTAGTCGTGCGGCCGGCCGGCCTCAGAGCTGCGCCGCGGCGGCCCGGTCGCCTCCGGCTCCGGCGCCTTCGGGAGCAGTCCGCGGTTGAAGGGCGCAGTGTGCGCCTGGGCCGACAAAGGCAGTCGCGTCTCGCCCCCAAAGCTCCCAGTTGCCGTCGAAACTCGGCTCGCCGGGGACATGGTCGCAAAAGATTCGCAGAACGAGCCCGGTGGAGAAGGCCAGCGTCAGGTCCCAGCCAGGGGGCGCCAGGCACACCGACGCCACCGCGGCCCCGACGAGTCGGGATAGCTCTTGCACGATTTGTTGAGGAGCATCGTCGGAGCTGGTCAACGGCCGGTCGGGGCCGTCCAGTCGCCAGGAGCACCAGACCAGCAGGCTGGCCTCGCCCTCGAACCGCCGATACTCCTCGCTGTGCGCCGCGTTCTTCAACGGAGCATGGCGGGAGACCTTCTCCCCCAAGGCCAGCTGGAACGTCGGCCCCGCCGCGCCGCCGCAGCTCACATACCAGCAGCGCAATCCCTTGAGCGCGCCAACTAGCCGCTCGAGTTCGCGATAGCCGTTTTCGTTCATCGCCGCACTCCCTCCCTACTTGTTAGGGTAAAGCTCCTTGATCTCCCTGGCAATGCGGCGGATCTCCTCAAGGGAAAGCTGTTGGCCGGAGATTTCGTCGTGCAGCAGGCGGCGCTGGCCTTTCGTCAGGCCCTCCTCGCGCACGATGCGGTCGATCTCCTTGATGTCGGCTTTTCGCATGGGCGAGCGGCCCCCGGCGGCGCCCCCAGGCCGGTCAGGAACGGGTTAGCATGGCGGTCGCCACGTGCCGCCGCTGCACTTTGCCCGTCGCCGTCCGCGGCAGCTCTTGCACGATGTACACCACCTTCGGCACCTTGAACGCCGCCAACCGCTCCCGGCAGTGTACCTGCAACTGCTCCACGGTCGCCTCGGCCCGCAGCACCACCGCCGCGTGGACCTCCTCGCCATACTTCGCGTCGGGGGCGCCGAAGGTCGCGACCTCGCCGACGGCCGGGTGCGCCAGCAGCACCGCGTCCACCTCCAGCGGCGAAATCTTCTCGCCGCCGCGGTTAATCAGTTCCTTGATGCGGCCGATCAGTGTCAGGTAGCCGTCCGCGCCCTGCACGCCGCGGTCGCCGGTGCGGAACCAGCCGTTCGCGAACGACGCCGCGTTCGCCTCGGGGTTGTTGTGGTAGCCATGCGTGACGTTCGGGCCGCGTACCACCACCTCGCCGGGCGTACACGGCGGCAGCAGGTTGCCGGCCTCGTCCATGATGCCCACGTCCACGTTGGTGCCGCGGCCGACGCTGCCCGGCCGGCGCGCGCCCGGCGGCAGCGGGTTCGAGGTCATCTGGTGCGACGCCTCGGTCATGGCGTACGCCTCCAGGACTGGAGCGTCGAATCGGCCCTCCAGCCCGGCCAGCGTCGCCGGGGCCAGCGCCGCGCTGCATGAGCGGATGAAGCGGAACCCCGGGCGGGCCGGGGCGCCGTCGGCGTCGGCGCGGGCCAGGAGGATCTGGTGGATCGTGGGCGCCGACGAGTACCAGGTGACGCGGTGTACCCGGGCGGCCGGCCAGAAGGCACCGGCGCTGAAGCGCGGCGGGACGACGACGGTGCCGCCGGCGTGCAGCGGCGCCAGGGTGGCGCCGATCAGGCCGTGGACGTGGAACTGCGGCATGACCACCAGGCCGATGTCCGCGGGCGACAGGCGGTAGTGGCCGCCGATGTTGCGAACCGACGCCATCAGGTTCGCGTGCGTGAGCGGGACGCCCTTGGGCCGGCTGGTGGTGCCGCTGGTGTGCAGGAACAGGGCGATGTCGTCGGCCCGTGGCGGCTCGGGGCTGCCGGCGGCCGGACCGGCCCAACCCTCGCCTTCGAGAAGGACACGGCCGTCGGCACCGCGGCGGGCGCTCCACACGGGCAGGCCGAGGGCGCGGGCCACGTCGCGGATTGGATGCGGCTCGACCGGGGCGATGACGACGCGGGCTCCACTGTCCTTGAGGTAAAAGCGGAACTCGTCGGGACGGTACGCCGGGTTGAGCGGCGCCGCGATCAGGCGGGCGCGGGCGGTCGCCAGGAACGCAACGAGGCACTCCAGGCCGTTCGGCAGTACGATGGCGACGGCTTCGCCGGGCTGCAGGGACGTGTACCGCAGGGCCGCCGCGAGTCCTTCGACCTGGTCGGCGAGGTCCTGGTGCGAGACCGTCCCCGCCGCCTCGGGCAGGATCACAGCGGGGTGGTGCGGGTTTTCGAGAGGAAGGAGATCGGCAAGCGTGGCGGGTGTACACATGGTGCTTAGGTCCCGGGGGAGGCTTTCGGTTACGATAGGGGACCATGCGCGAAAGAGCAAGCCAGCAAGGCTCGTGGGGACGAGCTGCCAGCTTGTCCTTCTTCCCCGGGACAAGCTGGCAGCTCGTCCCCACGAGCCTTGCCGCCGATCGTCAAGCTTTGACCAGGATCGCCCCCTCGCCGTTGCGCAGCGTGACGGTCGCGATGACTGGGCCGATGGTGCCGTCCGCGCGGAGGATGCGGTACGACCCGCCCAGGGCGTGGGTCGTCGCGGTGGCGTCCGCCGTCGTCCCCGCCACGCCGGTCCCACCCGACAGCGGCTTGTACAGCACCAGGGCGTTGGCGTAGGTGCGCGCGTAGACGCGGTAGGTCAGGGCCGCGTTCGCCGGGTCGGCCCCGGTGGCGAACACCCTGGACGCATCGAGCGGGGCGCCGACGTTGTAGTTCACCGCCGGCACCCAGTGCTGTGTCCACGAGGTCGTCGTCGCGTAGCCGCCGAAGAAATTGACGAACGTCCGGTGCGGATCGGCGAGCAGGTAGTAGTAGGCCAGCGAGGCCAGCTGCGTGCGCGGGTCGGTGGGCGAGCCGTTCTGCGGCAGCACGTCGAGGATCCCGTACGGCGACGGACTGCGCAGGGCCAGCCAGCGTGCCACCTTGTCGACCATCGTCTCGAACTGGGAGTAGGTGTCGGCCAGCGGCTTCAGGGCGAACTCGTTGTAGAATCCGGTGGTGTTGCGGATGATCGGGTCCGTCCAGGTGTTCGCCACCACGAGGCGCGCTGGGTAGGTCCGGGAGATCGCGTTGAGCAGCGAGGCGTAGTCGTCCTGGTACGTGGCGACCGACTCGCGAACCTGGCCGGCGGCGACCGGCGCCAGTCCCCCCGAGTTGTCGATGAAGAGGCCGACCGACGTCGGCCGGCCCTGCAGCTCCCGCCCCAGGTAGTCCATCGCCCAGGCGCGGAAGCCGGGCACCGAGGGATTGGTGACGAAGCGCATCTCGCCGTAGGCGGGATCCAGGGCCCGGCTCTCGTACAGGAAGCGTGCGTCCTTGCCGGGGGCGCGGCGGGCGTACTCCGCGTCGTTGAGGTAGCCGTCGCCGTTGCTGTCGGCCGCCGTGTCGAAGGCCGGGACCACCCCCGCGTTGCCGCCGTTGGCGCCCGTGTAGTCGCGGCCGAGGATGCTGGCGGCGAGCGGCGCCGCGCCCGTGCCCGTCGTGCGGAAGCGCACGTAGTACAGCCGCGCCGACCCGTCGATCGACACCGGCTTCCAGTCCGCGGGCGGGTCGAAGGTAATCCGCCCCGAGTGCTTCACCCCCGCCGTGCCGTCTTGAAGGACCTTCAGCGGCGCCCAGGCGGTCGGGTTGCCGTTGGCGTCCACGGCGGTTGGGTACTCGAGCGCCGCCGACCAGGTCGAGCTCCCCGGAGCGATGAGGTTGACGTTCACCTCGCGGAAGCGGTCGGGATAGCCCAGGTAGAGCGACTGGCCCTGGCCGCCGAACGAGCCGGCCAGGCCCTGGGTGCCGCGGGCGCCGGCCGTCATGTTCAGGTGGAACGAAGGGCCGTTCCGGTACGCCGCCCAGAACCAGTTGACCGGCTGGGACGACGGACTGGTGCCCGAGTACGGGGTGGCCGCCGTCACGTGGTAAAACGCCGACTCGCGCGCCAGGGAGTGGCTGTCGGCGTAAGTGAGCCAGTCGGTCAGCAGGCCGAGGGCGAGCGTGGACAGGTTGGAGTAGAGCAGCTGCGGCGTGGTGGGCGACGCGGCGCTCACGGGGGCCGACGTGATGCCGGGGTCGGTGATGACGACGTCCACGGCCTGCCGCAGCAGGTTCGTTTCAAAGGCGCCGATCTGGTTCGGGCCGTAGGCCACCTCGGCGACCCGGATCCAGGAGAGGTGCTGCGGCACGGACGGATCGGGCAGCGCGGTGGCGTTCACCGACAGGACGGTCAGCGACGCCTCCGCCGAGTTGCCGGCGACATCCACGGCGCGCGCCTTCAGGGTGTGCCAGCCGTTGGACGTCGAACTGCTGTCGAAGGCCCACGTGTACGGGGCCTGCAGATCGATGGTCCGCAGGACGCCGTCCACGTAGAACTCGACGCGGTTGACCGCGACATTGTCCGCCGCCAGGACCTGGACGGTCTTCACGCCGATCATGGCGGCGTACTGCGACAGGTTGGCGAAGCTGACGGTCGGGACCCGGGTGTCCCCGGCGGGCGGCAGCAGGTGGAAGTCGTCGAGGAACAGGGTGCCCCCGTAACTCGGCGAGCGGGCGAAGCCGACCTGGCCGGCGCCGGTGATGGCGGCGTCGGTCGTCGTCAGCGCCCACGCGCTATCCGTCTGCCAATGGCCGGTGGCGTCGAGATACTGGTGGGTGTCGGTCCGGTAGACCTGGGCCTTGAGGGTGGTGCCGCTGACGGCCAGGGTGAGGAGGACCCACTGGGTGCTCATCCACGACGCCGTGTTGAGCGACGCCAGGACGGTCGTCACGCCTTTCTGGACGCGGATGAGCTGGGTTTGCAGCCCGGCCGTCACTGCGAGGCCGTAGTAGGTCGGCGTGGTGGTGTTCAGGCCGCTGCCGCGGACGATGAGCTGGGCGGCGGTCGAGGTGTTGGGGTACAGCGCGACGCTGACCTCGACGTCGGCCTCCTGGGGGGCGGCCACCCAGGCGCGGGCGGCGACCTGGTCCGGCGTGCTGGCCGACGCCAGGCTGTGGGCGGCGCTTAGCGCCCGGGTGTCGGAGACGCTGAAGATCGTCCTGCCGGTGTTGCTCCACTGCTGCCAGCCGGCGGGGAGCTGGCCGAGCGGGGTGGTGTCGAACGTCTCCGTGAGCGGGGTCACGGACGGCGCTTCTCTGGTTTCGAGGAACTCGAGGGCGAGGGCGACCGATCGCGTCCGGCGGTGGTGCGGCATGTATCATCCCTGATGAGGAACTTGCCTGTTCTGCACGCCAGCAGCAAAGATGCGCGGAGAGACTCTCCCGGGGATCGATGCTGGCGCTCCGGGGGGTCACCCTCATCCTTGAAGGCGCGGTCGTCCGGACACGTCATCCGCTCCTGTTTATCGGTGCCCGGGCGCCGACCGCTTCGCCGTAAAGTCGCGGCAAAGAGCCACGGGGACCGGCTCGACGGCGGCGGCACGGGTCGCCGGAATGGTGACGGTCGGGGAGACGGATCAGGTTATGCGTATCCGGAAGAGGACGCGGATCGGCCGGGTTCCGGCCCACGGATACGCGAGGCGTCTCAGGCCGTACGACCGGGCCATGACGGAGAGAGATGCGGAACTCGGCCGGCGACAGGATAGCGCCCAAAAATGCACTGGCGTTCACGTGGCGGACAGGACCGCAGCTGCTAAAATGGGTTAACCGAATCCACTACCCCGTGGTGTAATGGTAACACAGAGGACTTTGGTTCCTCCATTCCTGGTTCGAGTCCAGGCGGGGTAGCTTTTCCGCTCACCTGGCTTTTGCCATTGCAGCGCCGCGAGCCGGCGGCTATAGTCCCGCCCCTCCGTTCATTAATCGAAGGGATTCGCTGGGAAATCGTCGCGCCTGGGGCCCGGCGGGGGTCGCCGGTACGGGTACGTCTGGACATCTGGAAAGGCCGCAGGCCGCGCGGACAGCGGGCCGGCAGGCTGGGGGCGTTCCGACCGCGGGGGTGGGCGTGTCGCCTGCCCCCCACTGGCCGGAGAGGCCCGCAAGGAAACGCAGGGGGGAAAATGCTCTCCAAACCGTTACTCAGCCCGATCCTCGACAACGACAACCTGACCCGCGGCCTGGGCGACCCCGAGGCGCGCGTGCTGGTCGAGTGGCTCGTCGAGCAGGCCGAACAGCTCGCCGACAGCGTCGCCGAGCCACACGCCCGCGCCGAGGTGGGCCGCCTGTGCCGGCGTGGCCGCGCCATCGGCCGCTTCGTCTTCCTGTGGTGTCACCAGGGCGACCCCGGCGCCGCCTGCCAACTCGCCGCCGCCGAGCGCTTCAACTGGCCGCTGCCCTGCACCCCCATGGATCCGTGCGACCTCATGCTGGGGATCTTGACCTGGGAAGGGGAGAGAGAGAACTCCGGGCGCCGCGAGGAGTGAAGCCCGCGCTGCCGACTACCGCGGTAATCGGGAAAAAACCGGGGCGAAAAACTCAGGGATTCTCGGTTTGTTCATTTCGGGCTGGCGGATTCCGGTTATACTGAAACCTGAGGCGCTGCAGCGGGTAGTCCACAGGAACGGCCCTCTCATCCACCGGGCCACCCGAGGACCGGGCTGGGCGGACGTGGCCACCCGCGAGGGTAGGAAACCACACTTTCCTCTCTCCGAACCCTTGCCCGCTTTCCCGACCCCCGTTACGATGTAGTTTTGCTTTGTAAAGCTTTTTCGCTCCTATCCCTGTCCCGATCTCCCGAGGTCACCCGTGAGTGCCGGCCCCGACCCCAACGAAGTCAACCTGATCGAACAGGCGCGCCGCCAGATCAACCGCCTGGCGGAAGAGATCGCCCACCTTTCGGAAATGGACCTCGCCCCGGCCCAGTACTACGGCGAGTTCCTCCAGCGCGTGCTGTCCGCGGTCGCCGCCCCCGCCGGCGCCGTCTGGCTGCGCACGCCGCAGGGCAACCTGCAACTGCAATACCAGATCAACATGCGGCATGTCGGCCTCGACAAGGACGAGTCCTGCCGCGAGACGCACAACAAGCTCCTCGAAGAAGCCTTCAAGAAGGCCCAGCCCTGCCTGATCCCGCCGCAGTGCATCGCCGGCCCGGCCGCCGACGGCGCCGGCGGCGGGGCCGACGCCACCGCCGGCAACCCGACCGACTTCGTCATCCTCCTCGCCCCGATCATGGTCGATAAGCAGATCGAGGGCATCGTCGAGATCTGGCAGGACCCGCACCGCGGCCCCGACGCCCAGCGCGGCTTCCTGCAGTTCCTCATCCGCATGTCCGGCCTCGCCTCCGGCTACACGCGCAACTACCAGCTGCGCCAGATGGTCGGCCAGCAGCAGGTCTGGACGCAGCTCGAGGCGTTCGCCCGCCAGGTCCACAACAGCCTCAACCCTACCGAGGTCGCCTACCTCGTCGCCAACGAGGGCCGCCGCCTCGTCGAGTGCGACCGCGTCAGCGTCGGCATCCGCCACGGTCGGCGCGTCTTCATCGAGGCCATCAGCGGCGCCGATGTCGTCGAGAAGCGCTCCAACCTCGTCCAGCTCTTGCGCACCCTGATGGACGCCGTGCTCGCCTGGGACGAAAAGCTCGTCTACACCGGCACCCGCGACGACAGCCTGCCGCCCGCCGTCATCAAGGCGCTCGATGGCTACCTCGCCGAGAGCAACAGCAAACTGCTCGTGTGTCTGCCGCTGCGCGACGAGCGCGAGCAGGAGAACAAGAAGCCGGCCCGCTCGGCGATCCTCATGGAGGCGTTCGAGCCGCAGACCGCGCCGGAGCAGCTCGTCGCCCGCCTCGAAGTCGTCGGCCGACACTCCACCGCCGCTCTCTACAACGCCGCCGAGCACAAGCGCATCCCGATGCGCTTCCTCTGGGTGCCGCTGGCCCGCGTGCAGGAAGGCCTGGGCGGCAAGGCCCGCGCCATCATGAGCATCGTCGGCGTGCTGGTCGTGGCCCTGGTGCTGGCGATGATCTTCGTCCCCTACCCGCTGCGCATGGAGGCCAACGGCAAGCTCCTGCCGCGGTTCCGGGGTGGGGTGTTCACCCCCGCCGACGCCGTCGTCAGGGAGTTCCCTCAGGGCCTGATGCCGGGCAGTTACGTCCGCCAGGGTCAGGAAGTGGCCACCATGTTCTCCCCCGACCTGGCGAAGGACATGACGGAGTTGCTCGGCAGCATCAACGGCGCCGAGAACAAGCGGGTTCCCCTGAAGCGCGAACTGCAGACGACACGCGATCCGTCGCAGAAGATCAACCTCGAAATCCAGCTCGCCGAGGCGGACGCCGCCTACCGCAAAGAAGCGCAGCTGCTGCGCGACAAGCGCGAGCTGTTCAACGCCGACCTGCAGAACCTCGGCGTCTTCCGGCTCCGCTCGCCGCTCGACGGCATCATCCTGACGCCGAACTTCCGCGAGGAGCTGGTCGGCGCCAACATCAAGCCGGCCCAGCCGATCCTCACGGTCGGCAAGGTCTCCCCGGGCGTCCGGCGCGCCGAGGAATGGGAGATCGAGCTGAAGATCCCGCAGAAGAACATCGGCCAGGTCCTCAAGGCCTTCAACGCCGTCGGGCAGGGGGACGAGCTCGACGTCGATCTGCTGCTGGCCACCGAACCCACGTCCACCTACCGCGGCAAGCTGAAGCGCAACCGGGTCTCCCCGCAGGCCGCCCCCGACCGTAACGAGAACAACGAACAGGAGCCGGTGGTGCTCGCGTGGGTGCGCATCAGCGGCGAGGACATTCCCAGGGAATCCCGCCTGCCGACGAACCTGCTCATCACCGGCACGGACGTCCACACCCGCATCCGCTGCGGCAAGCGGGCGATGGGTTACGCCCTGTTCCACGGGGTGTGGGAATTCCTTTACGAGCACGTTGTCTTCTTCTTCTGATTCATGGTCCGGTTAGGCGAGCAACAGGGAATCCTGTCCCTCCCCTGAATACAGGGGAGAGGGGGGAAACCAGCACCTGCCCGCTCGCCGGGTTCCGATTCCGGATCCGCTGTCCGGGGAGGGCGAGGCTCCCGCCGAGCCGCACGTGGGGACTCGGCGGGAGCCTCGCCCTCTCAGGGCACGCCATCGCGAACTGCTCTGAGTGCGAACAACTTCTTTGGAGGGCCAGCCATGGGCCGTTTCTTCGTGACGTTGGTGCTGGCGCTGGCCGTCTTTGGCGGCGCGGCGTGGTGGTTCGACCTGTTCGGTTGGGCAGGCGAAAGCAAGCCCGATCCGGATCCCGACAACCCGGTCGCGACGGCCCCGAAGGTTGAGCTGGGCGGCCCGCTCTATGCCGCGGTCAACCCGCCGGCCGCCCCGCCGATCGAGGACGAGACGGTCCAGACGCCGGGGCGGCACAAGGAGATCGTCATCTCCGACTGCCACCTCAAGCCCTTCGATCAGCAGGAGGTCGCCAGCCCCAAGGAAGGTATCGTGATGTTCCTCGGCAAGCAGATTTACGAGGAGGACCCGATCAAGGGGCGGACTTTCCCGACGGTCCAGGTCCCCGTCGGCGATAAGAAGATGACCCTGACCTACCAGCGCTGGGACGAAGGGGACATCGTCGAGGAGGGCGACATGCTCGGCCTGGTCGATCCGGTCAAGGCCCTGAACGACCGCATATTCAAGCGGGCGAAGATCAAGGCCGCTGAGGCCGACCACAGCGCCGCCACCTTCATGGCGAAGGAGGCCCAGGCGCGGCTCGACCGTCTCGACCAACTCAAGCGGAACGGCGGCGGCGTCGTGCCGGCGGAGGACTACAGCGCCGCCGTGCTGACGCGCGACAAGCACGTCCAGGAGGAGCTGAGCAAGAAGGAGGGGGTGAACCTTTCCATCATCGAGTTCCACCAGGCCGAGGCCGAGCTGTCCCTCTACCAGATCCGCTGCATGATCCCCGGAAAGAGCCGGATCATGAAGATCTACAAGAACAAGGGCGAGGGCGTGAAGAACCTCGAGTCGGTGATGCAGCTATACAACCTCAGCCGCCTGCGCGTCGAGGGCGCCGCCGAGGCCCAGTACGTGGGGACGCTCAAGCCCGGCCAGAAGGTCATCATCGAGCCGACCGAGCCGATGGACCCGCTGCCCTGGCTCAAGGCCCACCGCGGCGAGATCAACAGCGTGGCGGTCGCGTTTGACCGCAAGCAGCCCAACGACCCGCGCTTCGTTTCGGGCAGCGAGGACCAGACCGTCTGCGTCTGGCGCCGCTCCCAACGCGGTCCCATCGCCGAGCTGCACCACACCGCCCCGGTCCGCGTCGTCGCCTGCAGCCCCGCGCAGGCCGACAGGAGCCTGTGCCTGGCCGGCACGTCGGACGGCCGCATCTGCGTCTGGGACCTCGACGCCGCGGCCGGCAAGAACCTCGTCAAGGAGATCCTGGGCGCCCACCACGACGCAGTGACGGCCCTGGCCTTCAGCCCGGATGGCAAGTGGTTTGCCAGCGGCGGGCAGGACAACACCATCCGCCTGTGGGAGACGGCGACCTGGAAGGAGAAGTACCCCTTCGACGCGCCGCACGGTGTCAACAACCCGCACCAGGGCACGATCACGGCCCTGAACTTCACGCCGCAGGGCCAGCTCGTCTCCGCCGCCCGCGACAACACGCTGCGGGTATGGGAGCTGCACGAGAAGGGGGCGAAACTGGTCGGCCGTCCGGTCCAGGGCCGCGGCGGCAGCGTCGCCTTCCCCGGCATCAGCAGCGACGGCCGGTTGATGATCTTCGACCAGGGCCGCACGCTGCAGATCCTCGGCGTGGCGGACCAGGAGACCAAGGCTGGCCTGACCAATCCGTCGGCGGCCACGCCGTTCGAGACGCTGGCGCTGTTCTCGCCCGACGCCTCGCTGATCCTGACCGCCGGCGAGACCGACGGCCGGATGCAGCTATGGCGGGCGCCGACGGCGAACTCGCGCGCCTACGAGGTGCGCCAGCTCGTGACCAGCGAGCGCTCGGCGGTGACCAGCGCCGCGTTCGCGCCGGACGGCACGCTGGCCGTCTCCG
Organism: Gemmatales bacterium; assembly: GCA_038227745.1. Lineage (GTDB taxonomy): Bacteria > Planctomycetota > Planctomycetia > Gemmatales > Gemmataceae > DASPXY01. The sequence continues at coordinate 6,226 of JBBRPS010000057.1, read as the reverse complement.
GTACGAAGGACGGCTACGTCTACCTGTGGCAGATCCCCGACCGCGAGATGGTCCGCAATCACCGCATCCGCACGGACGGCAAGGGGCAGCCCCTGACCCTGACGAACGTCGAGCCGGCTCTGGATGCCGGACGGGTGCGCATCGCGGTCAACGTGCAGAACCCCGAGACGCCGCAGCACACGGCCGGCCGGCTCATCCCCGGCGGCCGCGTGACGCTGGTCGTCGAACCGTGATTGATCACCGTTGATTGTTTAGCCGCGAGCGGTGAGCCAGATCCCGCTACGCGGGGGGCGAGCGCGCTCGCCCGAGGCTCGCGGCTAAACGTAGCGGCTAAACGTAGTGGGAATCGTCGCATGCCGGAAACTCCCGCCAGTGACCTCGAGCGCCGCAAGAAGGTCCGCCTGCACGTGCGCCCCGACCTCGGCATCACGCCGCAGAAATACGAGGGCCGGACCTACTACGTCATCAAGGACCCGGTCAGCCTGCGCTACTACCGCTTCAAGGAACAGGAGCACTTCCTGATCCGGCTGATGGACGGCACGCACACCCTCGATGACGCCCAGAAGGCGTTCGAGCAGCGCTTCCGCCCCGACCGCCTCACCCTGGAAGACCTCGAGCAGTTCGGCCAGCAGCTCCTGACCGCCGGCCTGGCGCAGAACGAGTCGCCGCAGGCCGGCAAGCAGCTCTTCGACCGCCGCAAAAAGCGCCGCCGCTCGGAGATCCTGCAGATGCTGACCAACATCCTCTACATCAAGATCCCCGTCTTCGACCCGGAGAAGCTGCTCGGCTGGATGCTCGGCCGGCTGCTGCCCGCCCTCCGCAGCGCCGAGACGGTCGCCTTCTGGACGTTCACCGTCCTGCTGCTCCTCGCCGGCGTCGGCCTCGCCGCCACCCGCGTCGCCAGCGCCGACGTCTCGTTGGTCAGCGAGGGCACCCTATCCTGGCTCAACTTCACCGTCCGCACCTGGGCGGTCTGGGGCGTCGTCCGCCTCATCCTCAAGACGATGGGGCTGCTGGTCCTCAGTCTCCTCGTGATGCTGGCGGCGGTCGGCCTGGTACTGACGCACTTCTCCACCTTTCTGGAGCGCTTGCCGTCGTACCACGAGTTCTTCAGCTTCAAGACGGTGATGTACCTGTGGCTGTCGCTGGGGATCGTGAAGGTCATCCACGAGTTCGGCCACGGCCTGAGCTGCAAGCTGTTCGGCGGCGAGGTCCACGAGATGGGCTTTTTGTTCCTGTGCTTCTCGCCGTGCATGTACTGCAACGTCTCCGACGCCTGGACGCTGCCAAGCAAGTGGCAGCGCATCCTCATCAGCTTCGCCGGCATCTACGTCGAGCTGATGATCGCGGCCATCGCGACGTTCGTGTGGTGGAACACGCCCAGCCAGCCGTTCATCAACTACCTCAGCCTGAGCCTGATGGTGGTGTGCAGCGTCAGCACCGTGCTATTCAACGGCAACCCGCTGATGCGCTACGACGGCTACTACATCCTCGCGGACTGGCTGGAGATCCCGAACCTGCGCGACCGCTCGAACCGCTACCTGTCGCGCCTGATGATGGATTACTGCCTGGGCGTCGAGGTGCAGCCCGAGCCCTACATGGAACTGTGGCGGCGGATCCTGTTCGTGAGCTACGCCGTCGTGAGTTACGTCTACCGCTGGGTGGTGACATTCGTCATCCTGCGGTTCATGTCCACGTTCCTCAAGCCGTACGGCCTGGAGATCATCAGCAACATGCTGGCGCTGCTGGCGCTCGGCTCGATGGTCGGCTGGCCGCTCTTCCGGTTGGGCAAGAACATCCACAAGCGCGGAAGGCTCCCCGACATGAAAAGCGTACGAGTGACGGTCACCGCCTGCATCGCCGCGGCCCTGCTGCTGGCCTTTTTTGTGCTCCCCCTGCCCGTCAGCCGCGTCCGGCAGGCGGGCCTGGTGCAGGTGCAGCCCGGCGCGATGGAGAAGGTGCCCGTGGTGGTGCCCGGCCGGCTCCAGCGCATCGCCGTCGAGGAGGGGCAGCGCGTCCAGGCCGGCACCATCCTTGCCGAGTTCGCCAGCCAGGCCCTGGAGGAGCAGAAGATCAAGGCACAGAGCATCCTGCAGCACAACACCACGCTCGCGAAGGACTACGAGCGCCTCAAGACCCGGACCACGAGCCCCGAAGAGTCCAAGCAGCTGGAGAAGAAGCGCCGCGAGGCGGAGGGCGAGCGCGAGAGCGCCCGCACCCGGCTGGAGACGATCGCGGAGCTGCGCAAGAAGCTGCTCGTGCGGGCGCCGCGCGGCGGCGTCGTCATCGGCCTGCCGAAGCTCGATGACATCGGCAAGATGTGGGACCTGGAGACGCCGTTCTGCCACATCGGCGACCCGACGAAGCTGCGGCTCCTGGTGCCGCTGCCGCCGGCCGACTACGAGCTGGTGCGCGACGACCTGCGGAAGAAGAAGAAGCGCCACGAGGAGCTGGACGTGACGATTCGGGTGCGCGGCCTGGACACGAAGACGTGGACGGGGCGGGTGACGCACCTGCCGTCGGCGGAGGCGAAGGAGGTGCCGCTGGCGCTGTCGAGCCGGGGCGGCGGCTTCCTGGCGATCAAGCCGGCGTCGGAGGCGCGGGTGCAGGCGTGGCGGGAGCTGCAGCGCCAGGGCATCAACACGGGCGCCGGCTCGACGTCGTTCAGCTCGCAGCCCGTGGTCGAGCCGCAGACACAGGTCTACCTGGTCGGCATCGACTTCCTCAACCCCGACCCGAGCATCGCGCCCGGCACGATGGGGCAGGTCAAGATCCACGTCGAGTACCGCAGCCTCGCGTGGTGGGCGTGGCGGTCGATCTCGCAGACGTTCGACCTCGGTCTGATGTAACCGCAGTTGTCAGAAGAATTGAACCACAAAGCTCACAAAGACCACAGAGAATTGCAGGAGGGTGCTTTCTCTGGCATTTCTCTGACATTTTTTGTGGTCTTTGTGAGCTTTGTGGTTTAATTCTTAGCTGGCAACTGACAACTGACAACTGGCAACTGACAACTATGCAGCTCAAAGGCATCATCCCCCCCGTCGCGACGCCGATGCAGGCCAACGAGGACCTGGATCTGCCGCGCCTCAAGTGGTACCTGGATCACCTCATCGCCCAGGGCGTCCACGGCGTCTTCGTCCTGGGCACGAACAGCGAGTTCTACGCCCTCGACGAGCGCGAGAAGCAGGAGGTGATCGCGACGACGGTCGCGCACGTCCGCGGTCGCGTCCCCGTGTTCGCCGGCACCGGGGCGGAGACGACGCGCGAGGCGATCCGTCTGACGCGCATGGCCGAGAAGGAGGGCGTGGACGGCGTCTCGGTCATCACGCCCTATTTCATCAACCCGTCGCAGCAGGAGATCTTCGACCATTACCGCCGCATCGCCGAGAACACGTCGCTGCCAGTCATCCTTTACAACAACCCGGGCACCTGCGGCGGCGTCAAGATCGACGTGGACACCGTGGCGCGCCTGGCCCAGGTCCCGAACATCCTGGGCATCAAGGATTCGAGCGGCGACCTGCAGAACACGAACGAGTACATCCGCGTCGTGCCGGACCGCTTCAGCGTCTTGCAGGGTCGCGATACGCTCATTTACCAGGCGCTGATCTTTGGGGCGCGCGGGGCGGTGCCGGCGACGGCGAACGTGGCGCCGCGGCTGGTGGTGGACATTTACGAGGCGGCGGTGCGCGGCGACCACGCGGCGGCGCAGGCGGCGCAGCGGCGGCTGAACCCGGTGCGGTTGAGCCTGACGCTGGGGACGGCGCCCGGCGGCGTCAAGGCGGCGCTCGCCTTGCTGGGACTGTCGATCGGCCCGAGTCGTTCGCCGGTCGGCCCGCTGTCGCCGGAGAAGCAGGCGAAGATGCGGGCGGCGCTGGAAGAGGCGGGCTTGCTGCGCCGCGGTTGAGGCCGTGGCTCCGGGCGCGGAAAGGTTTGCGGGGCCTCTCGATAGTTTCCCGGCGGCGGGGAGTGGGCTTGCCGTTTCGCGCGCTGGCTGTGGAGCGTGCGAAACGGCAAGCCCACTCCGCCGCCGCCACGCCCGTGTACCGCTCATCCCCATACCCGCCAGCGAGCAGAAGTCGCTACTCTTCAGGGGGTTGAGAGCGGCCTCCACGGTAGCGCGTCGGCCCCGATATGGAATTGACCCGAGCGGAAGTCCTGCCGTATACTGAAGCTTTCAGAAAGGGACTTCTCATGAGTTTCGGCGGTGACGAAGGCTCCGAAGTCGGTTTCTCCACGGCACGCGGCCGCGACTGGCCGAGCGTGCGCCAGTTCAACGTCTTCGTGGAGAACCGCCTCGGCAACCTGCTCAACGTGATCCGGCGCTTCGAGACGAGCGACAACCGCATCGTGTCGCTGATGATCGTCGATTCCGCCGACTGCGCCATCATCCGCATCGTGCTGAGCGACCCGGAGCGGGCCCTGGAGGTCTTCCAGCAGGCGGGGCTGCAGTTCGCCGAGAGTGATCTGCTGGTCGTGCAGTTGCCGGAGGGGACGCAGCCGGTGCTGCAGATCTGCAAGGCGCTGCTGACGGCGGAGCTGAGCATCCACTACGCCTACCCGATCCTGGTCGGCCCGCACGGCCGCCCCGCCCTGGCCCTGCACGTCGAGGACCACGAGGGCGCCGCCCAGATGCTGGACCGTCAAGGCTTCGTCCTCTTGACCGAGAATGATTTCAACGAGTAGGCGGCCAGCTCCACGGAGCGCGGCCCGTGGGTTTGCCGGGTTGCCCTTTCACGCCGAGAGGCGCCGCCGGATCGCCGCGATCTCCAGCGCCACGAGCTGCTGCACCATCAGCGTCGCCCGGGGACGGTCGGCGGGCCGGCGCGCCAGCAGGCGCTCGACGAGGGTCACCAGCGCCGGCGGCAGAGAAGCGACGAAGCGGCGGAGGTCGATGGGCGGGTCGGAGCGATGGCGGCGGAACGTCTGCTTGACCGACCCCGCCGGGTAAGGCAGTTGCCCCGCGAGCATCTCGAACAGCGTCACCCCCAAACTGAACACGTCGGCGGCCGGGCCGTCCACCGGGTCGTCGCCGCACAACTCCGGCGCCAGGTAGTTCACGGTGCCGAGCACGTACCCCTCTTCGAGGAGCGCCGCGTTCTCGCCCGGCCGGTGCGCGAAGCCGAGGTCGATCAGGACCGCGTGGCCATCGCCGGCGAGGCGGATGTTGTCCGGCTTGACGTCGCCGTGGACGAAGCCGGCGCGGTGCAGCGCCGCCAGGGCCTCAGTGGTCTGGCGCGCGATCCAGAGGGAAGTGGACATGTCCAGGCGGTAGTCGCGCCGCAGTCGCCGCCGCAGCGACTCGCCGCCGAGCAGTTCCATCACGAGGAAGTACGGCGGCCGGGTGACGTGGGCGTTGCGCAGGCGCACCAGGTGGGGGTGCGCCACGGCAAGGCAGGCGCGGGCTTCGCGCTGGAGCAGTTTGACCGCGGTTGACTGGTCTTCCCAGTCTGCGCGGAGCAGCTTGACGGCGCAGGTGGTGTCGTCGCCCAGGTCGCGGGCGGTGTACACGGAGGTCAGAAGGCCGCCGCCCAGCCGCGCCAGCAGTTCGTAGCCCGGAATTTTCGGCAAGGGCTGCATAAGCGATTCTGGGGAGAGGAATTACGAGAACTGGACACGTCGGGAGAACGTGTCTGCGGGGTATTATCGGCCTTTCCCGCCCGGCGGGTGCAAGGAAAGTACCCGCGACGAGGCTGCTGGTCCAGGCCGGAGGCGGCAGCACACATGCCGCTGGCGCCGGTCCGTCGTCCCACGTTCCGGATCCGTTTCGTGGAAAAATCGGAAAAGCTCTTGCCTCGGGCGGCATACTTGGGAAGAATCGAACTTCTTGCACGGTCTGCCGCTGTCCCCTGTTCTTGGGGTCTGTAGCCCGTGCAGGGCGTCAGTGACTGCCCCGTGGAGCCCGGGCGTATACCCGGCGCCAGTCCTGCGCCCGATCTTTCTTCTCAGCGAAGGAGCCCGCTCATGTCCCCGAAGCCCTGGCGGCGCTGCTGGACTTTCCTGCGCACCCTCATCGCCGGCCGTCCGCGGCCAGCCTCCGGACGGAAGCGCTGTCGCCCCGGCCTGGAAACCCTGGAGGACCGCTCGACGCCGTCGGCCGTCACCTGGATCGGCGACGGCGATCACATCTCCTGGGAGGATCCGTTGAACTGGAACACCGGCACCGTACCGAGCGCCAACGATGACGTCGGCATCCGGTCGGCGCCCATGGTCAACATCGATAGCGCGG
>JBBRPS010000056.1:0-21324 GCA_038227745.1 Gemmatales bacterium | reverse complement strand
TAGCCGCGAGCGGTGAGCCAGATCCCGCTGCGCGGGGGGCGAGCGCGGGGTCGCGACCCCGCGTAGCGGGATCTGGTTCACCGCTCGCGGCTAAACGGGGAAGCCGTTCCTCAGCGACACCTTACCTTTTGGGGTGGTGGTGCTTGGGATGATGATGGTGCCGGGGATGGTGTGTCCCGCTGGACGTCGTGCTGCCGGACTGCGCGCTCGCCGTCTGCGTGCTCGCGGATTGCGTGTGGTGATGGTGTTCGTGATGCCACGGGTGCTCGGTCCCGGTAGGGTGCGTGCCGGCCGCTTGTTTCTCGTGATGCCAGGGGTGGTGCGTCCCGGTGGACGTGGTGCTGCCCGAGGGCTTCCTGTCCGACGGCGTCTTCGCCGACGCCGTCCCGGTTGCTGAGGTTTTCGTCAGCGACGTGCTGCTCATCGGCGTCTTCGCCGGCTGGGTGGCGGCGGTCTGCGTGCCCGCCGGCTGCGTGGTGGCCGAATGCCCCTGCGTGCCTTGCTTGTTCGCCGTCTGGCTCTGCTGGGGGCGCTGGATCACAATCTGCGCGGCGAGGTGGGGGTGGCTCGCGGCGGTCTGGATGGCAATGTGGCTCCCCCGATGCACCTCGTGGAAGTTCCCCTTACCCTGCTGCGTGCCGGTGCTGGTCACGAAGCGCGTGTCCCCGTTGACGCGGAACTCCCATTCGGTGTAGTGCCCGCCCTGATGCTGCGAGCGACTCCCGGTCTGCTGACGACTGCCCTGGTGACTGGTGCTCTGCTGAGGGTGGACCCGGATGGTGATGCGGTGGTGCTCGTGATGCACCGCGGCGACGACCCCGTGGACCGTCTGGGACGAGGAGGAACTGCTGGGCTGGCTCTGGCCCCGCGCGGCCCCCACCGGCAAGGCGGCCAGCAGGCCGGCGATTGCCAGGCTACGGAAACGGTTCATGTGACAGACCTCTGAAGGATGCAAGATACGCGACACCTGCATCCTCCACCGGAGGCCGCATAATAGTAGCATATGCCGCGCCCATTCGCCGACCGCAGTCGCCGTTTGCCCCAAGTGCTGCGCTGGCCAGAGTCTGCGGTTGCTCGCCTCACGGGGGTGTCAAGAACGTGTACGATAAACTGGAGGGGATTCAGCCACCGTGGGCGGCGGGCGACCACAGGCGAGCCACCGCCGCCCACTGGAATCGAGGGGAGGCCGTCATGGCGAACGTCAAGAAGAGCGTCCCGGAGAACGTCCCTGGCGACTTCTTCGTGGACACGACCTGCATCGACTGCGACACCTGCCGGCAGCTCGCTCCGGCCGTCTTCCGCGAAGGCCCCGGCCATGCGTTTGTGTACGACCAGCCGGCAACGCCCACGGACCGGCGGCATGCCCTCCAGGCCCTCGTCTGCTGCCCCACGGGCTCCATCGGCTCCCTGGGCGACGACCGACCGCAGTCCGTCATGGACGACTTCCCCCTGCCGGTCGAGGAGCCGGTCTCTTACTGCGGTTTCAACTCGCCGAAGTCGTACGGCGGCAACAGCTACTTCGTGCGGCACCCAGGCGGTAACTGGCTGATCGACTCGCCGAAGTTCCTGCCGCGACTGGTCCGCCGTTTCGAGGCCCTCGGCGGTATCGCGCACATCTTCCTGACGCACAGCGACGACGTGGCCGACGCCCGCCTGTACGCGGAGCGGTTCAAGAGCCGGCGCTACATCCACCGTGCGGAACTGTGGGCGCAGCCGGACGCGGAGGTCGTCCTCGACGGCGAGGAGCCAATCGAGTTGGCCCCGGAGTTCCTGGCCATCCCGACGCCGGGCCACACGGCGGGCCACTATGTGCTGCTCTTCCGCGAGCGGTTCCTGTTCACCGGGGACCATCTCGACTGGGACCGGCACGGCCGACAGCTCTGGGCGTCTCACGATTATTGCTGGTACTCGTGGCCGCGGCAGATCGAGTCGATGCGCCGGCTCACCGAGTTCCCCTTCGAGTGGGTGCTGCCGGGGCACGGCCAGCGCGTGTACCTGCCCCGCGAGGAAATGCGCCGCCAGATGGCGGATCTGGTGGCGAGGATGAGCAGAACCGGCGAATGAAACTGCCGATCCGGCGCAGAACCGCCTGTTTAGCCGCTACGCGGGATCTGGCTCACCGCTCGCGGCTAAACAGGCGGAACTCGGCCGACGACCGTATATACTCCACTCCAGCGCGGCGGCCGTCTTCGGGGCCGCGCCTCCCGGCCTGTTCTGTGGAGAACCTCCATGCGCGCCTGCCGTCCGCCGCTTGCCGTGTGCCTGTCCCTCCTCGTCCTGACCGCCGTCGGCACCGCGCAGGACTGGCCGCGCTTCCGGGGGCCGAACGGCTCGGGCATCGGCCCCGCCGTACACCTCCCGGCCCAGTGGACCGAGAAACATCAGCTCTGGAAGGTCCGCGTGCCCGGCGTGGGCCATTCCTCGCCCGTCGTCTGGGGCAGCAAGGTCTTCGTCACCGCCGCCGACGACAAGGCCGGCACGCGGAGCGTCGTGTGCGTCCACGCCGACGACGGCCGACAGTTATGGCGGCGCGACTTCGCCGCCGCGGGCAAACACCCCCGGCACCCCGACAACAGCTCCGCCTCGGCCACCCCCGCTCTCGATGACCGGCACGTTTACGTCTCCTGGGGCAACGCCAGGGAATACCTCGTCCTCGCCCTCGACCACGACGGCAAGGAGATGTGGCGCACCCCCCTGGGGCCGTTCAAGGGAGGGCATGGCTTCGGCGCCTCGCCGATCGTACATGAGGGGATTGTCGCGGTGCCGAATGACCAGGACGGTCCGGGGGAACTGCTCGGCCTCGACCGGGACAGCGGCAAGGTGGTCTGGCGCGTGCCGCGCAAGAGCCAGGCGACCTACTCCACGCCGTGCGTTTACCGCCCCGAGGGGCGCCCCGCGGAACTGATCTTCACGAACTACGAGCACGGCGTCACGAGCGTCGATCCGAAGACCGGCCGCGTCAACTGGGAGCTGGATGTCTTCGACAAGCGGCACACCGAAACGGCCATCGGCTCACCCATCGTGGCCGGCGACCTGGTCCTGGCCCCGTGCGGCTGGCTGGGCATCCGCCAGGAGCTGGTCGCGGTCCGGCCCCCAGCGGCGGGCGGCCAGGGCAAGGCGGCGAAGGTCTACACCATCGACCGCTCGGTCCCGCTGAGTACCACGCCGCTGGTCAAGAACGGCCTGCTCTTCCTGTGGACCGACCGCGGCGTCGTGAGCTGCGCCGACGCCCGGACGGGGATGGTCCACTGGCGCGAGCGCGTACCTGGATCGTTCTACAGCTCGCCGGTCTGTTTCGGCGACCGCGTCGGCAACCTCTCGCGCGAGGGGGACTTTGTCGTGCTGGCGGCGGCGAAGCGCTACGAACTGCTGGCGGTGAACCGGCTCGGCGAGGGCAGCCACGGCACGCCCGCGGTCGCCCGCGGCCGACTTTTCGTGCGCACCTTTTCCCACCTCATAGCCATCGGCTCCGGTTAGCGACGCTTTGCAGAAGCGTTCTCTGCCAGAACCTCCCGCGCTCTTGCGCCAGGCAAGGCACGGGTAGCGACTGCCCAGTGGAACCGACGCGATATGATAAAGGAGGTGGGTCACACGGGCAGACGCGAGGTGCGCGGCTGTTGGCTTCCGGGCGAGAGAGGTGAAGCCGTGGACAATCTCCGAGAAAACTTGCGCGAATGCGAGGCGAGCGACCGGAAGCTCCGCCTGTTCGCGGTGGCGTGCTGCCGGCGGATCTGGGACCTGCTCTCCGACGAGAGGAGCAGGCAGGCAGTCGAGGTGGCGGAGCGCTTCGCGGAGGGCCAGGCAACCTACGAAGAACTGACAGAGGCCGACCGCGCCGCCGGCGAGGCCCGCAGCGCCGCCCGGCGCGCCGCCCGACAGTCCCAGACGCCTGCCGCAGAGGCCGCCGCCTATGCCGCCTGGTGTGCCGAGGCGGCCGCCCACGGCTCCATCACGGACGCCGCCGAGGCGGCCCGCGCCGCGGCGGGCGTTGGGGAGGAGGCGGTCGCCCAGTCCCGGCTGCTCCACTGCATCTTCGGACCGAAGCCCTTTCAGCCGCTCCCCACACCCGACCCAAGCTGGCTGGCGTCGAACGGCCGCGCCGTGGAGCGGATGGCGGCGACGATCTACGCGCAGCGGCGCTTTGAGGATTTGCCGGTATTGGCCGATGCCCTGGAAGAGAGTGGTTGCACGGACGAGGCCTTTCTTGGGCACTGCCGGGCATCCGGTCCCCACACGTTAGGGTGCTGGGTCATTGATGCCTTGCTCGGCAAAGGTTGACGTCGCCTGCCACCAGGGGGAGCGAGCGGCGGGGCTTGTCCCCGCTGTCTGTTGGCCCTGCCGCTCGCGGAAGACAACGGGGGCAAGCCCCGCTGCTCGCCAGGCTACTTCACCACCCCGGCTGCGGGCGCCAACCCTCACCCGGTTGGGAAGGAGCAGGGGGGTAGCTTGGCTCGCCTGGCGGAAGGGAGCGTCGGCAACGTTTATGCCCCGCGGACTCCGGCGAGCCTTTTCTTCAGCCCCTCGATCTCCATCGCCTGCGCCCCGATCTTGGCGTGCAGCTCGCGCAACTGCTCGGACGCCCCGGCCGCCGCGTTCGGGTCGAGGGCCTGCTCGGCGCCTTCCAGGAAGCGGCGCTGCCAGGCGTCGAACTCGGCCGGGTCCAGTCGGTGGCGGCCGCAGACCGCCTCGCGCGTGCTCTGTCCCCGCAGCACTTCCAGGACCAGCGCGGCCTTGCGGCGGCTGTCCCAGGCGCGCGGCGCTTCTACCGCGGCGGGACGGACGAACGGCTGCAGCAGGGCGATGACCTCCTCGGCGCTCGCCGGGCGCTCCTCCGGGTCGCGGGCGCGCAGGCGGTCCACCAGGTCCGCCAGTGCCTGCGGCACGGCCGGCCGCACCTCGCGCAGCGGCCGCGGCGGCACTGTCAAGAGGTGCTGCAGCTTGTGCAGGTAGCTGCTGCCGCCCACCGGCAGTTCGGCGGTGAGCAGGTGGAACAGCGTCGCCCCGAGACTGTACAGGTCGCTGCGCACGCCCGCCTTCCGCGCGTCCTCGGCCTGTTCGGGGGCCATGAACTCCGGCGTGCCCAGCGCCACGCCCTTCATCGTCAGCCCCGAGTCGTCGCCCTCCGTGTACAGACGGGCCAGCCCCAGGTCGGAGAGCTTGATGACGCCGTCTTCGGTCAGCAGCAGGTTGGCCGGCTTCAGGTCGCGATGGATCACGCCCTTGCCGTGCGCGTAGTGCAGGCCGCGCGCCGCCTGCACCGCGTGGCCGACCGCCTCCTCGACCGGCAGCGGCCCGCGCTCCTTGACCACCTTCGACAGGTCCTTGCCCGCCACGTACTCCAGCACCAGGTACAGCAGCGTCCGCGTCGGCAGGACGTCGAGGGCGCGGACGACGTTCGGATGGTCCAGGCGCGCGACGATGTCGATCTCGCGGCGGAAGCGCGCCAGGGCATCGCCGCCGTGGTGCAGGCTGCGCCCGTCCACCGTCTTGAGGGCCACGATGCGGTCGCGCATCAGGCGGTGCCGCGCCTTGTACACGATGCCGTTGGCGCCGCGGCCGACGCAATCGAGGACGACGTACTTGCCGATCATGAAGTTCGTCGCCCCGGCGCGCAGCTGGCGCACCTGGAAGCGGGTCAGCAGTCCGTGGCGGAGGACGTGGTCGATCAGGGCCTTGTCGCCCGCCGCGGCGGCGGCCCGGCACCCGGCCAGCGGCTCCGGCTCGAGCAACTGGCTGTTCGCGAGGCGGTCGAAGAACGACAGTGAGGTCGTGGACGCCATGTCGGGTGACCTGCGCGACGGGATCGTGGCCCGCCGACTTCGCGCGTCAGCGGCGAACTGTTACGGGTCATCGAAAACATACGTCAAGGCGGCGCGCCGCGCCGCCGGGTTGGCGAAAAAACGCCCGGCACGGCCGGACAGGCGGGCGGCGGCGGTTATTTGACCGAGCGCAAAAAATAGCCTAGTGTTGAATCGGATCGTGTCCTTCGTCCCGGGAGACAGAAAGATGGCTGAACAAATAGTCCCGTTGCAGGCGGAGATCACTCTCCTGCAGCGGCACCAGTGGATCAAGCGGCGCGTCGAGCCGCGTTACCAGTGCGGCCTGGCGACCGCCGGCCGCGTTCTCAACCGCACCGGCGGCTCTCCGCCGCGCCGCGTCTGGGTCCTGAACCTGTCCGCGAGCGGCGCCGGGCTGCTGTGCAACGAGCCCCTGGAGGCCGACACCCACCTCATCCTGCACGTGCGGAGCGAGTCGAAAGACCGCATCTACGAACTGCCCACGCGCGTCGTCCACTCGACCATGCAGGTCAACGGGGACTGGCTGGTCGGCTGCGAGTTCGGCGACAAGCTCAGCGCCGAGGACCTGGACGCCCTGCTGTAACCGCCACGCCTCCACGCCCGACCCCGCCGGAGGGGAGCAAGCACCCCCTGCGCCCTCCTCCCGCCGTGGGACAGACGCCCGGCACACAAGCCCGCACCGCGAGCGAGGGAAATACCTCCCCTCCCTGGCGCTGCGGGCTTGTATTTCCCCCGGCAACAAAGAGGCTCACGTAGGACGGGCCTGCAGGTGCTCGACCTCGGCGACGAGTACCGGCCGGCCCTCGCGTGCCGAGATGCCGGCGGCGTGGCAGACGGCCAGCGTGCTCAGCGCGTCCGCGTAGCCGCCCACGCCGTCCCCGGGCCTCTCCTGCATCACCGCCTCCAGGAACGCGGTCGTCTGCTGTTCGGCCGGGCTGTTGCGGCAGCGCAGGATGGTGGTTTTGTCGCGCTCGTCGAGCCGGAGCGTGGCCAAGTCACGACCGAAGCCGAGCGACCAGCCCTCGCCGAGCAGCTCCAGCTCGATCCGCGGCTCGGGCCGGGCGAAGGCGGCGCACGTCAGCATCCCGACGGTGCCGCTGACGAACTCGAGTTGCAGCACCAGCCCGCCGGCCGCCGCGTCCGCGCCCGCCGTCAGCGCGCGCACGCGCGTCACCTCGCCGCAGAAGAAGCGCATGCCGTCCACCAGCCGGCAGGCGTCCGTCCACAACTGGCCGGCCGCGCTGGTCGGGGCGCCGTCGTTCAGGGGGGGCGACAGCCACCAGCCCAGCGCCAGCGGGATAGCGTTGGCGCCGAGGTATTCGCGGGCCTCCACGACGACGTCGGCGTGCCGGCCCGTGAAGCCGACCGCCGTCACCAACCGGGCCTGCTCGACCAGACGGCCGTAGAGGCGGGCGCGCGGGTAGTCCACCGCGCCCGGTGGTTCGACGAAGAACGGGATCGCACGCTCGGCGGCGCGGAGGATGACGTCGCCCTGGAGATGCGGCGGCACGCAGATCCACAGCACCTCGGGGGACGCCTCCTCGAGCATGGCTTCGTAGCTGAGGAAGACGCGTGCCCCCCAGCCGGCGGCGGTCTGCTCGGCGGCACGGCGGTCCACGTCGCAGACCGCCGTGACCTGCACGTCGGAGCGGCGGCCGAGGGCGGCGAGATAGGGCTGGGCGAGGGGGCCGGCGCCGTAGAAGGCCACGTCGAGAACCATCCGTGCTTCCCCCGGGTCAGGGCTGGAAAAGCCCACGGGTTGCTACCCGTGGGCTTTGGCGCCCTACTGACCCCTCGCCGCTACCGCGTACAATGTCCACTGGTCCTGGTCCGTAATCAGTGTAGCGGCGTTCGCCGGTCCGCGGCCAGGGGCCGCGCGCCTGCTTTCCTCTCGCAAGGCGCACCACGGACACCAACCGGAGAGGTACCACGGGAACCGACATGGCGGACCAGCTCACCCCCGCGGCCCAGGACTACCTGAAGGCCATCCACAGCCTCGGCGGCGCCGACCGCCTGGTCTCGCCGGTGGACATCGCCGCGCGCCTCGAGGTGCGGGCGCCGTCGGTCACCGGTATGCTCAAGCGCCTCGCCGAGGCCGGCTGGATCCGCTACGCCTCGGGCCAGGGGGCGCGCCTGACCGAGCAGGGTGTCGCCGAGGCGCGGCGCGTCATCCGCCGCCACCGCCTGGTCGAGCTGTTCTTGACGCGCGTGCTCGGCCTGGACTGGAGCGAGGTGGACGCCGAGGCCGACGCCCTGGAGCACGCCATCTCGCCGCGCCTCGAGCAGGCGCTCGCGGCGCACCTGGGCGAGCCGCTGGAGGACCCGCACGGCCACCCCATCCCGACGCGCGAGGGAGCGTTGGCGCAGCGCGAGCTGCAGTCGCTCGACAAGTTCCGCGCCGGCCAGTGTGCGGTGATCCGCGAGGCCGAGGACACCCACCCGGAAAGGTTGCGGCGCTGGCAGGAACTGGGCCTGACGCCCGGCGCCACCGTGCGCATCCGCAGCTACCAGCCCCTCGACGACCTGTTCGAGTTGGAGGTCGGCGGCCGCGTCATTCCGCTGGGGAGTGAAGGCTTGATGGGCCTGCGCGGCGAACTGGTCCCGGAACAAGTCGAACGCGGTTGACACCGGTCGGTCGGGTTACACCGTCACGCTCTCGCCCCGATCGGGGACCGCCACGTCCTCGAAGCCGGCTGCCCGCAGCCCTTCGGCCAGCGCCGCCGCCCGCTCCGGCTCGCCGTGGACCAGCCGCACCCGCCGTGCCGTCCCGACCAGCGGCGTCAGAGCGCTTACCACGCCGGCGTGGTCGGCGTGGCTCGACAGCCCGTTGAGCACCACGATCTCGGCGCGCGGCACCAGCGTCCGCCCAAGGATGCGCACTTCCGGCCGCCGCTCCACCAGCCGGCGGCCCAGCGTACCCTCGGCCTGGTATCCCGCGATCAGAATCGTGCTCCGCGGATCTTCGAGGTTGTGTTTGAGGTGGTGCAGGATGCGGCCGGCCTCGCACATGCCGCTCGCGGAGATGATCGCGCACGGCCCCGGCCGGTTGTTCAGCGCGATGCTCTCGTGGACCTTTTCGACGTAGCGCACCCGCCGCTCGCCGAACAGCTCGGGGTGCTCCTCCAGCAGCCGCAGCGTCGCTTCGTCGAAGCACTCGGGGTGGGCGCGGAACACCTCGGTGGCGCGCACGGCCATCGGGCTGTCCACGTAAATCGGCACGTCCGGCAGCCGGCCGGCCCGCATGAGCTGGTGCAGGAAGTAGACGACCGTCTGGGTGCGGCCGACGCTGAACGCGGGAATGATGACCTTGCCGCCGCGGTGCGCCGTGCGCCGCACCACCTCGCCCAGTCGCTCCGCCGTCTCCTCGACCGGTTCGTGGGCGTGGCCGCCGTAGGTGCTTTCGCTGATGACCAGGTCGCCCGGCGGCACGGCGGCGGGATCGCGCAGGATCGGCAGGCCGGGCCGGCCGAGGTCGCCGGTGAACGTCAGCCGCCGCGTGCTGCCCGGCGCGTCGATGCGCAGGCTGACCATCGCCGAGCCGAGCAGGTGGCCGGCGTCCACGAAAGTCGCCTCCAGCCCCGGGCCGACGCGGACCGGCGTGTCGTACGGCACGGCTCTCAGGCGGAGGAGCGTGCGGAACAGGTCGCGACCGTCGTAGAGCGGCTCGATTTCCGGCTCGCCCTTCGGTCGGTGCCGGTTGAGATACGCCGCGTCCTCCTCGTGGATCTTGGCGGCGTCGCCGAGCATGACGCCCGCGAGGGCACGCGTGGCGGGGGTGCAGTAGACCGGGCCGGCGAAGCCCTGCTTGACGAGGTTGGGCAGGTTGCCGCAGTGGTCGATGTGGGCGTGGCTGAGGAGCACCGCGTCGATCTCCTTCGGGCGGAAGGGGAACTCGCGGTTGCGGGCCGCGCCCTCGGCGCGGCGGCCCTGGAACAGCCCGCAGTCGAAGAGGACGGACTGCCCGCAGGCGTCCAGGCGGTGCATGGAGCCGGTGACGCTCCGGGCGGCACCCCAGAAGGTGACGGTCGGGTCGGCGGGGAGCTTGTACTTGCGGGCCATGTGGGTATTTTACCACACGGCCTGGCCCGCCTCTTCGCTCGGCTCCGCGACGGGGAACTGGACGCGGCCCGCCGTGCTGTCCGCAGTGGCCGAGCGGCTGCGTTCCGGGGCGGTGTCAGCCCCCTTGCCATCGCCTCGCCCGGCCGGATAATTGACTGACGGCGAGCCTCTCCCGGGGGTTTCGCCTCCGGACCGAACGCTCTTACCGTGAGAGGAGTTGCTTATGAGACGAGCCTGGTGGTTGATGCTGGTGGGGGTCGCCGCCCTGGGGTGCGTCGCGGGGTCGCGTGCCGGCGAGGGCAAGGGCACCGAGGTGACACTCGACGGCCTGAAGTCGCGCACCCCCACCGACTGGAAGATGCAGAAGCCCAGCAACCGGCTCCGCACCCACCAGTTCCTGGTGCCGCGCGCGTCGGGCGACAAGGAGGACGCCGAGATGGTCATCTTCCACTTCGGCGCCGGCAGCGGCGGCTCGGCCGCGGACAACATCAAGCGCTGGAAGACCATGTTCGCACCGCCCGAGGGCAAGACCATCGACGACGTCTCGAAGGTCGAGAAATTCAAGGTCGGCGACGTCTCAGTCGCCTACCTCGACGTGAGGGGGACGTACCTGTACAAGAACCCGCCGTTCGCCCCGAACGCGAAGGTCGAGCGCAAGCCGAACTTCCGCCGCTACGGCGTCATCTTCGAGAGCCCCAACGGCCCGTACTTCATCACCCTGACCGGGCCGGCCCGCACGATGGAGCAGCAGAAGAAGGGCTTCGACGAGTGGATCAAGGGGTTCAAATGAGACCGCGACGGTCCGCCTTCTCGACCTGTCGGGGGCCGAGAAGGCGGCGGTTGCGCCACGGTTCGCATGCATCTCACCGAGTTCGACTACGACCTGCCGCCACACCTGATCGCCCAGGAACCCAGCCCGCAGCGCGACCAGTCCCGCCTGCTGCTGGTGCGGCGCCGCGACGCCACCCTGGCCCATCACGTCTTCCGCGACCTGCCCGACCTGCTGAGCCCCGGCGACCTGCTCGTGCTGAACGACACGCGCGTGCTGCCGGCGCGCCTGCTCGGCCGGCGGGCGCGCACGGGGGGCAAGTGGGAGGGCCTGTTCCTACGGCAACTTCCCGACGGCCTGTGGGAACTGATGTGCCAGACGCGCGGCCGGCTGCACGAAGGCGAGGTCATCAAGGTCGAACCTGGACCGCTGCGGTTGCGCCTGGTAGCCAAGACACCCGAGCGGCACTGGTTCGCTGTCCCCGAGCCGCCGGGTAGCCCGGTGGAGTTGCTGGCGCGGCACGGTCAGATTCCGCTGCCGCCGTACATCCGCAAGGGCCGCGCCGACGACGGCGACCGCGAGCGCTACCAGACCGTCTACGCCCGCCAGCCCGGCGCGGTGGCGGCGCCGACGGCCGGCCTACACTTCACTCCGGAGGTCTTCGAGGCCCTGCGGCGGCGCGGCATCGGCACCGCATACGTCACCTTGCACGTCGGCCCCGGCACGTTCCAGCCGATCCAGGTCGAGGACGTGACGCGGCACCAGATGCACCGCGAGTGGGGCGAGTTGCCGGAGGCCACGGCAGCGGCGATCTCGGAGTGCCGGGGTCGTGGCGGTCAGGTCGTGGCGGTCGGCACGACGACGGTGCGCGTCCTGGAGGCGGTCGCCGCCACCGGGCCGTTGCGCCCCTGGTCCGGCGAGACCGAGCTATTCATCTACCCGCCCTACGAGTTCAAGCTGACCGACGCCCTGGTGACGAACTTCCACTTACCGCGGAGCAGCCTGCTGCTGCTGGTGAGCGCCTTCGCGGGCATTGACCTGATCCGGAAGGCGTACAATACAGCCGTGGAGGAGGGGTATCGGTTTTACAGCTACGGCGACGCAATGCTCATCTTGCAGGAGCAGCCGGCGAGCCGCACCACAGCGAACCCGTCATGGCACCCATCGACCTGATTGAAGTGCGCGACCACGCGCTCGACCCGACTGCCGCGGAGGTGTGGATCTCCGTCGGGCCGCACGGGACGAACCCGACCAGCGAAGTGCGCGGGCGGTTGATGGGGCCGCGCTGCCGTTACGCGACGACGGTCGAGGTGGCCTATCCGCTCCGCCCTTTTCCGCGCCCGCCCGAGAGCCTGCCGGGAATCACCCGGCGCGTCCTGATCCCCGAGCCGAGTTTCTGGGAGCCACAAACTCCCTTTCTGTACGAGGGCCCCGTCGAGTTGTGGGAGGACGGCGAGCGCTCGGATGAGGTTTTCGTGAGCCACGGCCTGCGCACGTTCCACCTCGGGCCGCGCGGGTTGCGCCTCAACGGCCGGCCGCTGCCCCTCCGGGGGGTCGCCCGCGAACCGTCCTCGGAACCGCAAGCGCTCTCCTTGCGGGAGGCGGGGTACAACCTGGTCCTGGCCTCGACGATGGCGGCGCAACTCTGGGAGTTGGCGGATCGGATAGGTTTCCTGATGCTCGGGCGCGTCGAGGAAGGCCAGCTGGACAACCTCAGGATCGGGGCCGGCGTCCCCACACGCTATCCGCGGTTGCTGGCTCAGCACGCTTCCGCGCTCGGCTGGGTGTTGCCCGAGAAAGTGCTGACTCGGGATGAGGAGTGGTGGCAGACCGTCGCGGCCAAACCGCAGCCCTCGCGCACGCCGCTCCTCGGGGTGGAGTTGACGGGCGCTCCGGGGCGGCCGCTGCCAAGGGGCGTTCAATTCGTCGTGTGCGCGGAGAGGCTGCTCCCCCGCCTGACGCAGGTGACGCAGCCGAAGGTGGTCCTCACGGACGCGCCGAAAACTCCCGACGAGGAGGCGGCGATCACCACGGCATGGCCGGATGTGGTCGGCTGGATCTCCGCCTGATTCCCGCGGGACGGGTCACAGGAGGATCTCCGCCAGCGCCTCCGCCAGGTGGTCGATGTCCTCTGCCGTGTTGAACAGCCCCGGGCTGACGCGCACCGTCCCGTCCGGGAACGTCCCGAGCGCGCGGTGGACGTAAGGGGCACAGTGCAGGCCCGGACGGACAGCGATCTCGAACGCCTGGTCGAGGATGCCGCCCACCTCCGCCGCCGGCAGCGCCTCGCTGCGGAAGCTTATCGTGCCGACGCGGCGGCTCATGTTGCGGTGACCGAAGACCTCATAAGCGCCGATCTCGTCCAGGCGCCGCCACAGCCTTTCCGTCAGTGCCGCCTCGTGCGCGTGGATGCGTTCCAGCCCCTGCTCCTGCACGTACTTGACCCCCGCCGCCAGCCCCGCGACGCCGAGCACGTTCGGCGTGCCGCCTTCGAGGAAGTAGGGCAAGTCACGCGGCTGCGTCTCGCTCGACGAGTCGCCGCCGGTGCCGCCCTCGCGCCACGCCCCCACTTTTGTCCGCGGCCCGACGTACAGCGCCCCCGTGCCGGTCGGCCCGAAGAGCGACTTGTGCCCGGGGAATGCCAGCAGATCGATGTGCATGGCCTGCACGTCAATGGGCAGCACGCCCGCCGTCTGTGCCGCATCGACGAGGTACAGCAGGTCGCGCTCGCGGGCGAGGCGGCCGACCTCGGCGACGGGCTGCACGGTGCCGAGGACGTTGCTGGCGTGCGTCATGGCGATGAGGCGCGTGCGCGGCGTGACCGCCCTGCGGACGGTGTCGGGGTCGAGAGTGCCGCCGCCGTCGGCGCGGAGGCGCGTCAGAGTAATGCGGCCCGCCAGTTCCATCGCCCGCAGCGGGCGGCTGACGCTGTTGTGCTCCAGGTCGGTGGTAATGACGTGGTCGCCCTCGGCCAGGACGCCCTTGAAGGCCATGTTCAGCGCGTCGGTGCAGTTCAGGGTGAAGACGAAGCGCTCCGGCCCCTCGCCGTGAAAGAGCTGGTTGAGGAGGTGGCGGCCGTCGTCGAGGGCGCGCTCGGCGGCGAGGGCCATCTTGTGGCCGGCGCGGCCGGGGTTAGCGAGATCCTGGCGCGCAAAGCGGTCGAGTGCCTGGTAGACGACCTCGGGCTTGGGGAAGCTGGTGGCGGCGTTGTCGAGGTAGATCATGCGGTGTTCACTCAGGACGTGGCGGTAACAGCGACTGCACCGGGATCTGGGCGATCTCGCGGCCTTCGATGATCAGCGGGATGGCATCGCTCCTGCCGTAATCTCGGCGCTCCCGGTACGCCGGGGCTCTGCCGGCCCTGGGACGGGTGTAGACCTCGATACGATCGTCCACGAGGTTCACGATCCAGTAGACGGGCAACCGCGCGCGGGCGTAGAGCCGCCCTTTCCGTTCACGGTCTTCTTGAAGGGTGGAATCCGCTACCTCGATAACCACCGCGACATCGCGAGGCTGTGGGTGTTGTTCCAGATAACGAATCAGGGGGCCGCGCACGATGGCCACATCGGGTTCGGGCAGACTGTCCGGTGTCACGATTGGCTTCTGATCCCGAACACGCCAGCCTTCCGGCAGCAGAGGTCGGAGGGTATCCTGGACAAGATCGGTTGTGAACGCATGAGGTGGGTACTGGGTCATCTTCTTGACGATCCACCCTTCCAGAAGCTCCCCGCGGTCATCCGGCGTGAGGATCCCCAACTCGACCATCCGCGCATACTGCTCCACGGTGAAGCGGTACAGACGCGACGGCGGGGGCGTCTCCGCCGTCTCGACGCGGGGCCGGACCGGTTGCTTGACGGCAGTAGCCATGCCTTCTCCCTCACGCCAGCAAGTTTACGGAGACGACAGTGACGATCCGATCCGCGTCGGAAACCTCAAAGAGGGTGCGGAGAGGCCGGACCTCAATCACGTACAATCCTTCGGACCGGACGGCGCCCTGGCCGAGAGGATTTCTAGCTAACAATTTATCGATCGTTGACTGCGCATCGGTCACGGCTTGCCGGTCCGGTGCCTGCGCCCAGGCCGCGGCGAGGTGGTCCAGCGCTTCATCCGTCCAATCGACCCTATAGTTCATCCGGCCTCGCCCTTCTGCCGCGAGTGCCCGGGGTCTGCGGCATTCAGGCGTTCCAGGAAGGCGCGCATGTACGCCTCGTCAAAGCCGCCCGTCCGATCCCACTCCTCCTGGAGGGCGCGGAGACGGGCCTGAACCTGGATCCCGGTGTAACGAGGCCCTGGGGAAGCCGCCCGGCGCTTCAGTTCCGCGATCAGCTCGGGTGTGAGTTCCAACTCGAGGCGGCCGACGACCCTGCCGCTGCTATCACGAACCCGTATGGGTCCGAGCATCCCGGCCACGATCTTCGCTTGCTCTTCCGTCAAGATGAGTTCCGGCATGGTGAATCCCCCTTTCTCCTTCTCACTCTAGCACACCGCTGCCGTCCACTCCAACGCCGCCCGTCAATGCCCGATGTACTTCGCGTACAGCGTCCGCGCCCTGTCCACGTCGCTCGTGCCCTTGATGATCGCCCGCCCGTCGGGGAACACCGTGAACTCGTGGCCGTCCGTCACGAACTTCAGCAGGAAGCGGTTGTAGCTCACCTCCCCCAGCGGCTCCAGGTTCTTCGCCAGCTCCTCGAAGTTCAACTGCGACGGCGTCCGGTGGGCCACCTGCACGGCGTTGCGGCCGCACAGGCTCGTCGTCTGCGAACCCATGTCGCCGTCCAGCCACTCGAAGCGGCGGCGCTGGCAGCACGGGCAGTCCACCTTGCCCAGCAGCGGCGCGATCTTGATGCGGCGGTGGACGTTCTCCCACACGTCGATGAAGATCAGCTCGCGGTTCACCCGCTCCCTCTGCCCGGTCAAGATTTTCATCGCCTCGGCGGCCTGGTAGCTGGCGACGATGTTGACGATCGGCGACAGCACGCCGGCCGTCTCGCACGTCGCCGCCTCGCCCGGGCCGGGCGCCGCCTCGAAGACGCAGCGCAGGCACGGCGTCTCGCCGGGCAGGATCGTCATCGTCTGGCCGTGGCTGCCGATCGAGCCGCCGTAGACCCACGGCTTGCCCAGCTTCACCGCGGCGTCGTTGATCAGGTAGCGGATCTCAAAATTGTCCGTGCCGTCCAGGATCAGGTCGGCGTCCTCGACCAGCCCCAGAATGTTCGTCCGATCGATGTCGGTCACCACCGGCTCGACGTGGACGGAAGAGTTGATGACGCCGAGCTTGCGGGCGGCGGCCTCGGCCTTGGGCAGGTTCTCCGCGACATCGTGCTCGTCGAACAGCACCTGGCGTTGGAGGTTGTGCGTCTCGATGAAGTCGCGGTCCACCAGGCGCAGGTGGCCGACGCCGGCGCGCACCAACACGTTGGCCAGCACGGTGCCGAGCGCGCCGCAGCCGCACAGCGTGACGTGACTGTCGAGGAGGCGGCGCTGCCCCGCCTCGCCGACGCCGGCGAAGCGCATCTGCCGGCTGTAGCGATCCAGAGGTATGTCTATCATTCGTCGTCGCTCTCGCCGCCGACCGCGAAGTCGGCCAGGAAGGTCTTGAGGAAATGCTGATCCTGCTTGGGCCAGTCGTCCTTGCGCGCGAAGTCCAGCAGGACGACGATGTCCTCGCGGAGCCGGTCGAGCTGCGGCCCCTGCAGGCGCTGGAGGTAGGTGACGAGGTACTGCAGCGCTTCCTCGCCGGCCTCGGGGTTGAGGACCTCTTCGCTCGAGCCGACGAGGAAGACGACAGCGTGCATGGCCGCCAGCAGGAGGGGGTTGACGCCCAGCTCGGCGGGGATCAGTGGGAAGACCGCGGCCCCTTCCGGCACATCGGGGACTTCAGGCAATTCGGGTTCGAGGTCGTCGTCCATG
This sequence comes from Gemmatales bacterium, assembly GCA_038227745.1. Classification (GTDB taxonomy): domain Bacteria; phylum Planctomycetota; class Planctomycetia; order Gemmatales; family Gemmataceae; genus DASPXY01. The sequence goes on along the minus strand of JBBRPS010000056.1, from coordinate 4,788 downwards.
TCAGCCCCCTGCCACCGCGGGGATGATGTTCAGCTCGTCGCCGTCCTTCACCGCCGTCTTGAGGTTATCGAGGTAGCGGATGTCCTCGTCATTGAGGTACAGGTTGACGAAGCGGCGCAGCTGGCCGTTGTCGAAAAGCCGCTGCGCGATGGCGGGGAAGCGCCGGGACAGGTCGTCGAGGACCGCCTGCACGGTGCCGCCGCTGACCTCGACCGTGGCCTGGTTGTCGGTGTGCGGCCGCATGGGCGTCGGGATATGGACTTTTACGGACATGGGATCACCTTTTTGTGTGACGAGGCTCGTTTAGTCGGCCCTTGTAGGGTGGGCACTGCCCACCACACACGCAGACGGTGGGCAGTGCCCACCCTACAAGGGCCGACCCGCAAGCGGCGGAGAATCCGGGGACTACACCAGCGCCGGCTCGCGGCGGCCGTCGAGCAGTTTCTGGAATTCCTTCAGCGACGGCTTGATCAGCGCCGGCTTCTCGAGGTACGCGGCGACGGCGTCCTGCGTCTTCAGGCCGTTGCCCGTGACGCAGAGGACGATCTCCTCGTCGCGTGGGATGCGGCCCTGCTCGATCAGCTTGCGCGTCACCGCCAGCGTCACGCCGCCGGCCGTCTCCGCGAAAATCCCCTCGGTCCGCCCCATCAGCGCCATCGCCTCGGCGATCTCCTGGTCCGCCACGTCCTCGGCCCAGCCGCCCGTCTCGCGGATCACCTTCGCCGCGAAGTAGCCGTCCGCCGGGTCGCCGATCGCCAGCGACTTGGCGATCGTCTTCGGCGACCGGACGGGGATGTGGCGGTCGAGGCCCTTCTTGACCGCGTTGCTGATCGGGTTGCAGCCGGTCGCCTGGGCGCCGTAAATCTTGCACGCGGGGCTGCCGATCAGGCCGACCCGGTGCAGCTCGTGGAACGCCTTGTGGATCTTGCCGATCAGACTGCCGCCGGCCATCGGCACGACGATGTGCTGTGGGGTGCGCCAGCCCAGCTGCTCGGCGATCTCGTAGCCGACCGTCTTGGAGCCTTCCGCGTAGAACGGCCGCAGATTGACGTTGACGATGCCCCAGCCGTACTCCATCGCCACCTCCGAACACAGGCGGTTGACCTGATCGTAGGTGCCGGTGACGGTGATGAGCTTGGCGCCGTAGATGCTCGTGCCGAGAAGCTTGGTGGCCTCGAGATCGGCGGGCACGAAGATGTAGCTCTCCAGGCCGGCGGCGGCGGCGTTGGCCGCGACGCTGTTGGCCAGGTTGCCCGTCGAGGCACAGCCGACCGTCTGAAAGCCGAACTCGCGCGCCTTGCTCAGGGCGACCGCGACGACGCGGTCCTTGAAGGACAGCGTCGGGAAGTTGACGGCGTCGTTCTTGATCCACAAACTCTCGACGCCGAGGACATCGGCGAGGCGGTTGGCCCGGACGAGCGGCGTGCCGCCGACCTGGGTGCCGACGGTTGGCTCCCCGTCGAGCGGCAGCAGCTCGCGGTAGCGCCACATGTTTGGCGCCCGCAGCTCGATCTTGCCGCGGCTCAGGACCTCCGCGATGGCGTCGTAATCGTAATCGACCTCCAGAGGCCCGAAGTCGTCGGGGCAGAAGTTCAGGGCCTCCTTGGGGTACGCCTTGCCGCACAGCCGACACTTCAAGCCGCGAACAAAGTCCGATGACACGTCAACGTCCCTCCCGTTTGTCGGTTATCCGCGGACAGCCCACGGGTCGCGCCCCGTGGGCTTTGCGCCCGCGGGCTCACACAACGGACAAAGTACGGTGAGTATCATCCAGAGGGGACGGAAGAGGCGCAAAGCCCTCTTCCGGTTTGCAGAGAAGAAGAGGCGTGTGGGGCTACACGATCTTATCTCTCCCGGCCGGACCGGGTAGGAGTTAGCACCAGCATCCCCCTCGCGGGAGACCGGTTGCTGTGGCTTCAACGGGCCCAATCCCTCAGCCACTCTGGATAAGATACCGACCAAGTTGTCATGAAGATTGTAAAGTCACGCCGGCCGAAGAGCAATGGGCTTGTCGAAGAATTTGGGAAAAAACGCCGGCCGGGGGCAAACCCCGTGGCCTCAGCGCAGCAGCATCACCAGCCCGATCGCGAGGACCACCAGCACCCAGAAGCCGACCAGGCCGGCGCCGAGCCACACCCAGTCCCGCGACGGTCCGCCGGCGGAGACGGCGGCCGGCATCGGGGCGTGCTGCCCCGACGGCTCGGGAGACTGGATGACGATCACCTCGATCAGCTCGGCAGGGATTTCGCCGACCCGGAGGGTGTTCACCGCCTTCTGATACCCCGTGTCTCCCACTCGGTCCATGGGCAGCACCGGATCGTCGGGCATCCAGGGCAGCAGCTGCTGCCGCACCGCCTCCGCCGACGCGAAGCGCTGCGACGGCGACTTGGCCATCATCTTGTGGACCATGTCGGCGAAGCTCGGCGGCACCGCGGGGTTCAGCTGCTCGAGGCGCGGCGGCTGCTCGGTGCGCTGGCGCTGGATCTTCTCCAGTGAGGTGCCGCCGGGGAACGGCGGCCGGCCGCTCAGCGTGTAGTAGAGTGTGCAGCCGAGGCCGTAGACATCGCTGCGGGCGTCCACGCGCGAGGCGTCCAGGGTCTGCTCGGGGGCAATCCAGTCCATCGAGCCGACCACGTAGCCGACGCCGCCGACCACCTCGCGGTCGGCGTTGACCTCGCCCTGCACCAGGGCCAGGCCCAGGTCGAGCACCTTGGCGTGATCGTTCGGCGTGATGAGGATGTTGGACGGCTTGAGGTCGCGGTGGACCAGGCCCTGGCCGTGCGCGTGCTCCAGCGCCGCGCAGACCTCGGCGAAGAGACGGGCGGCCCGGCGGACGGGCAACGGCCCGTCGTCGGCGACGAGGCGGTACAGGCTCTTGCCGGGGATGTACTCCATCGCGATGTAATAGACGCCGCTCTGGACGCCGACGTCGTAGGTCCAGGCGAGGTTAGGGTGGGCGACGCGGCGACTCATCTCCATCTCGCGCTGGAAGCGCGCCAGCAGGCGCTCCTCCTCGCGCGCCCGCTTGGGCGGCAGCACCTTGAGCGCCACCACCTGGTTGCCGCGCGTGTCGCGGGCGAGGTAGACCGTGCCCATGCCGCCCCGGCCGATCGGCGAGAGTACCTGGAAGGGGCCGAGGACCAGGCCGAGGGCGGTCCCGTTGCGGAGCTTGTGGGCCTGGAAGCGCGACAGCTGGCCGCCCGCGACGAGATGGTCGGCGAGGGCCTGCGGGTCGTGGCGCTGCGGTTTGGGGAGGCCGCGCAGCGCCGCCTGCAGCTGCTCGCGCGTGAGCAGCCCGCTGCGGAGCACGGTCTTGAGGAAGCTGTCAACCGCCGGGTCCATGAACACCCCTGGCATCCGTTGTCCCTGCTGCGGCGTCGCCTGTGAAGGGGCCGGGGCCGAGAAGCGGTGGTCTGCGGGGACTCAGGAATCCGATCCTGACGACGGGGCATCCGGGGCGGAATCGCGCTCCGCGCTGCGCCCTCGCGAGCGCGTGCCCTCTCCACGCTCCGGCCGGGCCGGCTCGGACGGCGGTTCCGGGGCGGGCTCGGCCGGCCGGCCCGCATCGTCGTCGGCTGACCGGGTGCGGGGCGCAGGGGCCTCATCGCGGACGGCCGGCGCGGGCCGGGGCCGCCTGCGGGGGCGTTCCGGCGGCGGCTCCAGGTCGGCGAAGGCCTCGGGGGGAGGGGCGGGCGGCGTCGCGGCCGTCTCCAGAAACTCCTCCGCCGGGGGGGCGCCGAGGGGCGGTTCGGCACCGGCCGCCTGCTCAGGGACCGCTTCCGCCGGGGACGCCTCTCCGGGGGCCGGCCCCACGGCGGCCGCGGGCGTCGGGGTCGCGTGCTCCCCGTTCGCCCTCTCCCCGGGCCTGGCCTTCTTGCCGGACCGCCGCCGCCTGCCCTTCTTCTTCCCCGACGACATCGCCGCCGGGACCGGCGTGCTCATCTCCGCACCGAAGCGGGTGACGACGTAAGTACGGCTGCGCTTGTCCGTCTCCAGCTCGAGCAACCCTTGCTTCTGCGCGTCCTCGAGCAGCTCGCTGAAGGTGCGGTAGCCGTGGTAGGACTCGTTGAACGACGGCTTCTTGCGCTTCATCGTGTCCTTGACCATCGACCCCCAGAGGATCTCCTTGTTCTCGCGGCGCAGGGCCAGCAGCGACTCGAGCAGCAGCTCGATAGCCTTGCGCTTGGTCTCGGGCACCTGGGCGTCGAGCTTGGGAGCGAGGGCCGGCGCCTTGCCGAGGTCTTCGTAGTAGATGAACTCGTCGCAGTTGTCGCGCAGCAGCTCGGAGGTGGACTCCTGCATACCCAGGCCGATGACGTGCTTGCCGTTCTCCTTGAGCTTGGAGACCAGCGGCGAGAAGTCGGAGTCGCCCGAGACGATGACGAAGGTGTCGATGTGGTCCTTGGAGTAGGCCAGGTCCATGGCATCGACGCACAGGCGGATGTCGGCGGAGTTCTTGCCGCTCTGGGCGCGGCGCGGGATCTCGATCAGCTCGATGGCGGCCTCGTGAAGCGGGGCGGTGTAGGGGAGAAAGCGGCTCCAGTCGGCGTAGGCCTTCTTGGCGACGATCTTGCCCTTCTCGACGATACGCTCGAGGACGCGTTCGATGTCGAAGCGGTCGCGGCGGCCCTGGAAGCCCAGGGCGAGGTTCTCGAAGTCGATGAACACCGCCAGGGAGCGCTCGCCGTCCGTCATCCGCGAATCTCCTTTGCGCACGGTGGGTTGTCTCATGAGGATGTGATTTGGAAGTACATGGGAAGGATTGTACCACGCCGCGCGGCGCCGTGC
>JBBRPS010000055.1:0-21358 GCA_038227745.1 Gemmatales bacterium | reverse complement strand
GCAGCTTACGCCGAAAAGGAGGGGGCTACGGCAGAGTTCGCTAGGCCCTCTTGCCTGCCCTCCGTGCCGTTCCCCTCGCCGTAACCCCTTACCCCACAACAGCGGAAAGCTGGACGATCTCTTACGCCGGCCGTTCGCCGGGGAGCGGACGGGGCAACGGACCGAGGGTTTCGCGGTTATTCAGGAAAAACATGTCAGGAAAGATGGGCAAACGCTTGACGACTTTCCCGGCGTCTGGGATACTACAGCTACTTCCCTTCAACGCCGAGCGGAAGCCTTCACTCCCCCATCGTGAAGTGCGCCGCATAAGTGGACTGGCCGCTCCCTCTTCTCCCTTGAGGTCCGTTCCTGTGAGGTTTGTCGGTTTCTTCCGTCCTTTCACCATGGGTAATTTGCCCCTGGTTCGGCAAGAGAGTGGGGGCAACTTCCCCCGGATGCCGAAACTTTGTACGGACGCTGAGGTATCTCAGAAGTAGGGGCCCGTTTCCGCCAGGACAGGCGACCCTATAACTCCCTGGAGAATCGTCCCTCACTCCCCCAGCGAGCGGCGACAGTCAGGCCCCCGCCGGGCCCTTCTCGTCGTCCGCGCGGGCGTGAAACACACCGGGCGCCGACAAAGCGGCCGGTGCCTGAAAAATCGTCCGAAAGCACTTCCCGGGTCGTGAACCCGGGGTTCGATATTCCGCAATTGAAGCGTCTCGATTGCCGTCCTCAGGAAACCCGACCCACCTCAATTACCCGCCAAGAGGGGTTGTTTCATGGCTTCGTTCTCCTGGACCCGCTGGCTGCGTTCCTTCTTCCGTCCCCAGGGCAAAACGACACGGAGGCCGAGCCGCCGCCTGGGCGTGGAACCGCTGGAGAGTCGTGTCACTCCCACCATCACGTTCACCTGGACCGGCCTCGGCGGCCCCGCTCAAAAGGATTGGAGCAATCCGAACAACTGGACGAACAGTCTCGGCCCGACTCTCATAGCGCCGACGGGCGACCCGGCCTCCCTCGACGACCTCGTCTTCCCGGTCACGGCCTTGCAGCGGACCACGAACAATAACCTGGTGCCCCCCCCCAGCAATCCCCTGTTCACGGCGGTCACGTTCAACTCGATCACGATTTCCGGCAGTAACTACACCCTGGGCGGCAAGCCCCTCACGCTCGGCGTCCCCACGCAGAAGAGCGGCTTCGTGAACGTCAGCAACAACGACACCAGCGAGCTCATCTCGCTGGACGTCACGCTGGGCGGTCCCCCCGGCTCCGATCAGTTCTTCACCATCAACCCCGGGGCCGACCTGACCATCTCCGGCCGCATCAGCGGCACGACCCTGTCGTCGCTGACCAAGGAACAGACCGGTCAGCTGATCCTGACCGCCGACAACAGCGGCTTCACCGGGCCGGTCCAGCTCGGCAACACCGCCGGCATCGTCACCATCACCAACGCCAAGGCCCTCGGGGACACCACCTCGCCCACCACCGTGGGGACCAACTCCCAGCTCCAGGTGAAGGACCTCGGCCCGGGTAACCCCGTGATGGAACAGCTGCTCCTGAACGGCCCCGGGACCGGCCCCGGCATCACCGACCCCGGCGACCTGCTGAACGTCTCGGGGACCAACGTCTGGAAAGGCAACATTCAGCTCGACATCAACGGGCCCTTCGTCACCCTCGGGTCGGCCGCCAACTCCCTGGACATCCAGGGCCAGATCAGCGACCTGGGCGCCGGCCAGAGCCTCGTCAAGGAGGGCGTCGGCCAGGTCATCCTCAGCCACGCCGGCGGCAACACGTACCGCGGCACCACCACGATCAACAACGGCATCCTGACGATCCGCGACTCGCTCGCCCTCGGCGCCCCGCTGAACGGCAACCCCAGCGCCGCCAACGGCACGATCGTCAACCAGACCCCCACCGAGGTGGGGACGCTCCAGCTGGACGCCAACGGCGGTCCCGACCTCGAGATCAAGGACGAGCCGCTCACCCTCAACGGCATGGGCGTCAATGGCCTCACCGTCACCCAGAAGCTGATCGACCCCAACACGGGCCTGCCGTTCATCGATTTTAACACGGGCCTGCCGTTCACCAACATCGGCGCGCTGACCAGCCGCCAGGGCAACAACACCTGGGCCGGCAACATCACCCTGGGCAGCCCGTTTCCCAACGGCCGGAACGTGTGGATCGGCGCCATCACCGGCGCCAGCCTGACCATCAGCGGCGTGATCGGCGACGTCGCCGCGCCCTCGGGGCCCTTCACCCTCACCAAGGTGGACGCCGGCACCGTCATCTTCAACAACGCCAACACGTATGCCGGCACGACCGACATCGAGATGGCCGCCCTCAACATCCGCGACTCCAACGCCCTGGGTTCCAACTTGCCCGTCGCCACGGGCGTCGTCATCGTCCAGAACAACGCCGCCCTGGAATTGCAGGTCGATACGGGCATCGAGAAAGCCCACGGCCGCGACCTGGCCATCGACTCGGTGACGGGGCAGAACGGCAACGGGCCCCAGCTCGGGTTGACGGTCACCAAGTCCCTCATCCTCCACGGCAGCGGCATCAATAACACGGGCGCCCTGCACAGCCTCAGCGGCATCAACGTCTGGGCCGGGACCATCGCGACCAACAACGCCGCCATCGGCGTGGAAGCCGATCCGAACCAGTCGAACACCAACACCTACTTCACCCACGATTACAGCCTGACGGTGTCGGGCCCCCCTGCTCCGGTGGTCCCGGCGATCACCAACGGCATCGCCCTCGCCACCGGCAACCTCACCAAGGTCGGTCCGGGGCAGCTCATCCTCCCCGTCGCCAACAGCTACCTGGGCACGACCACCATCCAGCAGGGTTGGATCACCGTCGAGAATAACCAGTCCCTCGGCGGCTTTATTCTCGGCATCGGCGACACCGCCCAGCGCCTGACCACGGTCGTGGCCGGGGCCGCCCTGCACGTCAAGGCCCCCAGCGCGACCATTGCCGCCGCCCCGGGGGGTGCCATCGCGGTCGACCGGATCGCCCCCTTGACCGGCTCGACCGTCACCATCACGACCACGGCCCCGCACGCCTTTTCAGTCGGCGAGATGATCGTGGTCTCGGGGGTCGGTGTGGCCGGCTACAACGGCACCTTCGCGGTTACCTCCGTGCCCACCTCGACGACCTTCACCTATTTCAACCCGATGACGGGCCTCGCCGCCTCGGGCGGGGGCGGCGTCCTCGCCCCCAGCCTGAACATCGTCGAGAACCTCGTCCTCGCCGGCAACGGCATCGCCCACCCCTTCCCCCTGATCAACCAGAAGGGGGCGCTGATGAACCTGGGCGGCACCAACACCATCGGCGGGCCGAACAACAACCGCTCCAGCGACATCTTCCTCAACGGCGTCGCCGGCATCGGCGTCGAGCAGCTCGGCCCCAACCCCACCAGCGAGCTCGCCCTCACCGCCGCGGTCGCCGACTTCAACGGCATCACCGGGGGCGGCATCAGCAAGTACGGCTCGCAGCGCCTCGACCTCCAGGGCTTCGGCAGCTACACCGGCACCGTCACGGTCAGCGAGGGCGTGCTGCGCGCCCAGAACAACACCGCCCTGGGCACGGCGACCACCGGCACCGCCGGCGGCATCGAGACGTACACCGCCACCACGACCTCCGTCGGCCCCGGCATCGCCGAAGCGCAGAGCCTGACCGTCAGCGGCGCCCTCGGCAACTTCCAGCTGATGTTCACGGACGCCCAGGGCAAGACCGACACGACCGTCCCGCTGCCTTCCAACGTGACGGCTACCGCCCTGCAGAACGCCCTGAACGCCCTGACGAACATCGGCGGCGGCGTTCGTTTCGTGGCCGTGAACCTGGTCGGCAACATCTACACGATCACCTTCCTCGGCAACCTCGCCGGCACCAACCTGGCGCCGCTGGTCGCCCTGACGGACCCCGGCGTCAACGTCACCGTGGCCACCCTTCTGGACGGCAACGGCTCGGCCCTGGACCTGCAGAGCAGCGTCCCGACCAACAACGGCGGCATTGCCACCGGCCTCGGCATCTGGAACGAGCATCTGTTCCTGAACAGCCCGGGCACCTCGGAGGTGCAGAAGCTGACCCCCGGCGGCCTGCTGGGGTCGTTCACCCTCACCTTCACCGACCCCGCGGGCAACAGCGCGACCACGGGGACGCTCGGCGCCGCTTCGCCGACCCTCGCCGCCGACATCCAGACCGCCCTGAACGGCCTCGCCACCATCGGCGGCGAGGGCGGGTCCGTGCTCGTGAGCCAGACCGGCAACGTTTACACCGTCACGTTCAGCGGCACGCTCGCCGGGCGCAACCTGTTGGCGCTGGTCGCGACACCGAGCGCCGGCACCACGGTCGCCGTGGCCGCCGTCGTGGCCGGGGAGGCCCCGTTGACCGCCCTGTCCAGCGACAACCTCTGGCACGGGCCCGTCACCCTGGTCTCCAACAGCACCGTCCAGGTCAAGCCCAACGCCCGGCTGACCCTGTTCGGCACCATCGACGACATCTCGACCCAGGCCCTCACCCAGGTGGGTGCCTCCGACATGCAGACCCTTGGCCTGTCGGCGCTGAGCGGCATGTTCGCGCTCGCGTTCAACGGCCAGAGCACGATGCCCCTGGACGCCTCCTCGGCCTTCCTGGCCGACGACGTGCAGACCGCCCTGAACAACCTCTCGACCATCAAGAACGTGGGCGGCTCCGTGACCGTGACCCAGTCCGGCACGGTCCTGACGATCACCTTCGCCGGCACCCTGGGCGGGTTCAGCCAGCCGCTCCTGGTCTTCACGGGGGTCAGCGGGGGCCTGACCGGGAGCGTGAGCGCGAACTCCGGGGAATTGGCCCTGGCCGGCACCAACACGTACCGCGGCACCACCTTCGTCAACCAGGGCATCCTGCTGCTGGAGAACAGTCTGGCCCTCGGCAGCCCCGGCGTGCAGGAAGTGCAGACGCTCACCCTCGCGGGCAGTTCGGGGACGTTCACCCTGACCTTCAACGGCCAGACCACGGGCCCGCTCGACGTCACTTCCCCCACCCTCGCCGCCGACGTCCAGAACGCCCTCAACGCTCTGCCCAGCATCGGCGGCGTGGGTGGCTCGGTCACGGTCAGCTCACCCACGGGCGGGATCGTCCTCACGGTCACCTTCATCGGCAGCCTCACCGGCTTCAACCAGCCGACCCTGGTGGCGACGCCGACGGCGGGCTTGACCGTGACCGTCGGGACCCTGGTGGACGGGGCCGGCGGCACCACGGTGGCCAATGGCGCCTCCATCGAGCTGGAGGGCAGCCTGTCGATCGCCGGCGAACCCTTGCGCCTCCAGGGGCAGGGCGCCGCCGCGACCTCCACCGTGCCGGCCGGCTGGTTCAACATCGGCCCGGCGCCGATCAACAACGGGCAGACTCAGGGCAACGAGGCGGTCGCCGGACGGGTCACCGGCGTCGCGGTGGACCCGAGCGACACCAAGGTGATCTACATCGCGACGGCGGGCGGCGGCGCCTGGAAGACCCGCAACGGCGGCCTGACCTGGGAGCAGCTCTTCGACTCCTCGCCGGTGCAGCGGCTGTACGTCCCCAGCACGTCCGGGATGATCATGCTGACCTTCAACGCCGCGACGACGGGCCCGCTCGATCTGGCCGCCCCCACCCTCGCCACGGACATCCAGAATGCGCTCAACGGCCTGTCGACGATCGGCGGGCTGTCCCCCCTCGCCGGCCGCGTGACCGTCACCCGCTCGACGACCAACCCGCTCGTGTTCACCATCGCCTTCGGCGGCGCCTTGAGCGCGACGCAACCGCTGCTCATCACCGGGCTGGGGGTCGGTACCACGGCGAGCCCGACCATCACCGACGTCACGCCGGTCCTGTACACCGGCGCCATCGCGGTGGACCCCCACGACCCGCGGATCATCTACCTCGGCACCGGCGAGGCCAATAACGCCGCCGATTCGTTCTACGGCACGGGCGTCTACCAGTCGAAGGACTCCGGCAAGACCTGGACGCTGCTGACCACCGCCGATGGCTTCAACCCCCTGTTCGGCCTGGCCGTCACCAAGATCGTCGTCGATCCAGGTCCTTTCGACAACATCATCGGGGGCTTCAAGAACACCACCGCCACCGGCACCATTTACGTCGCCACCTCCAACCAGGTGACCAACGCCCCGGTAACGGCCACCCCGCCCACCCCGGGCGTCTATCGGTACACCGAATCCCTGTCGTACACGCAGGTGCAGACGCTCACCGTTCCCAACCTGAACGGCGGCACGTTCACCCTGAGCTTCAAGGGCTCGACCACGGGCCCCATCGCCCTCACCACCCCCCCGAGCGTCGCCTCCCAGATCCAGACCGCCCTGAACTCAGCGACCTTCGCCTCGATCGGTGGGTCGGGCGGCAGCGTGGTGGTGACCTTCTCGACGATCAACCCCCTCGTTTATTCCATCGCCTTCGAGGGATCGCTGCTCGCGCAGCCCTTCCCGCCGGGGTTCCCGGTCAAAGGCACCAACTTTTCCACGCAGACGAGCCTGCCGTTGAACCCGCCATTGCTGACGGCGACGGGGTCGGGGCTGGCCGTCCCGGATCCCGTGGTCTCCCCCGGCACCCCCTGGGTCAACCTGACGGGCACGACGACGTTCGGCCGACTGACGCTCTCGGGCCAGACGGGGGCGCTGCCGGTCGGGACGCGCGGCCCCGGGCCAGACGACGATTTCCGCATCGGCTTCCCCCAGGCCAGTGCCACCTGGTCGGACCTGACCCTGGCGTACTTCGATAACACGACCCCGCCCACGGGGACGCCCCCCTCGCCGGGCTTCCCCGGCCGGCCCGGCCAGACTTTCTCGGTCCCGGTCCTCTACGCCTCGCTGGGGATCGGCACCGGCAACATCAACAACGCCGTCTTCCGGACGGAGAACCCCAACTTCGCCCCGGCGAAAAACATCGCCACGGCCTGGAACATCGGCGACCCGGGGGTCCCGTTGGATGAAATCGAGTCGATTACCATCGCCCCCCCCGCGGGCGGCCCCTTCCAGCTGACTTTCAACGGCTTCAACACGATCCCGCTGAGCGGCAGCATCAGCGCCGCCGCCCTCAAGGCGGCGCTGGACTCCCTCGCGAGCATCGGCGGCATCGGCGGCGGCGTGATCGTCACCCTGATCAGCTCCAACGTCGTCCAGAACGTCTTCAACGTTGAGTTCATCGGCTCGCTGGCGAATAGTCCCCAGAACCCGTTCACCGTCATCGGCGCCAGCCCCAAGGTTACCATCGGCCAGGTCCAGGCAGGCGCGGGCTTCGATACGCGAACCGCCGGCGAGTTCCCTGCCGGGCCCTTTTTTGCCTTCCCCCCGCGCAACGGCAACATCAAGATTACCGTGTTCGTCGCTCCGAACCCCCTCTCGACCCCGTTTTTCCCCCTCAACCCCACCTTTAACCAGGTGACCCTCTACGCCGCGGTCACGGTGCCGGACCTGCCTTTCCCGGGGGGCTTCCCGAACACACACGGCCAACTCCTGGAGATCGACAAGAGCACCGACGGCGGCAAGACCTGGGCGCCCGTGACGCTGCCGCCAAACTACATGGCCAACCAGGGGCAGTACGATTCCACGATCTCGATCATCCCCGACGCGGCGAAGGACGCGAACCAGGTGATCGTCGGCGGCCACGAGTCCCCCGCCGGCTCCCACCTGAATCAGCTCTACATGACCTCGGACGGCGGGACGACCTGGAACCCCATCTCGCTGTCGGTGAGTGGGACGAACGGCCCGCACACCAGCCAGCACGCGCTGGCGGTCGTGATCGACCCGACGACCGGCCAGTCGATTAGCGTGATTGCCGGCAACGACGGCGGGGTCTCGCGCTTTGACCTGGGGGGCGCCTCGTGGACCGACATCAACGGCAACCTGGCGATCACCCAGTTCAACGGCGCCGCCGTGGACCCGACCAATCTCAGCTCCGCCTTCGGCAGCAGCCGCTTCAACGGCGTGGAGGCGTTCACCGGCAGCCAGGCCTGGAAACAGGACGACATCTCGTCCACCACCTTCAACGACGCCGGCGTGGTCCACGTCGATCCGCAGAACCCCAGCAACGTCTACTACGTTCAGAGCAACAGCCCGTTGGAGTTGCCTGTGCTCGGGGCCTTGTCGTCGAACTTGCGGGCTTCCAGCGATGGCGGCACGACCTGGAAGACCATCCTCACCTTGCCGCCCCCCAACACCATCCCCTTACTGTCCGCGCGGTACTTCCCCTTCGTGTTGGACAGTATCAATACCTCGCGCCTGGTGGTGGGCGGCGTCAGTCTCTTCGGCGGCGCCGGCAGCGTCAGTCTCCTGGAGTCGCTCGCCGGCGTCGCCAGTACCCCCGCCGACTTCAAGTCCTTGAACGCCCCCCTCGCCACCGTCTCCGCGCTGGCGCTCGCCACCTTCCAGGGGAACTTCGTTCTCGACTCCATCCCCGTCCTCCCCATCGGCTCCCCCCCCACCGGCTTCCCCCAGGTCAAGGACCGGCTGTCCAATACCTATGACCCCGACACGATCTACATAACGAATGGGACCAACATCCGGGTGACGAAGAACCGCGGCGTCAGCTGGAACGTTCCGGCCGCCGGCGACGTCCGGGACATTCCCGACCTCCTCAATCCCGGCTTCTCCCTGTCGTCGATCAACGACCTCGAGGTCGATCCGCGCAACCGCGACACGGTCTTCGCGGTGCGGAACACCTTCGACAGCTCCGGGCGCAAGGTTTTCGTCTCGACCAACGCGGCAGCCAACGCGGGACCCAACGCGGGATTGGGAAAGAGCTGGACCGACATCACCTTCAACCTGCCGGACCTGCCGGTGTGGAAGCTCGTCATCGACCCGCGCACCGGCGACGTGTACATCGGCGACGATGCCGGCGTCTACCAGCTCCAGGGCACTGCCCTGAACGCTTTCCTGGCCTCGCTGCAGCCCGGCGGGCCGCCCCTGCTGAACCCGCCCGTGTGGCAGCGCTTCGGCTCCGGCCTGGCCAACGTGCAGGTGAAGGACCTCGTGCTGAACCTGACGACCAACACGCTGACGGCCGGCACCTACGGCCGCAGCATGTACCAGCTCTTCCTGGAACCGCCGCCCCCCGGCACCGTGCCCATCGTCGGCGCCCTCCGCGCCGTCAGCGGCTCGTCGGTCTGGACCGGGCCGGTCCAGCTCGTGGGCGACGCCACGCACCCGGTGGGCATCGGCGCCAACGGCACCCAGGCCCTGCAGAACGGCCTCGCCGCCGCCCAGCTCAACATCCTCGGCACCATCAGCGACGCGAGCGCCGGCAACAACGCCAAACTGGTGAAGGTCGGCGAGGGCGACGTCATCCTCTCCGGCACCAACACCTACAGCGGCGTCACCGACATCGCCGAAGGCCAGCTGGTCGTCCACAACACCAGGGCGCTGGGTCTGTCCGTCGAGGTGCAGAAGGTGACCGTCACCGGCACGACCGGGACGTTCACTCTGAACTTCAAGGGCCAGATCACGAGCCAGCTCAACGCCGGCGACCCGAACCTCGCGGCCAACATGCAGACGGCCCTGAACGCCCTCCCGACCATCGGCGGCGCCGGCGGTTTCGTGACCGTGACCCAGAGCGGCAGTGTCTTCACCGTCATCTTCGGCGGCACCCTCGCCGTGGGAGACCAGCCGCAGCTGACCGCGGCGATCGCCTCCGGCACGGTGGTGGTGAGCGTGGGCACCGACAGGAATGGGGGGGGGAATACCGTCGTCGAGGACGGGGCGGCCCTGGCGCTGCAATCCGACCTCGAGCTGGAGCCGGTCACCCTGAACGGCGACGGCATCCTGTTCAACAACCATTACCAGGGCGCCCTGCGCAACGTCAGCAACTTCAACACCTACACCGGCACGATCACCCTGGGGCAGCCCACCGGGGGCGCGCCCCCGCCCACCGCCAATGCGATCACAGTCGGGGTGGACTCCGGTACCTCGTTGACCATCGGCACCAAGCCGGGCATCCTGCTCGGCACCGGCACCATCACCGACGCCGGGACGACCAAGAGCCTGATCAAGGAGCTCAGCGGCACCCTGATCCTCGCCAGCGCCAACAACATCGGCGGCCTCGTGGAGGTCAACCAGGGGGCGCTGCAGATCCAGCACGCCGGGGCACTCGGCGGCACGGGCAAGGGCACCGACGTGTTCGACGGGGCGCAGCTCCAGCTGCAGACGCCGACTGTGGGCCCGCTGGCCAACCAGCCCGTCGTGGTGGTCGGCGAGCCGCTCACGCTGTCCGGCACCGGCATCTTCAACACCGGCGCCCTGCTCGACACCGGGGGCAGCAACGCCTGGAACGGCCCGATCACCCTGGTCCGGAACGCGGTCGAGCTGCTCCCCGCGGCCAGCCCCCTCACCTTCATGACGAACCCGGGCACGACCATCGCGATCGGCACGGCCAACGTCGGCGATACCCTCACCATCGGCGGCCCGATCGACGAGAACAAGAGTGACTTCACCATCGGCCTGTTCTTCGGGCTCACCAAGGTCGGCGTGGGGCGCGTGACCCTCGCCACCAGCGACAGCACCCTGGACGCCACCCTGGTTCCCTACGCGGGCGTGACCACCGTGGTCGCCGGAGCCCTGCGTATCCAGGACGCCGGCGCCCTCGGTGACCCCGGGCAGGGCACCGTCGTCCAGGCCGGGGGCGCCCTCGAGCTGGACAGCGCCCCCTCCAGCCTGGGCACCTTCGCCGTGGCGGGCGAGGCCCTCTCGATCAACGGCAGCGGCGTCCCGCAGGTGCAAACGGTCACCGTGACGGGGGCGTTCAACCTGACCTTCAACGGGCAGACCACGGGGGCGCTGCCCATCGGCGCGCCGGCGTCCAGCGTCCAGCAAGCCCTGAACACCCTGTCGTCGATCGGCGGCATCGGCGGTTCCGTGATGGTGACCCAGAGCGGCAACGTCTACACCATCCTCTTCGGCGGCGCCCTGGCCCAGGTCACGGGCGCCCAGCCGCAGCTGACCGCCGCGGGCGTTGGCGGGGGGAGCGCGGTCGTGGCCACCGTCCAGGCCGGGGGCCTGGGGGCGCTGCGCAACGTCACCGGCAGCAACGTCTGGGGCGGCTCCATCACCCTGCTGAACGACCCGACCGTCGCCCTGAACCCGACCCTTGCCTCGAACTTCGCCGCCATCGGTGTGGATCCCGCCACGCGGCTCACCGCGCAGGGCGTGATCCAGGACCCCTCCGAAATCCAGGTGGTGACCGTCACTGGGGCCTCCGGGACGTTCACCCTGACCTTCAAGGGCCAGACCACGGACCCGACGGCGCACCTGCTCGACGTCACCTCCGCGAGTCTCGCCGCCGACATCCAGAGCGCGCTGAACGCCCTGTCGTCGATCGGCGGCGCCGGCGGCTCCGTCACGGTGACCCAGGGGACGGGTGTGAGCCCCAAGGTCTTCACCGTCACCTTCGGCGGCAGCCTGGCCCAGTCCAACCAGCCGCAGATTACTGCCACGGCGGGCGCGGGCTTGGCCGTGGTCACGACCACTCAGCGGGAAGGCCCGGCCTCCCCTGCGCCGGCCGCCGACTTGTACAAATTCGGCACGGGCACCCTGGTCTTCCAGAACGCCAACACCTACGGCGGCACGACGAACGTCAACAGCGGCATCCTGAACATCCAGCATAGCCAGGCCCTGGGCACCAGCCTTGGACTGCCCATCGTCCCGACCTCTCCCCCCAGCCCGGCACCGCCCCTCGGCGAGGAGCAGACGATCACCGTCACGGGGGCCAGCGGCACATTCACCCTCACCTTCGGGGGGAAGACGACCGGTACGCTCGACATTCAGCACCCACCCGCGCAGCTCGCGACCGAGATCGAAGCGGCCCTGAACGGCCTGTCGTCGATCAACAGCATCGGCGCCGTGAAGGTGACCCCGGGCACCGGGACGAGCAGCAACGTCTTCACCGTGGACTTCATCGGCAACCTGAGCTTCCTCGACCAGCCGCAGCTGACTTCCGGCGGGACCCCCGGGGTTTCGGCGGCCGTGGCCACGGTGCGCGACGGCTCCAAGGGCACCGTGGTGCAGAGCGGCGCCACCCTGCAGGTGCAGAATAACATCACCGTCTTGACCGAATCCCTGACGCTCAACGGCACCGGCTTCAACAACGCCGGGGCGCTGGAGAACGTCAGCGGCAATAACGCCTTCTCTGGCCCCCCCAACCTCCCGATCACCCTGGCGAGCAACGTCTCCGTCAACGTCGATGGCGCCGGCGACCTCCTGACCATCAGCCAGGCGATCGGCGAGAGCGCCCCTGGCGGCTTCGGCGTGACCAAGATCGGGCCGGGGACGCTGCTCTACGACCAGGGCACGCCCACGTCCGCCAACACCTACACGGGCCTGACCCAGGTCAACGAGGGCACCCTCAAACTCAACAAGAGCGGCGCGCCTGCTTTCCGGGGCAACTTGACCATCGGCGACGCCCTGGGCGGCCCCGCCACCGTCCAGTGGTTGTCCGCCAACCAGGTGCCGGACACGGCCGCCGTATTCGTCCAGAGAGACGGCACGCTCGACCTCAACGGCCAGACGGACACGATCGGCCCGCTGACCATCACCGACGGCGTGGCGCTGACCGGCGCGGGTCAGCTGACGGTGGCGTCGCTGACCATGACGGGCGGCACCTTCAACACCAATGCCGTCGGCAAGCTCATCCTGAACGGCGACGTGGTGGCCACCTCCGACGCCACGGGCACGGCGACCATCACCGGTAGCGGCATGGTGTCCCTGAACGGCGCCACCCGGACCTTCACAGTCGCCGACGGACCGCAGGCCGTCGATCTGCGGGTCACCTCTGGGGCGGTCATTGCCGGCATCGGCGCGGAAGGCCTGACCAAGGCTGGCCCCGGCCGCATGGAGATCGACTCCGCCAGCGCCTACACCGGCCTGACGACCATCGCGGCCGGCGACCTCCAGGTGGACGGCAAGGTCGGCAACGTCGCGTTGACCGGCGGCACCCTGAGCGGCAAGGGCGGCACCGGCACGCAGCAGGTCGGCACCATTACCGGCGCGCCGCCGACCACCCCGGCCGTCGGCACCGTCAACCCGGGCGACAACGGCAGCGCCGTCCTCAGCGGCATCCTGCACAGTTCGACCGTCCTCTGGGGGAGCGGCACCACGTTCTTCGTCAACCTGAACGACAGCAGTCCCCCCAACCCGATCGCGGGCCTGGACTACGATCAGCTGTTCGTCAACGGCGACATCACGCTCGGCGGCGCCACCCTCACGGGCCTGGCTGGCCCGAGCGTCCAGCTGGGCGACAAGTTCACGATCATCCAGACGAGCGGCGGCACGGTCAAAGGCACGTTCGCGCCGGCCGCCGTCGTCTTCCTGGGGCCCAGCAAGTTCACCATCGACTACAGCGACCCGACCAAGGTGGTGCTCACCAAGGTGATTGCCAACGCGACCGTCGCCACGACGCCCTCCCTGCCGAGCCCGTCGCCGTACGGCGCGGACGTGATGTTCACGGCCACCCTCACGCCGGAGACCGGGGCCACCGTGCCCCCCAGCGGGACGGTCACCTTTACGCTCGGCGGCACCTTGTCGCTCACCAGCAATCCGATCCTGCTCGTCAACGGCATGGCCACCTTCGACCCGGCGACGGACGCGCTGGGGGGCATGCCGCTTCCCCTGGGCACGTACACGATCGACGTTTCTTACATCGGCGACGCCAACTTCGGCCCCGCGAACGCGCCGCAGATCACGCAGGCGGTGCAGCAGGCCCCGACCACCGTCACCATCACGACATCTCCGACCAGCCCGGGTTACGGGCAGCCGGTGATCGTGACCGCGGCCGTCGCGCCGGTGACCGCCACCTTGCCGGGGGCCACGGCCATCAGCGGGACCGTCACCTTTACGATCGATAACGTCGTGCAGTCGCCGCCGTCCACCCTGATCGGCCGCCAGGCATCGATCTCGCTGCCCCCCCTGGCCGTCGGTACGAAGCACACCGTCATAGCGGTCTACAGCGGCGACGGCAATTACCAGGGGAGCGGCAGCAGCAGCAACCCCCCCTTCACCTTCACGGTCGGGAAGAACAACGCGGTCCCCCTGCCGGCGGCGTCGCCGACGGCCGGCGCCTTCGGACAGGGCGTGGTGTTCTCGGTGACGATCCCGTCCGCCCCAAACGGCGCCGCGCCCACCGGCACCGTGACGTTTTACGACGGCGCCATCCTCGCCGCGAACATGCTGGGCCAAACCACCGCCCTGTCCGGCGGCTCGGCCACGTTGCCGGCGATCTCCATGCTGGCGACCGGGACGCACCAGATCTTCGTGACGTACTCCGGCGACGGCAACTACGCGGCGACCAACAACAGCGCCAGCCCGCTCGCCTTCGTCGTCAGCGCCGACGCGACTTCCACGGTGCTCAGCACGCCGGCCGCCACCGCGGCCATCGGGCAGACCGTGACGTTCACCGCCATCGTCACCAATACCACCTCCGGTACCTCCACCGCGCCGGTCGGGACCGTCACCTTCACGATCGACGGCACAGTGCCCCCGGGCGGGATGGTTAACGTCAGCCCCGGCACCACGGCGGGGACGGCCACGGCGGCCTTCTCGACCTCGTCGCTGCCCAAGGGGCCGCACACCATCGTCGCCACCTTCAACGGCAGCGCGAACTTCGCGGCGAGCCTGGCCTCCAACACGGTCACGGTGACGATCCTCAGCGGGGCCAACGTCGGCATCAGCACGCCGACGAACCCCTCGACCTTCGGCCAGTCGGTCACGTACACGGTCAACGTCACCGCCGCCGGCGGGGCCAGCGGCACGCCGACGGGGACGGTGACGCTCCTGGTGGACGGCAGCCTGGTGGGCGGGACGACGCAGACGCTCAGCTCCGGCCAGGCCACCATCACCGTCAGCACCATCCCCGGCGGCGCGCACCAGGTCAGCGCCCGGTACAGCGGCGACGCCCTGTTCGCCCAGGCCGACGCCAGCCCGCCGGTGATGCAGACGGTGATCGCGGCGAGCACGAGCACCACGGTCGGCTCGACGGCGACTACCTCGATCTTCGGCGCGACGGTGACGCTGACGGCCGCCGTCGCCAACACCTCCAACCTCCCCATGCCACCGACGCCCAACAGCGGCAAGGTGACGTTCCTCGACGTGTTCAACGGGTCGAGCACGAGCCTCGGGCAGGGGGACCTGAACGGCTCCGGCGTGGCCAGCCTGCCGGTCAACAACCTCAGCGTCGGCACGCACACCATCAAAGCCCACTTCGAGGGGACCGCCAACTTCAGCCCGAGCGACTCGATGAACGTGGTGACCGTGACCGTCAACCCGGCGGCGACCAGCACCTCGATCATCTCGGACCGTAACCCGGCCGTCTTCGGACAGGCGGTGAACTTTATCGCCACCGTCACCGCCATCTCCTCTCCCGGGACGCCGGCCGGCACGGTGACCTTCACGGTGGACAGCCTGGCTCCGTTCTCGCGACCGCTCGACGGCACCGGCAATGCGGTCCTGTCCCTCAGCAACCTCTCCGCCGGCGGCCACACCGTCACCGCCAGCTACGACGGCAACGGCAACTTCACCGGCAGCCCCGGCAACACGGTCAACCAGACGATCCTCCAGGCCGCCACGAGCACGATGGTCAGCTCGTCGCTCAACCCGGCGTCCTTCGGGCAGACGGTGAACTTCGTCGCCACCGTCACCTCCACCACCCCCGCCACGCCCGACGGCACGGTGACGTTCACCGTGGACAATGTGCCTCAGTCGCCATCGGTGACCCTGGACGCCTCGGGGCACGCCACCCTGTCCCTCAACAACCTCAGCCTCGGCGGGCACACCGTCACCGCCAGCTACGACGGCAACACCAACTTCACCGGCAGCAGCGGCAACACGGTGACCGAGACGATCAAGCAGGCCGGCACGAGCACGGCGCTCAGCTCGTCGGCGAACCCGTCGATCGTCGGCCAGCCGGTCACCTTCATCGCGACCATCACCTCGTTCGCGGTGCCCGACGGCACGGTGACGTTCACCGTGGACGGCGTGACGCAGCCGAAGGCGACGCTCAACGGCGGCAAGGCGACGCTCACGGTGGCCACCTTCACCCTGGGCGCGCACACCGTCACGGCCGGCTACGACGGCAACGCCAACTTCGCCGCCAGCGGCCCGACGGCGCTGACGCAGCAGGTCCTCAACGCGAGCGCGACGTCGATCGCCTCGTCGGCGAACCCGTCGGTGTTCGGTCAGCCGGTGGTGTTCACGGCGACCATCGTCGCCGCGACGGGCTCCGGCACGCCGACCGGGACGGTGACGTTCGTGGTGGACAACACGGCGAGGGCGCCGGTGAGTGTCAACAGCTCCGGACAGGCGAGCATCACGCTGAACAACCTGATCGTGGGCAGCCACACGGTGACGGCCAACTACAGCGGCGACGGGACCTTCGCCCCGAGCAGCCCGACCGTCCCGGTCACGCAGACGGTGAACACGGTCGCCACCACCCTGACGCTCACCGCGTCGTCGGACACCGTGTCCACGGGCCAGCCGGTGACGCTGACGGTGAAGGTGACGGCGGCCAACCCGAGCACCGCGATCCCGACCGGCTCGGTGGTGTTCGTGGTGGACGGCATCACGCAGCCGCCGGTGCCGCTCAATGCCGACGGCGTGGCGACGCTGACGCTGAACGGCCTGGCGATGGGCGGGCACACCGTCACGGCGAGCTACCCCGGTGGCGGCGGCTTCCAGGCCAGCCCGCCGCTGACCAACCCCGTCAGGGTGTCGGTCATCAACTTCCAGGGCAGCCCGATCCAGGTCTGGGTCAACCAGTTCTACCTCGACGTGCTCGGCCGGCCCGTCGACCCGACCGGCCTGGCGTTCTGGAGCGACAAGCTCGAGGCAGACATCTCGAGCAACCCGATCGCCGCCCGCGCCGCGGTGGCGCAGCAGATCGAGGCCAGCGACGAGTTCCGCACGAACCTGATCCTGAAGCTTTACAAGGAGCTGCTCGGGCGGACGCCGGACCTGAACGACCTGAACTTCCAGCTGAACTTCCTCCGCGGCGGCGGCACGATCGAGCGCCTCAAGGCGGATTTCCTCAGCTCGCCCGAGTACTTCCTGCGTGGCGGCCGGATGGACTTCGGCGTCTACACCGAGGCGGTCTACGAGTACGTGCTCGGCCACGCGGCGGACACGATGGCGCAGCAGTTCTGGATCTCGTACCTGCAGAGCCACACGCGGACCGACATGGCGCTGTCGATCGCGACGAGCCCCGAGGCGTACGGCCTGTTCGTCCGGCTGCAGTACCAGACCCTGCTGCACCGCCTGCCGGAAGGCGGCACGGCGCCGAACCCGTGGTTCGTGGCCCTGACGCAGGGCGCCCGGGACGAGGCGGTCACGGCGGGCATCGCCTCCTCCGACGAATACTTCACGCGGCTGGTGCCCGAGCACAACACCCAGCAGCAGGACATCCGCTGGCTCGGCCACATCTACCAGGACATGCTGGGCCGCAACATCGACGTGGCCGGCCAGAACTTCTGGAGCAACAATCTGGAGCACGGCTTCGGGCACCTGAACGTCACGTTCCTGATCGCCAACAGCGGCGAGTTCCGGACGCATGAGATCAACCAGACGTACCAGAAGCTGCTGCGCCGGCCGGCGGACGCGCTGGGCCTCAGCGACGCTCTGGGGCGGCTGGGCTCGGGCGGCACGCTCGAGCAGGTCAAGGCGATCATCATGGGTTCGCCGGAGTATTTCTTCGGCCACAGCGGCACACCCGCCAGCTTCCTGAACTCGGTCTACCAGGACGCGCTGGGGCGGACGGTGGACCAGGCCGGGCTGACCTTCTGGGGCCAGCGGCTGGCGATGGGCGAGTCGCGGACCGACGTGGCGCTGGAGATCCTGACGGGCATCGACGGCCTGGAGGCGGTGGTGCAGTCGTACTACCTGCAGACGCTCAAGCGGAGCGCCGACCCGGTCGGCCAGGCGTACTTCGCCGGGCTGATCCAGTCGGGCATCCCCGACGAGCTGGTGGTGGCGAACCTGGTCGCCACGAAGGAGTATTACGTCAAGAACTCGAACAGCTAGAGCGGTTCGTAGCCGACTCGCTCCGCGAGACGGTTCGTAGCCGACTCGCTCCGCGAGTCGGGGGTTTGTTCGTGGCCGACTCGCTCCGCGAGTCGGTGTGGACGCCGCACCCGACTCGCGGAGCGAGTCGGCCACGAACCGTCTCCTTTTCTGACTCTTGAAACCGTGGGGGCCTTGACCTGGTATTCTTTCCTGAGAAATCGGGCTGGGGAAATTGGTTAGCCTCTTGACGGCGTTACGAAAGTCGAGGATACTACAGCTACTTCGACCGACGCCGATCGAAATACTTTCGTTCTTCCCACCCACCCCGCTTTCCTCCGCGCGTCCGCCGCCCGGCCGGCGCCGATCCCCTGGATGGGGCCGCTTCCGTGAGGCTTTTCGCTTTCTTCCGTCTTACCGGACAGGTAAAACTGTCCCGGTCGGGCAAGTGAGCGGGGCAGACGGCGGGCGGCTGCCGATAACAGGGGTAGGAGCGGAGGTTTGTAAGGGGGCCGTTGACGACCGCCCGCCATAAACCGGACCACGGTAACCCACGGGCTGCCACGGCGCGGGCTCGCCGCTCGGCCTGAAGTGACGACGTTCGTTCCTCCATAACCCATCCCACCGAGAAGTCCCTGCCGAAGAGGGTTGTTTCATGGCCTCCTCCCGTTGGACCCGCTGGCTGCGTTCGCTCTTCCGCCCCGAGGGCAAGACCGTGCGCAGGGCGAGCCGCCTGAGTGTCGAGCGGCTGGAATGCCGCGTCACCCCCACCACTTACAAGTGGACCGGACTCGGCGCGGATCCGAACTGGGACAACAGCGCCAACTGGATCAACACCGGCACCAACCTGCCGGCCGCCCCCACGGGGGTGCTCGACGACCTCGTTTTCCCGATTGGGCCGGCGGCGACGAACACCAACAACAACCTGAAGCCGCCGACCGGCTTCCCCCAGCCGACCTTCAACTCGATCAGCATCTCCGGCGACAACTACACCCTGGGCGGCAACGCCCTGACCCTGGGCACCTCCTCGGTCTTCGGCAGCGGCTTCGTGAACGTCGCCGCCACCGTTGTCGGCGCCGACATCACCCTCAACGTCGCGCTCGGCGGCGCCGCGGGCAGCGACCAGTTCTTCGGGATCAACAACGGCGCCGTGCTGACCCTTGATGGCCAGCTCAGCGGCAACACCGGCTCGTCGCTGACCAAGGAATTCGGCGGCAACCTGGTCCTGAAAGCCGACAACAGCGCCTTCACTGGCGTCATCAACCTGACCAACAACGGCGGCGTCATCACCATCACGAACAACAAGGCCCTGGGCGACACGTCCAACCCGACCATTGTGGGCAGCAACGCCCAGGTCGCGGTGCAGAGCGTCGCCGGCACGATCAACGAGCCGCTGCTGCTAAACGGCCCGGGCCCCGCCAACGATGGCGCCCTGCTGAACGTGTCCGGCACCAACACCTGGGCCGGCAACATCGTGCTGAGCAGCGCCGGGGTGGCCGTGACCCTGGGCGCCAACGCCGGCTCGCTCAACATCACCGGGCAGATCAGCGACCAGGGCAACGGCCAGAACGTCATCAAGGAGGGCGCTGGGCAGATCATCTTCGGGCACGTGGGCGGCAACACCTACCGCGGCTCCTCCACCATCAACAACGGCATCCTGACGATCCGCGACCCCTATGCCCTCGGCGAGCCGCTGGCGCCGCCCACCGGCATCACGCCCAGCCCGGCGAACGGCACCATCGTCAACCAGACCTTGACCAAGGTGGGCACTCTGCAGATCGAGGACCCCAGCGGCATCGGCTTCACCGTCCGCGACGAGCAGCTGACCCTCAACGGCACCGGCGTCACCGGCCCAAGCGTTACCACCTTCTTCGGCGCCACCAACATCGGCGCGCTGGCGAACCTCAAGGGCAACAACACCTGGGCCGGCCCCGTCCTCCTCGGTAGCCCCTCGCCCAACGGGCGGGACGCGTGGATCGGTGTCGCGACGGCGTCCACGCTGACCGTCAGCGGCGTGGTCAGCTCCCCGAACGGCTCGTTCAACCTCACCAAGGCGGACCAGGGCCGGCTCATCTTCAACAACGCCAACACGTACACCGGCATGACCGACGTGGAACTGGGCATCCTGAACATCCGCGACTCGCAGGGCCTGGGCGGCAACCTCCTCGCCGACACCACCGTCCAGAGCGGCGCCGCCCTGGAACTCGAGGTCGATATCGGCTTCGACGTGCATGGCCGAAACCTCTCCATCGACTCGATGACGGGGGCTAACGGCAACGGGCCGCAGCTCGGCCTGACGGTCCAGAAGCCCCTCAACCTTTTCGGTAGCGGCATCAATAACACGGGCGCCCTGCACAGCATCAGCGGCATCAACAAGTGGACCGGGGTGATAAGCCTTGCTGCCACCGCGGCCATCGGCGTGGACGCCGACCCGAACCCCTCCAACACCAACAGCTACTTCACGCACGACTACAGTCTGACGGTCACGTCACCCGCCATCATCCAGGATTATTACCCCGTTAAACTGAATATCAATATCTCGGGGAACCTGGTCAAGGTGGGTACCGGCCAGCTCATCCTGCCCAACGCCAATGCGTACACCGGCACGACTTCTATCGCCTCCGGCTGGATCACGATCCAGGACGATGCCTCCCTGGGAGTGCTCCGGAGCGGCAGCGACACCATCCAGCCGGCGGCCACCGTCCTGAACGGAGCGGCCCTGCACCTCAAGAACTCCGTCCCCACCGGGGCCCCTCCCGGTACGCCCCCCACGCCCCTGAATGTCGTCCGCAACCTCGTCCTGAACGGCACCGGCATCGGGCACCCCTTCGCGCTGATCAATCAGAAGGGGGCGCTGATGAACCTGAGCGGCAACAACACCATCGGCGGCCCCGATACCGCGTCCACCACCCGCTACAGCGACATCCAGCTCAACGGCGTCGTCGGCGTCGGCGTCGAGACCCTCGGGCCCGACGCCGCCAGCGAACTCAACATCCACGCCGACATCAGCGACGCGATCGGCACCACCGGGGGCGGCATCACCAAGTACGGTTCGCAGCGCCTCGACCTCCAGGGCTTCGGCAGCTACACCGGCACCGTCACGGTCAGCGAGGGCGTGCTGCGTGCCCAGAGCAACACCGCCCTGGGCACGCAGACCAGTGGCACGGCCCTGGGCACCCAGGTCTACACGGACACCACGACCTTCGTCGGGCCGGGCATCCAGGAAGTGCAGACCATCACCATCAGCGGCGCCAACGCGCCGTACACGCTCACCTTCAAAGGCCAGTCTGCCACCATCCCCTTCGGCGCCCCAGCTGGCCAGGTTCAGACGGCACTGAACGCCCTCTCGACGATCGGCGGCGCGGGCG
>JBBRPS010000054.1:0-21604 GCA_038227745.1 Gemmatales bacterium | reverse complement strand
CCATTCGCCAACAGGTCGTTTGCTAATGCACTCGGCCGCGCTGCCGACAAGGAGGTATCCATGCCCCCGACGGTTTCCGTCCTCATCCCCGCGTACAACGGCGCCCCCTGGCTGCGGGCGTGCCTGGAGAGCGTCCTGGCCCAGACCTACCCGGCCCACGAGATCATCGTCGTGGACGACGGCAGCACGGACGACACGCGGGAGGTGCTGCGGTCGTTCGCACGGCACATCACCCTGCTCGAACAGCGGCGGGGCGGCATCGGCGCGGCGCGCAACCGCGCCGTCGCGCAAGCCACGGGCGACCTCCTCGCCTTCCTCGACCAGGACGACCTGTGGCGGCGCGACAAGCTGGAGAAGCAGGTGGATTACGCGGTCGCGCACCCGGAGGTCGCGGTCATCTACGCCGACGCCGAGGAGTTCAGCGACCGCGGGACGGTCAATGCGTCGTTCCTCGATCGCTTCCCCGCGCTGCGCGGGCCGGGGGACGTCTTCACGGCGATCATCGACCGCCAGGTCCCGCTGATGACGACGACGCTCCTCCGCGCGTCGTTCCTGCGGGAGCACGGGTTATCCTTCCTGGAGTCCGTGTCGGGCGTGGACGACGTCGGGCTGTTCCTGGAGATCCGCGCCCGCGGGGGCCGGTTCGGCTGGGTGGACGAGAAGCTCGCCCGGCGGCGCATCCACGAGCACAACTACAGCAAGAACCACCACAACCGCTTCGCCCGGCGGGTCGTGCTGTACGAGGAACTGCTGCGGCGCCTCCCTGGGGCCGCGCCGGCGCACCTGCGGGCCTTGCGGCGGGGCCTGCGCGAGGCCCACTTCCTGGTCGGGGAGTGTGCCTGGGCGGAAGGCGACATGCCCGAGGCGCGGCGGCACTTCCTCGCCGGCTGGTCCCCAAGCGCCCGCGGCGCCAGAGCGCTTCTGTACTGGGCGCTGAGTTACCTCCCGAACGGCGCGCTGCGGCGCCTCCGTGGCACGAATCGCCGCCTGCGCGCGGTGCTGGCCCGCCCCGCCGGTCCCCTGCAGTCCGCATCGAGGTGAGTTCGCCGGGTCGAGACCATTCGAGCCCGGGGCGCCGGCGGAGGTTCCCTCCCTGGCGCCCCGGGCTCGTGGGTTTGACGGGCGGG
Source organism: Gemmatales bacterium (assembly GCA_038227745.1). GTDB lineage: Bacteria > Planctomycetota > Planctomycetia > Gemmatales > Gemmataceae > DASPXY01. The sequence goes on along the minus strand of JBBRPS010000054.1, from coordinate 20,477 downwards.
TGGGACAGTCCGCTCACGCCGGCTTCCGCGCCCACATCACGACGTTGCCGGCCAGGCGTTTCATCCCGGGGACGGCGAAGAGCAGGTTGTCCACCTGCGCCGCCAGGGCGATCAGGGGCAGCCGCCGCGTCACCCGATCGACCCGGGCGAGCAGGCGAAAGTGCCGGTAGCTCACGGGGCCGAAGTGGCGCTCGATGACGGCGAAGTCCTGCGGGCGGAGCGGCTGCTCGTCGGGGGTGACCGCCAGGCGAACGGGGGTGAGTCGGCGCAGGCTCTTGAGCCAGCGCGCGTAGGCGATCGGCTCGCGGGCGATGAACAGGCCCCCGGGCGCCAGCGCGGCGGACAGGCGGCGCATGACCGCGTCGAGGGACGGGACGAGGTGGTGCAGGATCAGGTCGCACCAGACCACGTCGAAGCAGCCGCGGCCGAGGTCGTCCGTCTCGACGTTGGCGATGCGGAACTCGGCGGGCAGGCCCTGCACCTCGGCGCGCCGGCGCGCCACGCCCACCGACACTTCGGACAGGTCTACCCCGGTCACGCGGGCGCCGCAGTAGGCAAGCTGCACCGAGGCTACCCCCTCGCCACAGCCGACCTCCAGGACGCGCTTGCCGTGGGCGTCCCCCAGGAGGGAGAACATGAACTCCTTGCCGAACAGATGGGGTCGGCGCGGGCGGGCGTAGCGCTCGAGACCGGCCCTGTTGAGCGGCTCGACTTTCGTCTCCGCCGCGACCCGGTCGAAGAACCGGCGCTCGCTCTCGTAGCGCCGCGCGGCACCGGCTTCGAGGAGATTTTCCATAAAGCCCTCTGGATAAGTGTTAAAAGGAGTTCAGGGGGCGATACTGCTGCGGCACGACAGGCCCTCACACAAGCCCGACGCGCCAGCGAGGAAATGCCTCGCTGGCGCGTCGGGCTTGTATGATCGGCTTCCGCGCCGGAGGAGTATCACTGAGAACACGCGGCCGGCCGCGCAACAGCCGGGCGCAGGAAGTCCGGCGTCACCTCGGAGCGGCAGAACAGGAACTTGCCGGACGGCTCCGAGGGCAGATTCTCGACGAATTCCCACTCCACAACGGTGTCGTCGCCGAGGTGGCGGCGCGACTCGCGCACCACATATTCCAGATCCGGCGTGGGGTCGAAGGCGGCGCCCGGTTTGAGGCGGTAGAGGATCTGCCCGGCTCGTTTCTGGCGGATCTGCATCTGTCCGAGGCTGATGCGCTGCGCCAGCAGCTTCTGCAGGATCCAGGTTCCGGACACGACCCGGCCGTCCGCCCCGACCAGGAAGTCGCTGACGCGGCCGTTCACCGCGGCCAGGCGGGGCAGGCCGCGGCCGCACGGGCACGTGCCGGGCATCCAACTCCCGACGTCGCCGATGCGGTAGCGGATCAGCGGCATGGCGTGGTTGAGCAAGTCCGTCACCAGGATGGCCCCCGGTTCGCCCGGCGCGGCGTGCTCGTCGCCGCGCACTACCTCGACGTACAGGCCTTCCGCCATCACGTGCAGGCCGCTGTGCTCCGGGCATTCGCTGGCGATCACGCTCACCTCGCGCGACCCGTAGCGGTTGAACACCCGGCAGCCGAACGTCTCCTCGACCAGGTGGCGGTCCGCGTCCGTCAGCGTCTCCGCCGACGTGATGACGGCGTGGGGCCGGTACGGCTCGCGCCCCTCGGCCCGGAGCCAGCGCGCGAACAGGGCGACGCAACCGGCGTAGGCCAGGAGGACCCGCGGCCGGAACTGGTGGATCGCCTTGTGGAAGGCATCCATCTTCTCCTCGCTGAGGTTCGCCGCGTTCAGCCACAGCTGGGGGTAGACGAGCGTGTGCCTGAGCCAGGCCCGCCAGCCTCTCTCCGGCGCGTCCGTCTGGGTGCTCCACAGCAGGGCGGCCTTGTCGCCGACGTCGTACCCGGCCCAGCGGTTGTGCCGGATTGTGGCCGCGTGCCGCGAGCGCAGGCGTTCGCGGTCGAGGAAGAACGACACCGGCGCCCCAGTCGAGCCGCCGCTGGAGTTGACGACCAGGTCCGCGGCGGGCCACCCGGTCGCCACCATCCGGTCGCGCTGCTCCTGCACCTCGCGCCGCTCCACGGGCGGCAGGGCCTGCAAATCTTCGAGCCGGCGAATGTCTTGCGGCGCCAGCCCAGCCCGGTCGAACCGCTCGCGGTAGAACGGGCAGGCGCGGTAGGCGTGCGCGACGAGGGCCTGCAGCCGTGCCAGCTGCAGCGCGCGGATCTCCTCGGGCGGGAGGAACTGGCTGCGCTCGAACGCGGCCAGGTGGCGCAGCTCGCTGAGGTGGCCGGAATGCCACAGGGACAGGGGGTACAACACGTGGCGGCCGAGCCGTTGACGGAGGCCCATCGGGAAAATCCTCTCAGGAACAGGTGGTTGTGCCATCCCCCTCCCGTGAGGGAGGGGCCGTGTTCACGCGCCGGCGCCGCCCCAGCTCAAACCCCCGCGGGCGGGCGCCGCGGCCGCCGCGGCGGGCAGGGGCACCGTCCCGGCCGCGCGGGCCAGGCGCTGCTCGACGCAGTAGCGGGCGACGATGCTGAAGGCGCCGAACCAGATCCAGTTGTAGCGGTACAGGCTGTGCCCGAAGTTCCCGAGGACGAGCAGGAGGAACAGCGCCAGCGCCAGGCACCAACCGAGGTGGTAGACGAATCCGCGCTCCCACTCGGGGTGCTCGCGGTAGACCCGCGCGATGCGGCGCGTGTTGAGCCAGGTACACAGGACCAGTGCGCCGAAGGTGATCACGCCGAGCAGGCCCAGCTCGCCCATGACCTGCCCGTACAGGTTGTGCGACTCGATCTTCTTGCCGGTGGCCGGCCTCCAGGCACCCGGGCCGCAGCCGGTGAGCGGATTCTCCTCCAGGAGCTTGATGCCGAGATAGAAGCCCTGGACGCGGCCCTCGGCGGACTCCTGGGCGTTGCGCGGCCCGACGTCCGGGTTGATGATCGTCTCGAAGCGGTTCTGCAGCGACGGCGGCAGGGCGCACCAGACGAACGGGGCCGAGACGACCGCCAGCGCGATGAAGGCGTAGCGCCAACGGCTGCGGAGCATCGCCAGTCCGATCCAAAGGAGCATCGCCACGAAGCCGGACCGCGAGCCGGTGAGGGCGACGCAGCCCGCCGTCAGCAGCCCGTGGCCGAGGAGGTAGCAGCGCCACAGCCGGGAGGTGCTGGCGAACCACGCGGCCGGCGCCAGTGTGGTGGCGTAGACGAGGCTGGCGGCGAAGGCGTTCGGGTCGCTGATCGTCGTATCGACGCCGATCAGCCGCACGATCCCCATGCGGAAATGGTGGCGGCCGTGTGCGAACTGCCACAGCGAGTGGACCATGTAGAACGTCGTGATGAAGAAGAACGCCTTGACCACGCGCTCCAGCCCCTTCTCTTCGTGGACGACGGTGACGAGGAGGAGGTAGAAGAAGAGCTGCTTGAGGTACTTGTCCATCAGCCCGACGGTCAGGTCCGACCAAGGGCTGACGACCCAGCAGGTGAGCAGCGCGAGGACGAACGCGAGCATGGCGCGGTTCAGGGGGTTGGGCAGCCAGCGCTTGCCCGGGTACATCAGCCACGCGGCGCCCGTGAAGAGGGCGTAGAGCAGCTCGAGGCGGATCTCCCCCAGGGCCGGCCAGACCTCGAACGGCCGGTGGATGAACAGGTACATGTAGCCGATCAGGAGCCAGAGCATCGGTCAGCGGCCCTCCGGTTGGCGGGCGGGGGACTGCCCGCCCACGAGCCTTTCGTAGAAGCGCTCGAAGCGCCGCACCATCGCCTGGCGGCTGTACTGCCGTTCGGCCCGCGCGCGCGCCGCCGCCCCCAGGCGCGCCCGCAGTCCGGGGTCGTCGGCGAGGCGCCCGACCGCCGCGGCCAGCGCCGCGGCGTCGCCGGGCGGCACGAGCAGGCCGTGGACGCCGTCCTCGATCAGCCGGCCGTTGGCGCCGACGCGCGTCGCCGCGATCGCGCGGCCGGCCGCCATGTACTCCAGCACCGCGTTCGACATCCCCTCGGAGTGCGAGCAGAGCACGGCGATGTCCGTGCGGCCCAGCAACGCCGGCACGTCGCGCGCGACGCCTGGGAGGCGCAGGCGGTCGCCGAACCCCAGGTCGGCGGCGAGGCGTTCCAGTTCGAGACGCAACTCGCCCTCGCCGGCGATCTCGAAGGTGACGTCGGGACGGCGAGCGGCGACCTCGGCGGCGGCGCGGACGAAGACATCGAGGGCCTTGACCGGGCGCAGGTTGGCCACCGCCGCCACGTGGACCGGGCCGGGGCGGGCGGCCAGGGCGGGGAGGGCGCTGAAGCGGTCGAGGTCCACGCCGTTCTCCAGCACGAACACCGCTTCGGCCGGCGGCCCCTCGTCGGCGAGGAGCCGTTCGCGGGCGGCCTCGCAGTTGGTGAGCGTGGCGTCGGTCAGGCGGTTGTACAGGCGGCCGAGGCGGCGGTGCAGCGGCGTCAGCCAGTACCCGAGGTTGTTCCGGGTGCGCACGACGTGAGGCACCCCGGCGAGCCGGGCGACGAGCGCCCCCAAATAAGTGGCGTCCTCGAAATACACCTGCACGACGTCGATGCGCTCGCGGCGCAGGAAGCGCCCGAGCCGCCAGCCCTTGACCAGGGTGGCGGGCCGGCAGAGCGAGCCGACGCCAAGGCGCAGGACCGGGCAGCAGTCCGGCTCGAGGGCGCGCGAGCGGGCCGAGTCGCCGCGCAGCAGACACAGGTACGGCAGGACGCGGCGGCGGTCCAGGTGGCGGATCAGGGCCAGGAGCTGCGTCTCCGTGCCCGCCGTCCGGAGTTCATCGATCAGGAAACAGACCCGGACCGGCCGGCCGGCCGCCGGCGCGGTTGAGGCACCCGGCTTGGGCCGCCGGGCCGGCGCATGGGGAAAGTCGAGGAGGGGGGGGGCCTTGGGGGCCATGCTCATAATGTCCTATTCGGCAGTGAAAACGGGAACGTGTTGTAATGCCAGGCGAACGGCCGGCGTAAGCCGGCTGGTCCTGCACGCCAAGCGGGGTGACGTACCAGCCGGCTTACGCCGGCCGTTCGCCTTGACTTCCCTAACCCACCCGTTCGGCCACGAGCCGAGGGGCGCGCCCGGAGAAGGCCCGCGCGGGCCTCCTCAGTCCGAGGCCATCGAAAAAGCGCTGATAGTGCAGGGCCTGCGCCTCGAAGGTGAAGTCGCGCAGTACCCGCTCCCGGCCGCGCGCGCCCAAGGCACGGCGGTCGGGGCGGCCCAGGGCTTGCAGGATGCGGGCCTCGAGCGCGGCGGCGTCGCCCGCCGGCACCAGGTAGCCGCTGACGCCATCCTCGACCACTTCCGGCGTGCCGAACACCGCGGTCGCCACCACGGGGACGCCGGCGGCGAACGCCTCCAGGATGACGTTCGGCAGGCCCTCGTTGAAGGACGGCAAGACGAACAGGTCGAAGTGGGGCATGAAGGCGTCGAGGTCGCGCCGGAAGCCGGCGTGGACGAAGCGCCCCGCCAGCCCCGCCGCGTGGGCGGTTTGCATCAGGGCGTCGCGCTTCGCGCCCTCGCCGAAGAGGACGAACCCCACGTCTTGCCGCTGCCGGCAGACGCGGGCGACGGCCTCGACGAGGACGTGGAAGCCCTTGTCCGGCGTCAACCGTCCCGCGGCGCCGACGATCAGCGGCGGCGGCTCGGGAAAGAACTGCCGCAGCAACTCGCGGTACTCCGGCCGCACCGTCGCGAAGCGCTCGGCGCGGATGGCGTTGCGGATGACGGTGACTCGTTCCGCGGGCACGCCGGCGCGGCGGACGGCGACCGCCTGCCCCTCGGAGACGGCGACGATGTGGTCCATCCAGGGCAGCGCGAAGCGATCCACGGCGTCGTAGAGGCGCACCCGCAGGTTCTCGCCCGTCCAGCCGCGCGCGACGGCGACGGCGGGGAGGCCGGCGCGGCGGGCGGCCGGCCGGCCGAGCAGGTTCGCCTTGTAGCCGTGGCAGCAGAGCACGTCGGCGCCGACGCGCTCAAGGTGCCCCGCCAGCTCGCGGATCATCCGCCGGAAGTGGGGAGCGTCGGCGGTGAGGGCGACCCCCTCGAACCCCGCACGATCGATCTCGTCGAGGAAGGGGCGGCCCCTGCCCCCCTCCGGGAAGACCATGAAGACAGTCCGGTGGTCCGCGGGCAGGGCGCGAGCCAGGTACAGCATCTGGCGCTCGGGGCCGCCGAAGAAGCTCGACGCCCTCAGGTGGACGATGGTGCGTTGCTCGAATTCTCTTGTCACTGTCGAGTCCTCGGGTCAGGGGACGGGCCGGCTGGCGGGCGACCGCCTCGGGTCACAGCCCGCGGAGCGGGTACCACTCCGTCTTTTCCGGGGGCCAGGACTGGCGGGCGCCGGAGAGGCCTCCCTCGGCGCACCGTAACCAGATGCGTTCCAGCCGGTCGGCCAGGGCGTCCCAGTCGTACCGCCGCAGGATCTCGCGCCGGCCGCGGGCCGCCTGCTCCAGCGCCGGCCCGGGGTCGCGGACGGCGGACACCAGCGCGGAGGCCAGGTCCTCGACCCCCTCCGTGACGGTCAGGTGCCGCCCCGGCTCCAGGGCGAGCCCCTCGGCCCCGATCCGGGTCGAGACGACCGGGGTGCCGCAGGCCAGCGCCTCCAGGATTTTCAACCGCGAGCCACCGCCGATCCGCAGCGGGACCACCAGCAGGGCGCACCGGGCGAGGAAGGGGCGTACGTCGGGCACGTCCGCGTGCAGCTCGGCGCCCGGGGTGCCGGACACCCGGCTGCGCAGCGCCTCGGGCGGGTTGCGGCCGACGACGCACAGCCGGGCCTGCGGCTCGGCGGCGCGCACCGCCGGGAAAACGCGGTCGAGGAGCTGCCGCACGGCGTCGAGGTTCGGGCGCCAGTCCAGCGCCCCGAGGAAGAGCAGCAGCCCCGGGGCACGGTCGCCGCCGCCCGGGCGGAAGGCCCGCGTGTCCACGCCGTTATCGACGACCTCGACACGGGGTACGCCGAAATCCTGGCGGAAGCGTTCGGCGTCGAGTTCGCTCACCGCCACCGTCGCGTCGGCGCCGCCCAGCGCGCGGCGCTCGAAGCGGAGGTACTTGTGCCACTGCCGGGCGATGTACCAGCGCTTTAGCGGGTTCGTTTCCGTTTCGAGGTAGCGCTGCCAGATGACCGACTCGACGTTGTGGGCCATCACCACGCGCCGGCCGGGGACAGCCTCCAGCGGGCGGGCGTAGGGCGTCCACTCGCAGTGCCACAGATCAACGGGGTGCGCGGCGGCGTGTTCGCGCAGCGCCCGGCGCAGCGCGGCGCTGTCGTGGGACGCGACCGAGTAAGGGAGAGAGGACAGCAAGTTCGCCGCCAGCCGGGCGTAGAAGCGGGCGCCCGACCGCGCGGGCACGGGCCGCTCGACCACGACGGTGCGGACCCCTTGGCCGTTGAGGAACTCGGCGGCGCGCCGCGCCTCCTCGGGGTCGGCGTTGCGGTGACACAGGTAGGTCAATCGATGGCGCCGGGCCAGGCGCAGGGTCAGGTTGAGGGTGCGGATGCGCTTGCCCGAGGTCGGCGGGTAGGGCAGTTCCTCGTCCACCAGGACGACGTTCAGCGGCCGCGTGGCCGGGAGGGCCGTGGCCGGGGCGTGCGTCGGGGCGTGGGTCAGGGTCGGTCGCATGGGGTCCTCGTACGGGGTGGAATCAGGCAGCGCGGCGGGCGACAGCCGGCCTTGCGGCGAGGGGGGCGTGCTCTGCCAGCGCCTCGGAGAGCGTGCCGAGGCGGAAGTCGCGCAGCAGGCTGGCGAGCCGGGTTTCGGTGCGCCCCAGGTTGACGTAGTGCCGGAAGCCGCGGAGCAGGCCGGGGCGGAACCGCGGCTGCCCGGGGTCGAGTTCCCAGGGGTGGACGTAGGCGGCGAACGGCCGGCCCGCCGCGTTGACCCGCCGCAGGGCGTGCCGCGTCAGCAGGTAGGGGTAGAGGCGGAAGTAGCCGCCGCCCCCAACGGGCAGGGGGTAGCCGAGGGCCCGCCACACCGGCGGGGGGAACTCCCACAGGCTGCCGGCGGGTCGGTCGAGGCGGTGCGGCCCCAGGGGGGTGCCGGGGATGCCATAGCGGTCGTGGTAGGTCGGGTAGACGCTGGAGTCAAAGAGGAAGCCTTCCTCGATCAGGACGTCCAGCGCCCACGCGCTCGCCCGCGTGATCGAGAAGCTCGGCGCCCGGTAGGCGGTCACCCGTTCGCCGGTGAGGTCCTGCAGCACGTCGCGGCAGCGACACAGGTCGGCGCGGAATTCCTCGGGCGTCTGGCGATAGACGAGGCGGTGCCAGTAGCCGTGCGAGGCGATCTCGTGACCGCCGCAGCGGATCGAGCGCACTAGCCCGGGGTGTCGCGCCGCGACCCAGCCCAGGATGAAGAAAGTCGCCCGCACCTCGGCCCGGTCGAGCAGGCGCAGGACCGTTTCCGTGCTGGCCACGATGCGCGACTCAAAGGTGTCCCAGCGCTCGCGCGGCGCCACTCCCTCGAAGGCGCTGACGTGGTAGTAATCCTCGACGTCCACGGTCAGGGCGTTCAGGACGCGCGTGTCGCTGTCTGCCTGCCGGCGCTCGGCGTTCTTGGGTACCGGGTTGAAGATCCGCATGGGTCCGCCTCCTTGCGCCCTGTCGAGCCAACTCCCGTCTTAGTAGGAGCCGGCTCCGCCCGGCGATGGGCACTCCCGTCTTAGTAGGAGCCGGCTCCGCCCGGCGATGGGCACTGCGGTCGGGGGACGGAGCCCCCTCCTACGAAGCACAACTTCGCCCGCCGTCAGGCGGCGCGCGCCGGGGTGCCCACCGCCGACCGGAAGGCCCGCGCCTCAGGGTTCGCCGCCACGGCGCGGCGGCGGAACCGCGGGCCGGCCACCGCCTCACGCAGGATGCCGCAGCCCGAGCCCACGTGGATGGTGGCGAAGACCAGCGGTAGCCACGGCAGCACGGCCGGCGTGCCGGCGCGGCGTGCAACCGCCAGCGACACCAGCAGCACAGTGGCCGCGTACAGGCCCACCGCCCCACCGTAGAGGGCCGCCAGCCAGGGCGCGAAGCACGCCAGCAGCGGCCCGCCGGCCAGCCCCGCGACGAACGCCCCCGGGACCAGGCTCCGCAGGCTCAGTGTCTCGGGATGCTTGCGGCCGAGGCGGACGCGGCCCCGGCCGTAGCGGACCATCTGCCGGAACAGGCCGCGCAGGGTTGAACGCGGCACGTACTGGGCCGCCACGCGCGGCGTGAAGAAGCAGCGCAGGCCCGCCCGATCGACGCGGTGATTGAACTCGACGTCCTCGCAGGCGTCGAACGCCTCGTCGAACAGGCCGACGGTGGCGAAGACGTCGCGCCGGTAGGCGACGGCCACGCTCTGCGGCGGCACGAACCCCTCGGTCGTCGCGTAGATGTACGAGTCGGGGTGGTGCCCGAGCCAGCACGAGCGCGCCGCGGCGATGGCCTTCTGGAGCGTGGTGGCGCGCGACACGTCGAGCGGTTGGGGCCGGCCCAGGCAGTCGGCGCCGCTGCGGCCGAACGCCTCGGCGACCGCGCGCAGGTAGTGGACGCGATCCAGTTCACAGTGCCCGTCCACGAGAAGGACGATCGCGCCCCGCGCCGCCCGGACCGCCCGGTTCCTGCCGGCGCTCGACAGGACGCCCGGGTTGTCCAGCAGGCGAAGGTTCGCGTGCCGAGCGGCCCGCTCCTCGACCAGCGGCCGCGTGTCGTCCGTGGAGCGGCCGTCGGCGACCAGGACCTCGAAGCGGGCGGCGGGGTAGTCCTGGTGCAAGAGCTGGTCGAGGGTGTTGCGGATGCACGCCGACTCGTTGCGGACCGGCACGATCACCGAGATGAACGGCCAGTGGCGGGCCGACTCCGTCCGGCCCTGGGTTGTCGTTGGCATCAGTCGCTCCTCGTGGTTCCCCCCTCGCCCCCGAAGCGGGGGCGAGGGGAGAAGCAGGGTCACGCCGCGGCCTTGCGCGGCCTCGCCGCCGGCGCCTCGCCGACGACGTCCTTCAGCGCCTCCTCGATCACCTCGTGGCTCGGGATGCGGAACAGCTTGCCGTAGACGCCGAACGGCACGCCGAGCACGCGGCAGGCCGTGCAGCACAGGAGGCGGCAGTCCAGCCACAGGCTGCGCTCGCGGATGTAGTACAGGTCCTGCGTCAGCTTGCGCCGCACGCTCTCCAGGTCGGTGTCCGCGGGCAGCTGGACCTGGGCCAACCCCGTCACGCCGGGGCGGACCGTCAGGCGGTGGCGGTACGCCGGCAGCGCCCGCTCCAGCTCCTTGACGAACTCCGGCCGCTCCGGGCGCGGGCCGATCAGGCTCATATCGCCGCACAGCACGTTCACGAGCTGCGGCAGCTCGTCGAGGTGGCTCGCCCGCAGGAACTGGCCTACCTGCGTGACGCGCGGGTCACCCGGGATCGACCAGCGCGGCCCGGTTAGCGACTCGCAGTTGTGGATCATCGTCCGGAGTTTGTAGATCGTGAACGGGCGCCCGCGGAGGCCGACGCGCGTCTGCGTGTAATAGGCGGGGCCGCGCGACGTCAGCTTCACGAGCAGCGCCGCGACGAGGATGACCGGGGCGGTCAGGGCCAGCAGCACCAGCGCCGCGGTAAACTCGGCGGCCCGTTTCGTGGCGTCGTACACCCCCCGCCGGGCGGGGCGGAATGGGGCCTGCACCGCCTGGGGCGATCTGCGGCGGCGCTTCGTGGGGCGCTCGTCGCGGCTGTCCGGGGCCGCGACGGCGTCCACGTCGCTCGTATGGAGTCCGATCGGCATGCTCTTCTCCTCTCGGTTGGATAACGGTTGAGGGACCGCGCGGGCGTGGTCGGCTCAACAACGAGGCGCGGGCGGCGCCAGATCACGACCGGTCCATCAGGGCCCGGTCGAGGGCCGGGAGCAGGACGTTCATCAGCTCCAGGCAGGGCTCCGCGTCGGCCGGCCCGGGGTTGGCCCCGGTCCCCGCCTCGCGGAGCAAGTACAGCTTGTAAAGGACCTGTTCGCGGACGAAGGCGAAGCGCGGGTTCTCCGCGACCTGCCATTTGCCGCCGGCGTTCCAGGACCAGAAGATCCGCAGTTCGGTTTTGTCGGCGGCCTTGGTCTTCACGAGGCGGGAGGTGTAGAAGATCGCACCGCGGGCGGCCGAGTCGTTCGGCAGGAGGAACTCCTTCGGCGTGTCCACCTCGAAGCCGCTGGCCGCGTAGCAGACGTCGGGCGTGTGGATCGACACCGGGCCGGGGCGGCCGCAGCCGAGGAAGACGGTGACGGCCCTGCCGCTGGCGCGGTGGACGTACCGCCGCGCCAGCGCGCCCGCCAGGCCGCCGTTCGGCCGGCCCTTGCCCGGCAGCGCCTCGCCCTCCCAGTCGCCGAGCTGGAGCGGCAATGCGTCCATCCGGGCGACCGCCTCGTTCAGGTCGGGCGCCGCCGCCCAGCGGTCGGTCCACACTCCGTGGACCAGCCCAGAGAACAGCAGGACAACGACGGCGGCGGCAACAGGAAGAAGGCGTCTCATGGATTCATCCCCCCAGGAAACTAGATGGTCAGTCGGAGGTGTAGGGTGGGCACCGCCCACCATTCGCTTAACGGAGGGCACTGCCCACCGTTCGCTTAACGGTGGGCAGTGCCCTCCCTACACGCTACGTTCACGCCGCGGCGGCCTCGGCGGTGTACTCGTAGTGGTAGCCGGTGTCGTACGCCTCGGCCGGCATGCCGTTCACCACGGCGCCGATGACGCGGATGCCCAGCGTCGCCAACCGCTGCTGGGCGGCGTAGACGCGCGGCGCCTGGCTCAGCTCCCGCAGCACCGAGACGATGACGGCGTCGGCGTGCTGGCCGATCAGCAGCGAGTCCGTCGCGGGCAGCACCGGGTGCGAATCGACGATGACGAAGTCGAACTCCTGCTTGAGCCGCTCGAAGACGGCCGCGATGCCGTCCCGCGCCAGCTCCTGCAGCACCTCGCGGTCCCACTGCCCGGCCGGCAGCAGGAACAGGTTCTCGTCGGTCGTGGTCGGCCGCACCGCGTCGGGCAACTCGACCTCGCCGAGCAGCACCTCACTGAAGCCGGGCTGCAGCGTCTGCTCGAACAGCTGGTGCAGGGCCGGCCGCCGCAGGTCGCAGTCGAGCAGCAGCGTCTTGCGGCCGGCGCGGGCCAGGCTGATGGCGAGGTTGCTCGCCAGCGTCGTCTTGCCCTCGCCGCTGACGGCGCTGCTGACCATGACGACCTGGGTGGACTCGACGGCGGCGTTGCGCAGCAGCATCGTCCGGATGCCGTCGATCGACTCGACGAGCTCGTGGTCGTAATCGGCGTTGATGTCGCCCGGGGCGAAGAGGCGGCGGCGGTCGGCGTGCGCCAGGGCCGGTACGGCGCCGACCACGCGCATCCCCAGGCCCACGGCGACCTCGTCGGCGGAGTGGATGCGGCGGGCGCGAAACTCCAGCCAGCCGATCAGCGTCGCTGCTCCGCCGCAGGCCAGCAGCGGCAGCGCCAGCAGGACGAGCAGGCGCTTCTTGGCGTCCTTGACCTGCCAGACGGCGTCCTGGCAGCCGGCGATCCGCGGCTCGGCCTCCTCCTCCATCTGGAAGACCTGCAGTTGCTTCTCGGCGCCCGCGAGCTGTTGCTCGTACCCGAGGATGTCCTTGTTGAGGAGGTCGAGCTTCGCCGACGTGAAGTTCATGGCCTCGATCTCGCGCGTCAGCCCCTCGACCCGCTCCTCGACCTTCTTCGCATTGGCCTCGTACGGCAGCAGTTCGGCCTGCAGGGCCTCCACCCCCATCTTGAACTCCCCGTCGAGCTTCTTCACGTAGCGCTCGAGGACCTGCACGCGGAGGTTGGCGCGGGTGCCCTCCAGCTCCTTCTGCATGATCGCGAGCTGGCGGCGCGTCTCGCGCAGCGACGGGTCGGAGTCGGTGTGGCCGGCGAGGACCAGGCGGACGACGAGCTTTTCGATGTTGGCGAGCTGCATCAGCCGCGGCTTGATGAGCGAGTCGCTCTCAAGCATGGGCGTGAGCGCCGCATCGGGGATCTCGTCGGCCGTGGGCACCTTCCTCATGCCCTTGAAGACGGCCATCTTCGCCCGGACCTTGTCGGCCTCGAACTGGGCCAGCGCCAGGGTGCGCTGGGCGTCCGCGAACTGGCCCAGCAGCGACGCCTGTTTCTGGATCATGGCCGCCGAGTCTGGCGCCCGCTGCCCCTTCAGGAGGGCCTGGCGGGTGGCGATCCGGTCGGCCAGCTTCTCCTTGATGCCATCCACGAACCCCTGCACCTTCTTCACGCGGTCCTTCCGCTGGCCGAATTCCTTGTTGTTGACGATCGCGAGGTAAGCACCGGTCAAGGCGTCCACCATGACCACCAACTCGTCGGCGTCATCGCCGGGCAGGGTGATACTCATGAGCTCGTTATTGTCCTGCACATCGACCTTGAGGCTGTCCTCGAGCCAGGTGATGGCGCCCTGGATGGTGGGGTGCCGCTTGATGAGCTGTAGGGTGCGCACCTTGTCATTGTTGACGGACTTCATGAGGACATCGCGGCTCTTGAAGCGCGCCGCCTGCGTCTTCATGATGATGTTCAGGTCGTTCATGGAACTGAACGTCGGCATGCCGATCTTCACCGGGTTCGCCGTGATCTGGATGGTGGCGAAGCCGATGAACTGCTGCGGCAAAACGATCAGCAGCGTCACCCCGACGACGACGGCGGCGAGCACGCCGGCGCTGCTGGCGAGCAGCCAGCGGCGGCGCACGGCGCGGAGCAGCGAGCGGGCGTCCGGCCCGGCCGTGATGGCCGGCGGCGGCGTCGGCGTCCCGCCCGGGTGGACGGCGGGGCGGGGCATTTTGAGGAGACGGGGGGGCGCAGCGGCCGGTTCCGACGGCCTGCTGGCGGGTTCGGGCTTCTCTGCGTCACGAGACAGCACGGCTCTTCTCCCACACGGGAACAGGGGGGTTCCGGAGACGATACCTGGGTCGGTGGCGGGGGCGGCCTGGTGATCGGTTCACGGCTGCCGAGCGGAGTCGGAGCCGGCGCACCGGGGGCGAGAGCCCCCAGAGGGGTGAGTTTCTCCAGGGACTCACGCCCCCGGCGCGCCGGCTGTCGGACGGCGTTTCAACTGCGGCTGAAGGGTTTGGCCACCTCGGGGCGGGCCTGGCGGCGCCGCCGCCGGCGGCGAGCAGGCTCGGCCTCGACCGTGGGCGCCAGCGGCGCCGGCAATCCCTGGCCGACCAGGGCCGGGGCGGTGGCTGGCGGCTCGATGAGGAGGTGCTGCAGGAGCTTCAGCTCCAGCCACAGGAAGACCAGGGCCAGCGGCATCATCAGCCAGCCGGCGAGGTCATGGAAGACGGCGTCGCCGACCTCCTTGCCCGCGGTCTCGTACAGCACCGCGGTCACGGTGATGCGCAGGAGGTTCACGACGAGCGCGATGGGGATGGCGCTGGCGCAGACCAGGAGCCGCTCCCACAGGGGCTTGCGGATCAGGATCGCCATCGCCGTGGACAGGGCGAAGAAGACCATCAGCATGCGCAGGCCGCTGCACGCCTCGACGACGCCCAGTTCGACCTCGTTGAGGAGGATGACGTTGCCCTCGGCGACGGCGGGTTGGCCGAGCGTCTGCAGCAGGAACGTGCTGGCCTCGGTGGCCATCATCTGCAGCGGCGCGGCCAGCGCCACCGACAGGTTGTAGGGCAGCGGGATCATGAAGAACAGGAAAGCGAAGGCCGGCCACGCCCAGCGGAGGTACGCCCAGCCGGCGACCAGGACGCACGCTCCGGCGAGGCAAGGCAGCAGCGACAGCGGGTCAAGCCAGGACAGGTGGTAGTAGGTGCCGACCAGGCGGACGGCAGCGGCGTTCAGCAGGATCACCAGGCCCCACCAGCTCGGGCGGAGGGCGGCGGAAGTGAGCTGCTCGCGGCGCAGCCACAGCAACAGGGCGGCGAAGCCGGGGACGAGCCAGCCGTGCGAGTACTGCGGGTTGTGCGCCCACTCGATGGCGGCATCGCCGAGAGTGGTCCAGTAGGCCCACACGACGACGGCCAGCGGGACGGCGAAGGCGGCGAGGACGAGCGGTCGGTTTGCGCGGACGGCGGCGAGCGTTTGGGTCATTGCGCCCCTCCCTGGTGAATGCAATGCGCGGACGGTGATACTCTTGCGGGCGTGGAATTCGGCCGAGCGGCTCCGTCCTGAGGCCGACCTGCCGAGCAAGAATTCCGGGCCAGTGCTGCTGCGGTCGCCGGGGCGAAAGCGGAGCGGCCCTTGCGGGGGGCCGTCCCGTGTCGCCCGGCCGTCAGCCCTGGACGCTGGCGGACGGGCCGAGCTGTCGGCGGGCTTGCGGGGCCGCCGCGGCTGGCGCCATCCGGTCCTCAAACGGACCTCCGAGACGGCGCTGCGAAGAGGTCGGTGCAGACGTCCCGTTGGCGGGGGCATAATACTCGCGGCCCCAGCATTGAGTCAACCAGGGTTTCCACCGCGGAAACCGGGAAAGAGAGAGGAAGCCGGGGCCAGGCCCATGAGTTGCGACCGGTGGGCTCGATAAGCCGGGGAAGGTGCGCGGAACGTGCGCGTCGTAACCTGCGCAGGCGGAGGGGATCCGGCCAGGGGCGGTAAATCGAACTGACTCCGGCCCGCGCGGAATTCCGATAGCCCACACAAGAGCGGGACAACGCATCCCGATTGCACGGAAGCTACGCTCCCAGGGCCCGGCCGCCGCCGGGCCCGCAGGATGATGAGGAGTCGGGATATGGTCGAGAGAGACGTCTGCCGGCTGGGCGGCCTATTCGCTCTGATTGTCGGCCTGGGCATCGCCGGGGGCGGTTGCAGCACGTTCCCTCACGGCGCGGTGGCGTCCGCGGACGGCCAGCCCGGGGCGGCGGCCCCCCTCGGACCGGAAGCGGCGGTCGCCCGGGCGAAGCCTCAGACCACCCCCACTCCGGGCGCCTTCACCCGTGTCGGCGGCCAGGACGTCCTGCAGCCGCGTTCCGAGTTCCAGTGGAGCATCGAGGTCGGCCAGCCCCCGCGGACTCAGTTCGGCACCGGCCTCGTCGGCCCGGACGGCACGGTGCTGCTCGGCCCCTACGGTGCCATCAACGTCGCCGGCCTGACGCTGGAACAGGCACGGGCCAGGATCGAACGCCACGTCTCCGCCTACGAGCGGAACGCCCGCGTGCGGCTGAGCCCCGCCGGGGGCACGTCTGCCGCCCAGGTTCAGCAGGTCGCCCAGTTTCAGACGGACGCGGCGGCGGCGCAGGTTGCTCCTGGCCCGCAGAACGCCCCGGCGCAGCAGGGGACGACGCCGCCGCAGGCGGTCAAGAGCACCTGGCGCCCGATCCAGCGCGACGTGACGACCGGGCCGGACCTCGGCACCCCCGCGACGAAGGCGTCGGGGAACGAGTTCGGCACTGCGACCGGCGCGCGCCCCGTGAGGACGGCGAGCTGGCAGCCGCAGGGCTGGCCGCTGCCGAACGCTGGCGAGGTCGGCCCTGAACTGGCGCCGGCGCCCAAGACAATCGTCGGCGCGCCGCAGGATGTCGGGCCCTTCTCCCCGCCCAGCGCCGGTCTGCCGCAGGGCGCCCTCGGGCACGCCCCGCCCCCCCCGGCGCACGCTCCCAACGAGCAGCACCCGGTGAGCCTGCCCCGCTACCGGATCAATCCGCCCGACATCCTGCAGATCGATTCGCTCGAGGGCCTGTTGACTCAGCCGGTGCGCGGCCCCCATGTGGTCCGGCCGGACGGCACCATCGGCGTCGGCGCCTACGGCTCGGTGTACGTCGCCGGCATGACGGTGGACGAGGCCAAGGTGGAGATCGCCAAGATCGTTCAGGCCCGCCTCGACCCGTCGCGCAAGAGCCTCAAGGACGTGCTCGACGGCCTGAGCGTGGACATGCTGGCGTACAACAGCCAGGTGTTCTACGTCATCACCGACCGGACCGGCTTCGGCGAGATCGTGCAGCGCTTCCCGATCACCGGCAACGAGCGCGTGCTCGACGCGATCAGCCTGATCCAGGGCCTGCCGCCCGAGGCGTCGAAGCACCGCGTCTGGGTGGCGCGGCGGGCGCCGGGCCACGGCGACAGGGAGAACATCCTGCCGGTGGACTGGATTGGCGTCAGCCAGAAGGGCCAGATGGCGACGAACTACCAGCTGCTGCCCGGCGACCGCCTGTACATCAAGGCGGAAGCCATCCAGCGGTTCGACTACGCGCTGTCGAAGTTCTTCTCGCCGATCCAGCGGATCTTCGGCATCACGCTGCTGGCCAGCCAGACGGTCAACTCGATCAAGTCGGGCGGTCTGGGCGGCGGCCGCTAGAACGGGCCAGACTGCCGTGTGCCACGGCTGTGTCAGCCGTGCCGAACGTCCCTCGCACGGCTGACACAGCCGTGGCACACCTGTACACACGGAAACTTGCGGCACGGCGCGTGACCGGGTAACGTTAAAGAGGGAGGGTTACGGCCGCCTCCCTGAGGACGGCCGAACACCAACCGAGGAGGGGACGACGATGAGACGGCTTCTGACGCTGGCCGCGGCCCTGGCCCCGATCCTGCTGCTGGCCACGGCGGGCCGCGCGAGTGCCCAGGCCATCTATCCCGGCGCCGGTCCGGGCTACGGCTCGGGATACTCCAACTTTTCGGGGCTCTCGGGCTACGGCGGCTACTCGCGGGCGACGGGTAACCAGGCGCCTTTCCAGGCCACACCGCGACCGGCGTTCAGCCCGTACCTCGAACTGCTGCGCGGCGGCAGCCCGGCCTCGAACTACTACCTCGGCGTCCTCCCCGATCAGCGGCCGCCGATCTACAACTCCCCCATCCCGCTCGACGTGAGCCAGGTTCTCCGGCCGGGCATCGACCAGTACGATGACCTGCTGCCGGTGCTGCCGGAGACGGGACACCAGGTGCGCTACCAGAACTACGGCCCGTACTACAACCTCGGCGTCGCCCCGCGCACCAACCTGCTCAACCCGTACGGCGCCCGGCGGCCGCCGCCGCCGACCCGCTGACGCCCGCGCCCGCTGTCGCTCCGAGTCCCCGGTGCAGGGGCCGCGTGTGGCCGAGACCTCCTCTTCCGAACGCACGATTCGGCTCGTCCGCCCGCCGACGCAGGACGGGGTGGGAGTGCTGTCGATCACCACCGGGCGGACGACCCAGTTCTACACGTTCCACGAGATCCCGTGCTCCATCGGGGGGCGCGGCTTCGCGGTCCATCGGTTGGGGCTGGGCAACCTCTACCACGTCCGGGTCGGCCGGCGCGCGGACTGTTCCTGCGAGTGCCTCGGCTTCCTGGCGCACGGCCGCTGCAAGCACGTCCTCGGCCTGCTCGCGCTCATCAAACACGGCTTATTGCAGAGTCCGGAGTGTTGATGGCGAACGGCCGGCGTAAGCCGGCTGGTACGTCAACCCGCATGCCGTGCTGTACCAGCCGGCTTACGCCGGCCGTTCGCCTGGCGCGGCGAGGGAGCGGCGTTCAGGGGGCAAGCCAGTCGGATAGGTCCCAGCCAAGCAGCTTTTCCAGGTCGCGAATGTCGTCCGCGAAGTGGGCCATCAACGCGCGCTCGAGGTCGGCCGGCAGCGGTGCCTCGTAGGTGCGGCCGTGGATCACCGCCGGCTCGACGCGCACGCCAGGATCGACGCTGAGGAACTCGAAGACGCGCCGGAGCGTGGCGTAGTGGTCGCGGCGCAGTTCCTCGGAGCGGAGCACCAGCACCTGACGCCGCGGCACGACGGCGAAGAGGCGGCGCAGTTGCCGGGCGTAGAAACCGCGGTCGAGGTAGGAAAAGACGCGGCACTGGCCAGGCCCGGTTGGCCGCCGCTCCTGTTCGCGCGCGATCGCGTCGGCGAAGGCCAGCAGCTCGGCCCCGTTCTGGCGCAGCATGTTCCAGTGGGAGTACGCGCGCTCGGCGGGCTGGCGGAGCAGCAGCACCCATTTCATGCGCGGGTTGTAGGCCGCGACGCGGGCCGGCACCGGCTCCCAGTAGAGATAGATCGGCGTGGCGTCCCCCAGGAGGCGCGTGGCAGGGCCAGGCGCGAACTGCCGGTGGTAGATGTCGTACTCGGGCCGGACGCCGGGGCGGAAATGGTCGTCGGTGTCGAAGAAGTGGGCCTCTTTGCCGGAGGCCATGCGGATTTCGGGGTGCCGGTCGAGGAAGGCGCTGAGGGCGGTTGTGCCGCCCTTCATGGTGCCGCCGACGACGAAATCCACGCGCCACGGGGACAATTGCACGCGGGCGAGGCAGTCGGCCAGCGGCACCCCGGCGAGCGCCCGCCGCAGGCGGGTTCTCCAAACAGGCGGGAGGTAGTCCTTGACGCGGCGGAGGAACGGGCGCATCCGTGGTCCCTGGGGTGGCGGTCCTTCCTGGAGGTCGCCCCGTGGTGTACCTCAACGCCGCACCGGACGCAACCCGAACTCGGCGGGCCGCGTCGAGAAACGCCCGGGCGCGAACCGGGACGACCGCCCGGCAGTTCCGTCAGGCACAGCGGCGGTCGGTGGCACCGGGATTGGTGAGGAAGCCCGCGAGGATCGAGGTGAACTGGCCGGGGCCCTCGAACGGCAGGGCGTGGCCGACGCCGGGCACGACGACGAGCTGCGCCCGCGGCAGGCGGTCGCGCAGCTGCTCGCTGTGGCGCGGCGGGCAGACGGCGTCGTCGGCGCCGACCACCACCAGGACGGGGCAGGCGATCGCGCCCAGCCGGCCCAGCGCGTCGTGGCGCCGCGCCGCCTCGAGCTGGCGCAGGAAGCTGTCGAGTCCCTGCGGGTAGGGGGCCTGGCGCAGCAGCCAGCGCAGCCAGGTGACGTGCTCGGCCTGCTCGAAGAACCGCCAGCCGACCCACCAGGGCAGGATGGCCTCGAAGAACGCCGCGGTGTCCGCCACCTGACGCCGGATCATCTCAAAGGCGGCCAGCGTGGCGCGGAACCACTCGTCCGCGCCTCCGAGCGTGTCCACCAGCACCAGACTCTTCACCCGCTCAGGCACGGCGAGCGCCAGCTCCTGCGCGATCATCCCCCCGAGCGACAGGCCGACGACGTGGGCCGGCGGCAGTTCGAGACGCTCGAACAGGGCGGCGACGTCGGCGGCCATGTCGGCGGTGGTGTACGGCCGGGCGGGGCAGCCGGAGCGGCCGACGTCGCGGTTGTCGAGGGCGAGGCAGCGGTAGGTCTTGGCGAAGGCGCGGAGTTGTCTCATCCAGTACAGGTGGTCGCCGCTCAGGCCATTGAGGAAGACGAGCGGCTCGCCCTGGCCCTTCTCGACGTAATACAAGGCGACTTCGGGGAGTTGACAAAGAGGCATGGCCGACTCCCTTTCCCTGGATCGGGCCGGTTCTCCGTGTCCGGGTAGTCTCGCCGCTCGCAGCGTGGCGGGCGGCAGCGCGGGACCCTCATCCCGCGCCGGACAGATTCTCTCCCCTGCCGCCGTCGCCGTCAACCCCGGGCGCATCGCCTCAGGGTTGAGGAACCGCCGTGGCAGGCGCCGGGCAGCGCAGCTGCGCGGGCGCCTCGGCACTGCCCGGCGCGCAATCCGGACGCCCCCGCCCTGCGGCGGCCTCTGCGGAACATCT
>JBBRPS010000053.1:0-21738 GCA_038227745.1 Gemmatales bacterium | reverse complement strand
CGGCTCCGACCCGAACGCCGCCTCGTAGGCCCGGTCCGCGAGTTCCAAATCGCCGCGCTGACGCAGCGCCTGCGCCAGCTCCGCCCACGGCCCCGACTCGTTCGGCTGCATGCCGACCGGCGTGGTCAGGTAGTCCCAGCCCAGGTCGCGCTCCCCCAGCCGCTGCAGGATGCGCGCCACCAGGCGGCACGCCTCGCCGGCGTCGCGGTCCAGCGCCCGCCAGCGGTCGGCGGCGCGCACCGCCCTGGCCAGGAAGTCGCTCGGCGGCCGCACCTTCAGCGTCACCATCGCGTCGGCCAGGCCCTGGTAGTGCCCCAACAGCTGGCCGTAGTCGCGCCGCACGGCGGCCAGGTCGATCACCTCCGGGAGCTTCGCGAACTCCAGGTCGAGCGCCTTCTCCAGGCACTCCAGGGCGCGCGCCGTCATGTCGCGCTTGCCGGCCAGGTCGGCCGCCAGCCGCCACAGCGCCGCGTGTTTTCCCGTCTCGGCGTCGGCGAGGAGTTCCCGCAGGAGGTCATCCGCCTGGGGCCACTGGGCGGTCTGCCAGAGGAACTGCAAGCCCGCCAGCTTCATCGCCACCCGCTCCTTTTTGTCCTTGATGTCGGCCAGCGCCGTGCCAAGCAGGTGGTTGGCCAGTGGCGGGTCGTCGAGCTGCCAGCACTGCCACGCCAGCGCCAGTACCGCCGGCCGCTGCTTACGCTCGATCAGCCCCGTCGCGGTGGCGCGCAGCAATTCGCCCCAGCGATCGGCCTTTGGCGTGGCGCCGAGCAGGGCCCGGCGGAAGTCGGCGTCGATGGCGGGCAGCAGGCCGTCCTTGACCGTGTCGGCGTGGAGGCGGGTGAAGCGGTCGCGCGCCTCGTCCGCCTTGCCGGCCTTCCAGAGGCTGCGGGCGTGCTCGTAGTGGGCGGCGTAGCGCAGCCCCGGGACGCCCTCGAACAGCAGCCAACACTCCGCCAGCGCCGAGTGGAGTCCCTTGTCCTTGCCGGCGCGGTCCTGCATGAGACCGAGTAGCGCCCAGCCCCACGCCGTGCCCTTATGCCGTCGCACGTACTCCAGG
Organism: Gemmatales bacterium; assembly: GCA_038227745.1. Lineage (GTDB taxonomy): Bacteria > Planctomycetota > Planctomycetia > Gemmatales > Gemmataceae > DASPXY01. Next base: position 20,681 of record JBBRPS010000053.1, on the reverse strand, counting down.
GCACGCTTCACCTCGGCGCGGGTGCGGATCAGCCCACCCTTGAGGACCTTGTCGGTCTGCCAGCGCTGGCAGAGGGCGTGGGTGACGGCGAGGTGGTGCAAGAGGCCCTCGCCCCAGGAAGCGCTACTGACGGCCCACTGGCTGGCGTGCTTGCGCAGCACCGGGCTGCTGTGCAGCGCCAGGTATTGCGCCACCGGGTCGTCGAGGTGTTCGCTCAGGACGTCCACGTTCTGGGCGTCGAGGTTGGCGCCGCACGCGGCCAGCAGCACGTACAGCCCCAGCTGCCGCTGGTTCCGTGCGTGCAGCGCCTGGGAGAAGACGGCCTGCGCCTGCGCGGTGTTGCCCTGCGCCACGTCGGCGGCGAGCAGTTGCAGGGCGTCCGCGAAGCGCAGCTCGGCGTTCCCCTTCTGCTCGATCTTGAGAGTACGCTGGACGTGCTCGCGCGTCCGGTACGGCAGAGACAGCACGACGAGGTCCTTCGTGTCCGGCGCGAGGTCCGGCGCCTGGCACGGGGCGAGCGTCCCCTTCCAGGCGAACAGCGCCTTGCCCTTGCCGTCGAAGAGCCTCAACGTGCCGTCGGTCGTGCAGGCCCGGCGCAGGAGAATTTCCCCCTTCGGCATCCGCACCACCTGTCGCTCCGCCAGCCAACCGTCCTCGTCGAAGACGAGGTGGACGCGGTCGTAAACGGCGGGCTTACCGTCCTTGCCCTTCGCGGTGGCGGCGCCGTGGGGGACGATGGCGACGGTGCGCTCGCCGACGAGCTTGAGGTCGGCACCGCGGGCGAGGTCGGCGGCGGGCGGCACGCACCAGGGCACGAGGTCGGCGAAGTCGGCGCGGTGGAAGCGGCTGACGGCGCGGCGGGCGGCGAGGCCGAGTTGCGGGTAGACGTGCAGCAGCGAGTTGCCATCACAGACGACACGCTCGCGCAGCCCCAGCGGCAGGACGCGCTCATAGGCGTAGCGGCCAAGGCCGTCAAAGAAGATCGTCAAAGGCTTTTCATTGCCGCTCTTCCAGGCATGCCAGCCGCGGGAGCGGGCCTTGCCGATGAGGGTGCGGGCGGCGTCGTCGATCTTGCCGGGGCGGTCGGCGGGGTCGGGGATGGCCTCCGCTTCCAGCACCGCCTCAATGTCCGCGAGGCTGGTGTTCATGCCGGGGGCGTAGGCGAGCAGGTCGGCGAAGTGGCGCGGGTCGTCCTGGTACGAAGGCCGCTCGTACAGGAGGGGCGCTGCCTGGTTGGAGCCACCCAGGAGTTGATTCGCGAAGGCGTTAATTCCCATGGGGGCGCGGGGTATCCCCAGCGCCGAGCGGGCGGGGTCTGGCCTGTAGACTGAGGTGGCGTCGAACACTCTCCGGCGCCGCCCGTTTAGGATGCCCACGGGTTCATCGGGGTTGAGGATCCCCGGAACGCTGACCTGGCCTTTCAAGGTAACCCTGTAGTTGATCTGGGTATCGGGTTCGGCGGCTGCAGGATCGACGTCCGCGATCACCAGCGGGTCCTCCTTCCGTCGCTTCTCTTGCGGGACGCCGCTCCTACCGTAGAAAGTTCCGGCTAGAGGCATCCCTGGGAACACCGCGGAGGTCCCCGCACTCCCGACGTCTCGGGAGGCACCGATATAGAAGTTGTAGACTTGCTTCCCCTCTACCTCTCGCGCCTTGCCGTCGAGGCCGAATGGCGCCGGCAGGTTGGTCGGCGGTTGGCCTTTCTCTCCTCCAAGGAAGCCCACCTCCGGGAAAGCGATGGAGGATTTCTGCCTCCACTCCTCTCCCGCTCCCCTGAACAGGGGCTGCTTTGCGAGCAAACTCGGCGACCGCCGGACCACGATGGTCCGCAGCGCCTCCCTGGTCGGCAGCTTCACCCCGGAATTGAGAAGTTTGGGATCGGGCTGCGACGGGTCCGGCTCGTAGACGAGGGGGATCTTGTCCGGGGCGGGATAGAGTGCCCAGTGGTCCTTGCGGCCGCGGTCCACCTTGTGCTGGGTGTACAGGTCCTCGTTCTCCAGCACCAGCAGCGACGTGAACGGCGTCATCACGTACATCGCCTTGCTCAACGCCACGATCTGCTCACGGTGCTTCGCCGCGTCCTCCGTCAGCAGCCAGTCGATCTCCAGCTTCGCCCACGTCCGCGGCAGATAGCCCGCACGCCCCGCCAACTCACCCACCGGCAGGACGTGCTCGAACGGCCTGCCGCCCAGCGTGCCGCGCACCTTCACCGCCCGCGGCAATTCCTCCCCCGGCCCGGCGCGGGTCAGGGCGCACAGTTCCTCGCCCTGCGCCAGTTCGGTGCCGTAGCACAGGAGTGCCTTGCCGGTGGCGGCGTCCGCCGCCGTGACCCGCTGCAGCCGCGGGGCGTTGAGGGTGGCGGACAGCTCGAACGCCCTCCAGGCAATGGGCTCGTCGGGGTTGACCTGCGTGAACAGGCCGCCCGCGCGCTCCGCCGCCAGCTTCATCAGGGCTCGGTTCCAGCGCCTTCCGACGCCCACGCCGACGTACTCCGCAGCGGCCGGGATGCTCTGGGCCAGCACGTCCAGGCGGCGCTCGCCCATCGCCGGGATGCCGCTGCCGACGTGAACCAGGCACGGCCGCGCCGACTCCTTCAGCAGCGCCCCCGCCTCGGCCAGCGCCTTGCCCAGGTCGAGCGCCCCGATCAGGTGCGACTGCTCCAGGAACGCCAGGGCCGCCTGCACGTTCTCCGACGTCACCGGCCGCGCCTCCTTGCCGAAGGGGCGCACGCGCGTGCCCGCCGTCAAGACGTTGAAGGTGTCGCCCGGCTCGGCCTTGCTCAACAGATGCCGGACGACCTCGATCTGGGCGCGCGCCAGCAGGGGGTCGCGGTCGCCCGACGACTCGAACAGGAACACCCAGTCACGCCGCCGCGCCTGCGCCTCACCCACCAGCGCTGGCCGGTAGCGCAGCATCAGGTAGCGCGCCTTCTCGTGTTCCGCCGCCGAGAAACGCGCGGCCCCTTCTGCCCCTGGCCGGGCGTCGTGCAGGGACAAGACCACGTCGCGGTCGGTGCGCGCGTCCTTCGCCGACGCCGTCAGCAGCAGGTCCTTGCCCTCCGTGGACGCCTGCAAGGTGTGCGAGGCGCTCGACCAGGGGAGCGCGGCGCCGCCCTGGACGCGGGCGCGGAACGACCAGTCGCGCACCTGTTGCAGGTTGTGGCCGGCCGGGAAGCGGTAGCCGACTTCGTCGTACAGCACCGGCAGGCGCTGCGTGTACGACAGGACGATGCGTTTCTCCTGCCTGCCTTCGAGGGGGAAGACGCGCATCTTGAACGTGCTGCCGTCCAGCCACTCCAGCAGCGCCGGGTCGCGGTTGGCGTGGCGGATGGTCTCGTAGACGCGGCGGCCGAGGTCGGCCTCGACCATGCCGCCCTCCATCAGCTGGCAGACGCCGCCGTCGGTCGCGACGTACATCGCCAGGCGCGACAGCGAGGCGTCGGGCGGCAGCGGGAAGTAGAACGTCCCCTCCAGCTGGAACGGCGAGTCGTTGAAGTACGTCTGGTCGATCGTCGTCCGCGCAAAGCCGTCCTCGATATGCACGTCGATATGGAACCTGCGGAGGCTCAACTTCGCCTCCTGACCGTTCGGGTCGCGGGCGATGAGGGCGCCGCCGGCGTGCTTGCTGGACGGCACCAGCGGCGAGTCGGCCGCGGCCAGCAGCTCGCGCGTCCAGCCCAGGGCGTGCGAGGCGCGCGGTCCGGGCGCCGGCTTGTCGGCGTCCGCCGCCAACTGCTGGCCGGCGCGGACGGGCTTCTGCAGCCCGGTGACGTCCACGTGGCCGCGGGCGACGACGACGGCGGTCCCGGCCGGCGCGGCGCGGACGGCGAAGTGCGTGGCGCGGCCGGTGACCTCGCGCCGCGGCGTCTTGACGACGAAGGGCATCGCCTGGCCGGGCGCGACCTCGACGTAGACCTCGCCGGCGACCAGGGTGAGGCGGCGCGCGGCGTCGAGGCGGGCGCGGGTGCCGGCGTTGACGTAGAGCACCGAGGCGTCGGGCAGGACCAGGCGGCGGCGCTCGCCGGCCGCGGTGCGCACCTCCTCCCCAACCGCGAGGGCGGCGGCCTTCGGCGCCGCTGGCCGCGGGCGGCTGGTCAGGCGCTCGCCGTTGCCCTGGGCGCCGGCCCGGTCGGCGGGTTGGATGAGAGCCAGGACGGACAGCGCGGCGATGACGAGTGCCAGCCGGGTCCGACCGGCGGATACTTTGGGAGCGGCGGGACGCGGGGGCCGAGGGGACGGGGCCATGAGAGATTCCCTCCGTATGGTCGGATCCATCGCAGCGTACGGCGGCGGGGCCGAGAGACGTGGGACGCGAAGCGGGACGGGCCGCCGGGCGCCGCGGAACGCGGACACACTTGCTCCCGATTCTATCCGCGGTGCGAGTGGAAGGAAGGCGCGGCCCGGGCGCCGCGGCGGCGGTTGTGCAGGAACGCACAACTCCACGGCAACTCTGCCCCATTCCGCGCAGGTCACGCCCCCGGCGCGGGCGCTTTTCCCGAGGGAACCTTTCCTCCGGACCCCGCCCCGCTCCACCCCTCGGCCCGGCACCTCCACCCCGGCGACGGGACGCAACTCGCCTGTGCTCTTTACCTTCCACCGGGGCCTGGGCCTGAAGGGCCTGCACCGTTCCGGTCACAACCTGTCCGCAGAGTCGCTCGTGGGGCGCTCCGGCGAGCGCGCAGCGACGACCGGCATTGCATTTGCGTTGGTCAATTGGTACAGGGCCTCCCAATACCCGGGGATGGCACTTTCCTCCCTCCACTGTCCACAACGAACAGTGGTCCAGATAGGAGACCACACCATGTATCACAACGTCGAGTTCGGTCAGGACTTCACCGGCGACCTGGAAATCTCCCGCAAGCAGCCGCTCGAACGGGTCCTGATCCCCGCCGGCACCAGCGTCCGCGTTCAGCTCCGCCCCCGCGTGATCGACTCCGCGGACGGCCCGGTCGAGGTGGCCGACCTCTTCTTCGAGGACGGCACCGTCACCCGCGGCGTCCCCTTCGCCGTTTTCAGCTTCGTGGACTGAGGACCGCTGCCGCGCCCACGGGCGGCCCCGTGGGCTTTTCCTCCGCCTCACCGCAGGTGCAGCAGCTTCTGCAGCCGTTCCACGAGCCGCCGCCACAGCTCCCCCTCCGGTGCCTCGGCCGGCCCCGCCCCCTCCGGCAGCCTTCTCTTCATCCTTCCTCTTTCATCACGCTGCGTTTTCAGGTGCGCAACACCGGCATCGGCATCCCCGCCGACAAGCTCGGCACGATCTTCGAGCCGTTCGTGCAGGCCGACGGTTTCTTGACGCGGCGGTATGGCGGCACCGGCCTGGGCCTGACCATCTCGGCGCGGCTGGCCGGGCTCATGGGCGGCCGCATCTGAGCGGAGAGCGAGCCGGGGCGGGGTATTCCTGCGGCACGAAAGATCCTCCCACAAGCCCGACGCGCCAGCGAGGGGGTCCCTCGCTGGCGCGTCGGGCTTGTGGGATCACCTTCCGCGCCGGAGTAATACTGCAAGAAGATCCGCGACGACCAGAACTACTGGCAGCAGGTCGAGACCTATTTCGCCAGCCAATCCGAGGCGTGGTTCAGCCACGGCATTTGCCCGGAGTGCTGGGAAGCGGGAGATGGGACCGCTGATGGCCCGGCCGGGCTTTCCGCCTGCCGGAGGCTAACGATATCGTCCGGAGGGATTGGTATCCGCAAATGGTCCGTTGGCGCACCGCGAACCCCCGGCGAGCGCGAGACGGTAACCCGTCCCGCCCTCGCCGAGGGCTCGCGGCCAAACCGGGGAGTGGCTGCCGACGACCTTTTAGAGGATCCCCGAGCCGAAGCCGCCTTCGCGGCGCTCGTCGGGGCGGGCGGCCACCGGCGTCTTGCTGTCGTGGCCGTGGGCGTGCGTGCCGCGCGAGGCGTGTGAGCCGTGCGCCGCGTGCGTCCGGTAGCCCTCGCCGCTGGGGCGGCCGCCGGCGTTCAACTCGGAGACGAGCGTGGTCAACGTCTCCTCGTACTCGCCACCATCGTAGTCGTCGTAGGTGCAGGCGTAGCCGGGCTGCTTGGAGCGCTCCTTCTCCTCGTGGTAGGCGCGCAGGACCGCGGTCTGGATGACCTCGCGGCAGGCGGAGTTGATAGGGTGCGCGATGTCGGCATGCAGCTTGGCGCGGCCGTCGGCGTCGCGGGTGGCGCGGTCCTCGTCGAGCTTGTGGCCGCACTGGTTGCAGTAGCGGGCGCGCAGGTGGTTCTTGGAACCGCACGACCCGCAGCGGTCCGTCAGCTTGCGGCTGGGCATGGCCACGAACGACCCCTTGGTGCCCTCAATGATCTTCAGGTCGCGCACGACGAAGGCGTCGTCGAACGTGACCGAGCAGAAGGCCTGGAGGCGCTCGTTGTTGTCGTCCATGAGTTTGATCCGGACTTCGGTGATGACCACAGCTGTTCTCCTTTTCTTCTGTGGCACAAGCTTGGGGCGGGGTTCCCTCGTCCTGGAGGGTTGATGATGACCCCGCGCGGAGGGCGGGGCGTCCCGTCCCTACGCGCAACTGCGAACCAAATACACTCTCGGGCGGCCGATCTCCTCCGGTCCGTGGCGCAGCTCGCGGGCGATCCGGGCCGCCTCCCGGTGATCGCGACACAGGGCGAACAGGGTGCTGCCGCTGCCGCTCATCGCCTGCCCCGCCGGCCCGAGGGCCTTGAGGCGGTTCAGGGAGTCGGCCAGCTCAGGGCGCAGCCACAAGGCCGCGCCCTGGAGGCGGTTGTGCAGTCGTCGGCCGATGGCCTCGGCGTCGCCGCAGGCCACGGCCCGGCGCATCTCCTCCGCCGCCCCGGGCCGCTGGGGCACGGCCACGTTGCGGTACACGTCCGCGGTGGCCAGCCCGAACGGCGGGCATAGCAGGACCAGCCACAGCCGCCGGGGCAGCGGCGCGGCCGTCACGACCTCGCCCCGGCCGCTACACCACGCGGCCGGGGTGGTGAAGAAAAAGGGCACGTCGCTGCCCAGTTGCGCGGCCAGCGCGGCCAACTCCGGCCCGGTCAGGCCCAGGCGCCACAGGCGGTTCAGCCCCGCCAGCGCCGCCGCGGCGTCGGTCGACCCGCCCGCCAGCCCGGCGGCCAGCGGAATGCGCTTGGCCAGCCGGATGCGCGCACCCCTGGTGCAGCCGGTGTGCTCTTGCAGCAGCCGTGCGGCGCGGACGACCAGGTTATCCGGGCCGGTGGAGAGTTCGCGGCGGTTACACCGGAGAAGGACTTCCCCGGAGGCGTCCTCCTTGAACACCAGCGTGTCGTACAGGTTGACCGCCATCATGAGAGTTTCTATCTCATGATATCCGTCAAGTCGTTTTGCCAGCACTTCCAGGTAGAGATTCACCTTGGCCGGTGCCCAGACCACCACGTCTTTGGCGAAGTCGGCGATCAGCATCGGGGGTTGGGCAGGAGGGGAAGGGAACCCCGTCCATGGGAAAAGACCATCATACCCGATGAAATTCCTTTTCTGCGGGTTGTGGGCCGCCTTGAACGGACGGCCCCGTATCCCCAAGGTGCGGTACTCGGAAGCGTCGGGGGAGATCTTAACCTACGGAGGGGGAGGGCGTCAAGTCGGCTCTTCGCGAGGATTTTACACACGCCGGAAATCGCGCCGCGCTCGGGAGAAGGTCTTCGTCTGCCCGTTGGGGAAAGTTGGGGGTGAGGGGGCGTTGAAGCGAGCGCGAAACGGCAAGCCAGGCGCGCGCCGCCGACGGAGCGCGCCTGGCTTGCCGTTTCGCGCTCGCGGCACCCTTCCCGACGCTGCTCCCCCACTCCCAACCCTTCCCAGCGGGCGAGGTCAGAGGGGGCGAGCCGCCAGGGGCAGCGACACGCCGACCATGCTGTCGCGCGTCACCACCTCGGCCAGTTCCGCCTCGCCCAGGCCTTCCGTGCCCGCCGGGCGCAGCGGCAGCACCAGGTAGCGCATCTCGGCCGTGCTGTCGTGGACGCGCACCGCCACGCCCTCCGGCAGCACCGTACCGAACTCCGCGAGCACGGCGCGCGGCGCGCGCACCGCGCGCGCGCGGTACGCCTTGCTTTTGTACCAGTCCGGCGGCAGCCCCAGCACCGGCCGCGGATAACACGAGCACAGCGTGCAGACGATCAGGTTGTGGACCTCGGACGTGTTCTCCACCACAACGAGCTTGGTCGTGCCCATGTCGATGCCCAGCTCGCGCACCGCGGACGGGCCGTCCGCGAGGAGCCGCGCCTTGTAGGCGGGGTCCACCCAGGCCCGCGCCACCACCCGCGCCCCCAGCACCGGCGTCTGCGAGTCGATCACCTCCACGACGCGGCGCACCTCGTCGGCGGTGATGACGCCCTTACCGATCAGCAGCTCGCGCACCGCCGCCTCCAGACACTGGTGGTACGTCGGCGGCACGTCCTGGTCGGGCAGCGTCGGGTGCGGATGGTCGTGGTCGTGGTGGTGGTCGCTCATGGCAGGCTCCGTTCAGGCGTGCTCGAGCCAGTGCTCGAAGATCTCGAGGTCCACGGTGTCGGCGGGGGCGCCGGCGTAATCGGGCCAGACGTGCCGCTGCTCGAAGCGGACGCGGTAGAGCACCCGCGCCGGCAGCCCGCCACGGCCGTAGGCCCGCTCCTCGGGGTTGGGGAAGGCGGCGAGGACGCGCTCGACGACGCCGGTCTTGCCGCGGATGTAGTACGGCGTGCGCAGATGGCCCGGCGGGTAGGCCTCGCGCACGCGTACTCGGTCGCCGGCCGCGAATGCCGCGCTCATCCCCGTGCGGCCTCCCGCGCCTCGACCTCGGCCAGCTTCCGCCCCAGCTCGTCGGCCGTGAGCACGCCCTTCTGCAGCAGGATGTTGGCGATTGACGCGATCCAGCGCTCGTAGTAGCTGAGGCGGTCGTACTCGGCGCTGCCGAGCGCCTCGATGCCGCGGCGCAGCTCATCGACGTTCATCACGGAGCGCTCGGGGGCCGAGAGGAGCACGAGCAGGGCGTGGACGCGCTTCTCCCACAGCGCCTTGTCGTGCTCGCAGCGGTCGATCGGCCCGCCCGGCAGCCCGCCGATGTCGTGGTAGCCGCGCACGCGCGCCCCCTCCTACAGCAAGTCGTGGATCACCCGCCCGTTGTTGACGATCTGCACCGGCCGCCCCTCGGGAGTGTAGAACTCCTCATTGGGGTTGATGCCCATGAGGTGGTACATGGTCGCGGCCAGGTCTTCCGGGCCGTGCGGGTCGACGGCGGGGCGCTCGGCGCGGGCGTCGGAGCGGCCCACGACGCGACCGCCGCGGACGCCGCCGCCACCCAGCGCCACCGTGAACACCGGCCCCCAGTGGTCGCGGCCGGCATTGCGGTTGATGCGCGGCGTCCGCCCGAACTCGCCCGTCACCACCACCAGCGTCCGCCGCAGCAGGCCGCGGTCGGCGAGGTCGCGGAACAGCGTGGCCAGGGCGCCGTCGAGGGCGGGCAGCAGGTCGCGCCGCAGCGTCGCGAAGTTGTTGTCGTGCGTATCGTAGTTGCTGTGGTCGATGGTCACGCAGCGCACACCCGCCTCGACCAGGCGCCTGGCCATCAGGCACGATTGCCCCAGCGAGTTGCGGCCGTACTCGTCGCGCAAGCGGTCGTCCTCGGTGGCGATGTCGAAGGCGCGGCGGGCGGCCGGTGACGTCATCAGGCCGAACGCCTCGCGCTGGAAGTGGCTGACCGCCTGGGCGTGGCGGTTGGCCTGCACCTCGACGGCCGCGCGGTAGCGGTCCACCTGCGCCAGGAGGCGTTGCCGGGCCTCCAGGCGGTCGGCGGCCAGCACGGCCGGCGGCACGATGTCCGGCACCGTGAAGTTCGGCGCGTTGGGGTCGGCGTCGATGACGAACGGGGCGGCGCCGGAGCCGAGGTAGGCGGGGCCGGCGCTGGGGTGCATCTTCGGCAGGCAGACGTAGGGCGGCACGCCGCCGCGCGGGCCGAACTTGCGGGCGATGATCGAGCCGTGGGCCGGCCGCTGGTTGTTCGGCTTCAGACCGGGGTTGAAGCCGGCGCGCGGGAAGTAGCCCGTCAGCATGTAGTGGTCGGCCGGGCCGTGGTCCGAGTTGTTGTGGCGGAACGAACGGATCAGCGAGAACTTGTCCATCTGTCGGGCGGTGCGCGGCAGGTGCTCGCCGACCTGGATCCCCGGCACGTTGGTGGCAATCGGCCGGAACTCGCCGCGGAACTCCGCCGGCGCGTCGGGCTTGAGGTCGAACGTGTCGATAGTGCTCAGCCCGCCGTGCAGGAAGAGGAAAATGAGCGAGACGTCGTTCGCAGACTGGCCGCGCGCCGACGCCCTGGCCTCCAGTTCGAGGAGGCGCGGCAGCGTCAGGCCGAGGCCGAAAAGGCCGGCGGCGCCAATGCGCAGCACGTCGCGGCGGTGCAGGCCGTCACAATACTTACCCGGTGTCATTACAGTCCCCCCTTTCCTCTCTATTGGACCACAAACGCAGCGGCGGCACAAAGGTTTCCTCGAGGGCCCCGCAGCGCGGGAAAAAATTGGCCGCCCCCCCGAGCGGACGGCAATCCTCCGGTGGGACGCACGCACGTCCCATGACCTTCCATACGACCCAGTCACGACGTCGCCCGGCGGGGCGAGGAGATCTCACCATGCGAATCACGTTCAAGAGCGTCGTTCTCGCGGCAGCCGCGGTCACCGTGTTCGGCGCCGTCGCGCCGTCGGCGCAGGCCATCACCTGGTGTCACGACTACACCCTCTGGGAAGCCTCGGCCCGGAAGATCAACGAGAACCAGGTCGGGCCCCGGACCGACCCCCGCCATGCCAGCCGCCCCGGCCTGCGGGAGAGGTTGACCGCACTCGGGTTCCAGTGCGTCAAAACCCTGGGCCCGCTGGCGCCCGGCGCGGACGGGGAACTGAAGCCGGGGGACGCGATCATCCTGGGCGAGGCCCATTCCGGCTTCGTGAACCGCCAGAAACGGATCGACCATTTCGTCCAGACGCCGGGGGCCGTCGGGGTCGCGCGCACCCCCGAGGACGCCATGCGCCAGCCCAACTACCACGGCGGCCAGACGCTGGTGGACGTGTGGAACTTCACACGGGAAGGCACGGCCGCGAATGGGACGACGTTCCGCGTCACCCCCTACCGGAACACCCCCGTCGAGGTCTGGCGGCGCGTCGGGGACCTGCGCGTTACGGTGACGTGGAACACCGCGACCGACGTGGACCTCTGGGTGCTGGAGCCGAACAACACCCGCTGCTTCTACGGGAACTCACGGACCCGGAACGGCGGGCACCTGTTCCAGGACGTCACCGCCGGCTTCGGGCCGGAAGAGTACCAGATGACGAAGGCCCCGGCTGGCGAGTACGTCATCAAGGTCCACATGTACAGCCGCCCGGCCAGCGTCCGCACGCCGACGCAGGTGACCGTCGTGGTGACCCGCAACGCCGGCACTCCGCAGGAGGTCAGCCAGACCTACAACGTCACGCTGACCAACCGCAGCGACCTGGTTGAGGTGTGCAAAGAGAGGTTCTGACGACCGCTGCCGTAGGAAGGCAAAAGGCAAAAGGCAAAAGGCAAAAGGCAGAAGGAAAGACCGTTGCTCTTTCCTTTTGCCTTTTGCCTTTTGCCTTTTGCCTTCTCAGAGCCGACTCCGCTGCCTCGCCTCGGTATAGGCCGTCTCCAGGTCGAGCGGCACGCAGCCGAAACCGCGCAGCGCCAGCGGCAGGACCGGCAGTGTGCCGCCGAGAACGACAGGTGTCGGCCAGACGTCGATGACGTTCGCTTCCGCGCGCCGCGCCGGGCGGTAGGCCGACGCATAGAGCAAGGCTTGCTCAGACAGCCCGCACGGCCCCTCGTGGCCCAGGAGCGTCAGGACCTCTTCGTGCAGGTTCGCGTGCCGGCTCGTGACGATATCGACAACGACGAGGCCGATGCCGCGCTGCAGGTATGCCACGCATTTTGCCGCAAAACCCCGGCGCTCCTCCGGGCGGTCCTTGTTGCCCGGGCTGACCAGTTCCACGACGGCGACGAGTACAGCGTCGTCGCGGGTGTCGATCACCTGCACCTCGATGTCATCGGGGAACACGACGGCCACGGTCAGCGCCGCCGCGGGCGGCGCCCACTTTGCAACCGCCACTCCCCCCGCGGGACCATTCCCGGACGTGGTCTCCTGCTCCCCGTGGTCGAACTCCGCCACGTCCGCCTCCACGCGCCTGCCCAGGTGGACTTGCATGCCGGCCAGGTAGCGCGGCGGCAGGAGCTGGTTGAGTTGCCCGATCAGGGCGCCCGCCCAGAGGGCGTGGAAGGACTCCCAGGGCCGTATCGGATACAGCGGAGCATGGAAGTGATCGAGCAGCGGCATGGCACCACCCTCAATGGTTGAACACGAACTCCAGGGAGTTCAACAAGCTCCACGCCAGGTCCTCGGCCGCCTGCCGCCGCTGTCCGCCGCCGCGCAGGTACTCGACTCCCACCGTGCGTTCTCTCTCCGTCGGGAAGCGGCTGTAGAACGTCAGGTACAACTCCTCGACCAGCGCCGCGTCGTCCTTGCTCTGGCGCACCAGCCGCGCCACGGTGCCGCGCTCGTGGGTGAGCTTCGCGTGGATCTCCGGCGCGTTGAGCAGGTGCAGCACCTGGGAGACGCCCGGCTCATGGTTGCGCTCGCACTCGCAGGCGCTGACGCGGACCGGCCGGCCGAACAGCTTCAGGAAGTAGTGCGGCACCTTGCTGTCCCAGAGCTGGATGGCCCGGTAGCCCGCCGGCACGCCGTCGAAGCGCTCCGACACACCCGTCGCCTGGCTCACCATGTCCAGCAGCACCTCAGCGTCGATGCGGCGGAACAGGGCGCGCGAGTAGTTCTGCTCGTCCTTCTCGTTCGTCCGGTTCGGCCGCGACGAGAGCTGATAGACGCGCGACGCCGTGATGGCGCGCACCAGCGCGTGGAAGTCGAACTTGCTCTTCACGAGGTGGGCGGCCAGGGCGTCGAGCAGCTCGGGGTTGGTGGGCGGGTTGGTGGCGCGGACATCATCGACCGGCTCGACCAGGCCGCGGCCGAGGAAGTGCGCCCACGTGCGGTTGGCGAGGTTGCGGGCGAACCACGGGTTTTCGGGGGTCGTCACCCAGTCGGCGAGCCTCGGGCGGCGGTCGCCCTTCGGCGAGGCGGCGGGCATGTCGGTGCCGAGCGCGTGGGCGGACACCGTCGCGCCGGTGCGCGGGTGCTTCGTGAGCGGGTCGCCGGTCGCTTGCACGACCTCGCCACGCGGCGTGTTCTTCACCGCGACCGGGGCGAAGAACGCCTGCATGCCGTAGTAGTCGGCTTGACTCCAACGGTCGAACGGGTGGTGGTGGCACTCGGCGCAGGCGATGCGCACGCCGAGGAAGATCTGCGACAGAGTGCTCGACGCCTCGCCCGGCTTCGGCACGACCTTGTAGAAGTTCGCCGGCCCGCTCCCCTCCAGCGGCCCCTCCGCGGTGAGGATCTCGCGCACGAACTGGTCATACGGCTTGTTGGCGGCGATGCTGTCGCGGATCCAGCGGTAATACGCATAGGCGCGCTTGTGCCCCAGCGCCTGCCGATCGACGCGCAGCAGGTCCGCCCATTTCAACGCCCAGTAGTCCGCGAATTCCGGCCGGCGCAGCAGTTCCTCGACGATCTGGGCACGGCGGTCGGGGCGTTTGTCCGCGAGGAAGCGGCGCACCTCCGCGGGGGTCGGCAGGGTGCCAATGACGTCGAGGTAGACGCGGCGCAGGTACTCGGCGTCGTCGCACAGCTCCGACGGCAGGATGTTCAGCTTGCGCAGCTTGCGGAAGACCGGGCCATCGATGAAGTTGTTCTCGGGCAGCTTCGGGTAGTTCGCGATCGGCTCGGGGCGCGGGATGACGGCGCGGAAGATGTCCACCGCGCCCATGAAGCTGGCCATAACCGCGGCCTCGCCAGGTGTCTCGCCGGCGCTGACCAGGCCGGTCGCGCTGACCGCGGCGAGGCCCTCGTTGTTCGACTGGAAGCGCGCGTGCGCGGTCACGTCCACTTCACGCCCGTCGGAGTAGCGGGCGACGACGCGCAGCTGCTGCAGGGCGCTCGTGTCCATGACGCGCTCGGCCGGCTCGACGCGGATCGACGCCACGCGCGGCGCCTTTGGGTCGCCGAGAGGGGCGCCGGCGGCGATCCAGGCGCGGAGCGTCTCGTACTCGGCGCTGCCGCGCGGGATGCGCACGCCGCCGCCGTGCGCGATGGCTCCCGATGCCTTGGCCAGCAGCAGACTGTGCTCGGGAGCGGCGGGGAGAATGCGGCGGCCGCGCGCCTCCTTCACCAGGGCCGCGTGGTCGGCGACCGGGTCGAAGCCGAACACCGACAGCTTGAAGCCGTTCTGGCCCTCGGCGTTGCCGTGGCAGCCCGACGAGTTGCAGCCGAAGCGGCTCAGCAGCGGCTCGACGTCGTTCTCGAAGTGGAACGCGCGCGGCTGCGTTGCCCCCTCGACCTTGACGGGGACGCGCAGGGTGCGTCCCTTCGCCTCGACCAGGATCTCGGTCGCGCCGTCGGTCAGGCCCTGCACGACCCCGGCGGCGGTGACGGCGGCGCGTTTCGGGTCGAGGGAGCGGAACTTCGCGTCGCGCGTCAGATCGACCAGGCGGCCGTCGGCGAGCTTGCCGTGGATGAGGAGGGAGTAGACGGCGCTGGGGCCGTTCAGCCGGACGGAAGCCGGCGCCACGGTAACGGCGAGGACCGGGTGGTCGGCGCTGGTGACGACAGGGGTGGGCAACACGAGGAGGCAGAGGGCCAGGGTCAAACGGGCTTTCACGGGCAGGTTCCCTTGGGACGGTCGGCGGGTTCAGTCGGGCGGCGCGGCGGGGGGCATCCCCCAGTGTAACGCGCTCGGAGCGCGATACAAGAAGGCCTGACCGAAACGCGGCCGGCCCCGTGCCCGCCGTCACCGGCCGGCCGTGCCTTCGCTTGGCTTCTCGGCGTCGCGCCACAGCAGACGGTCTCGCTCCGCCCGCGGGCCTGTCCCGGACAGATGTTCATAGCAGGGCTCGTTTCCCGTGATACGTCGCCGGCGGGCCAGGGCCGCCCGCGCCTCGTCTTTCCGGCCCAACCGCCGACAGGTCATTGCCAAGAATGCCAGGTCACTCGGACGGGTAGTAGTCCAGCAGGGGCGCCGGGACCGGGCTGGCCGCCAGGAGCAGCCCGAGGTCGCGGGCCGCAAACACATGATGGGCGTGGGGGTGGCGCAGCCTCATGACGACTTGTGTGACGACCTTGTCTGCAGGAGGAATATCCCCTCCAACGTTTTGAGGCCGCTGCGTGGGAACACGGCGTTCTGGTTTTCCCGCGACAATGGCGGCACCGCCTGCTACGATCATGGACGAGACGCCGGGCCGCCGGCATACGGGGACGGGTGCTGACCGGCCTCCGGTTCGGGCAGGCCCGCGCGTCGATAGCCTCGCTTTGTCCGGCCACCCAGCTGACGCCTGGAAGACGGCGACCGAGTGATCGCCGCTCCCTTCTCACGGAGCGAGAGTTACCCGATGCCGAAGCGTACGAGCAAGACGGGCAGTGAACTCTTCATTGTCGATAATAGCGATGAAGCCTGGAAGGTCCTGCGCTACCTCCACGACTGGTGCCAGCTCTCGAAGTCCATCGACATCGCCACCGGCTACTTCGAGATCAGCGCCCTCCTCGGCCTGAAGGACGAATGGCAAAAGGTCGAGCAGATCCGGGTGCTCATGGGCGACGAGGTGTCGCGGCGGACCAAAGCGGCCTTCGCGGAGGGCCTGGCTAACGTCCGCGCCCGCCTCGACGCGAGTCTGGAGGCCGAGAAGTCGAAGAATGATTTCCTCGTCGGCGTGCCGGCCATCGTGGAGGCGATCCGCTCGGGCAAGATCGTCTGCCGCGTCTACCGCAAGGCGAAGTTCCACGCCAAGGCGTACATCACCCACGCCCGGATGGAAGTCCTCGGCTCGTTCGCACTGGTGGGCTCCTCGAATTCCACCTACCCGGGCCTGACGGAGAACATCGAGCTGAACGTCCAGATCACCGGTGGCCCGGTCACCGTCCTGCAGGAGTGGTACGAGGAGCACTGGAATGATGCCGAGGACGTCACCCCGGAAATCCTCCGCGTCATCGAGCGGCACACGCGCGAGTACACCCCTTTTGAGGTCTACGCCAAGGCGCTGTACGAACTGCACCGCCGCGACGAGATGACCGACCACGAGTGGCTCGCCAACCGCTCGCGCGTCTACCGCGTCCTCGACCGCTACCAGCAGGACGGCTTTCACCGCCTGCTGGAGATCGCCGACGACCACGGCGGCGCGCTGCTCTGCGACGGCGTCGGCCTCGGCAAGACGTTCATCGGGCTAATGCTGCTGGAGTACCTGATCGAGAAGAAGCGCAAGCGCGTCGCGCTGCTCGTTCCCAAGGCGGCGCGCAAGCCGGTCTGGGAGAAGGCCCTGAAGGACTACGCCCCGCACCTGCGCGGCGCCTACAGCGGCCTGATGATCTTCAATCACACCGACCTGACGCGCAGGGCCAACGACGAGATCGACTACCCGGCGCTCCTCGACGACGTCAAGGAGCGGGCCGACGTGGTGGTCATCGACGAGGCGCACCACTTCCGCAACCCGGGCTACGCGGGCACCGGCCGGGGTGGGCTGCGCGCCACCGGCGACCGGCAACCTTCGCGCTACTATCAGCTGTATGAACGCATCGACGGGCCGCACGGCCCGAAGCAGGTCTTCCTGCTGACGGCCACGCCCGTCAACAACGGCCTGCTCGACCTGCAGCACATGGTCGAACTGTTCTCGCGGCGCCAGTCTGACCACTTCAAGGGCCTCGGCATCCACTCCCTGCCCGGCCACATTCGGAAGATGGAGAAGGATCTCCTGCGGGCCACTGCCGGCCCCGAAGGCGAAGAGGCCACCGAACTGAACTTCGCCGAGGTGAGCGAGGTGCTGGCTGGGGACGCGCTCTTCCGCGCCCTTGTCGTGCAGCGCAGCCGGGCTTACGTCCGGCAAAGCCAGGTGCAGGAGGGCAAGACCGCCGCCATCTTCCCCACGCGCGCGGATCCCAAGGTCGCTGAGTATTCGGTCAAGAAGACCTACGGCCGGCTCCTCGACATGGTCGAGCAGGCGTTCTCCAAGAAGAAGCCCCTGTTCTCCTTGGCCATCTACTATCCGCTGGCCTACTACAAGGGGGATAAGTCCACCCTGGTAGGGATCGAGTTCGTCGAGGGCCGCCAGAAGCAGATCGTCGGCCTGATCCGCACGCTGTTCCTCAAGCGCTTCGAGTCTTCGGCCCACGCCTTCGAGCGCTCCTGCGACCGGCTGCTGCGCAAGCTCCTCGCCTTCGTCATGAGGCACTCCCAGACGCCCGAGGAGAAGCGCCACCTGGAACGCTGGCAGCTGCGGAACAAGGACCTCATCGGCTACGTCCACGAAAAGCAGCTGGAGCTGTTCCCCGACGACGACAACGATGAGGCCGACGAGGACATCGTCACCGAAGAGATGCTCGACGACGTGCAGGAGCTGGACCGCGACCAGTACGAGGTCGGAGAGATCGTTCGCGAAACGCTCGACGACCTGAACCAGATCGCCGACTTCCTCAACGAACTGCGCAAGTTCGAGCCGAAGCACGATAACAAGCTGGGCGCGCTGGTGAAACTCCTGAAGACCGACCCGGTCCTCAAGGCGCACAAGGTGCTAATCTTCACCGAGTTCGCGGACACGGCCCGCTACCTCCGCCACCAGCTCGTCGCCGCTGGGATCGCCGGCGTCGAGGAAATCGACAGCGGCACGAAGACCGACCGAGGCGAGGTGATTCGCCGCTTTGCACCCTACTACAACGGCTCATCGAGCCCCGAACTGGCAGGCGAGGGGCTGCCCGACACGCGCGTGCTCATCTCGACGGACGTGCTGTCGGAAGGGCTGAATCTACAGGACGCGACGCGGCTGATCAACTACGACCTGCACTGGAACCCTGTGCGGTTGATGCAACGCATCGGCCGCGTCGATCGCCGCCTCAACCCCGACGTGGAGAAACGCCTTGTCGCCGACCACCCCGAGGAGGCGCCCCTCCGCGGCACGACGGTCTACTGGAACTTCCTGCCGCCCGACGAGTTGAACGCGCTGCTAACGCTCTACGCCCGCGTGACGCACAAGACGCTGCGCATCTCGAAGACCTTCGGCATCGAGGGGAAGAAGTTGCTGAGGCCGGAAGACGACTACGAGGCGCTGAAGGACTTCAACCACCAGTACGAGGGCGCGGAGACGCCGGCGGAGCAGCTGCAACTGGAGTACGAGAAGCTGCTGGGCGCCGACGAGGGGCTGGAGGAGCGGCTGGCGAGCCTGCCGGGACGGATATTCAGCGGCAAACGGCACCTCCAGGCGGGGGCGCGTGCGGTGTTCTTTTGCTTCGCGCTGCCGGCTGCGGACCGCGGGGCAGAGCCTCTACCGGCGGGTGAGGTGGCCTGGACAGAGGATGCAGGCCGGGCGGCGTGGTATCTGTACGACCTGGCGACGGGTGAGATTCAAGAGGATCCGGCCAAGATCGTGGACGTGATCCGCTGCCGGCCCGATACGCCGCGCCATTGTGGGGTGGCGAAGGAGACGCTGTCGGAAGTGCGTGCCAAGGTGGAGCGGCACATCAAGAACACGTACCTGAAGAGTGTGCAGGCCCCCGTCGGCGTCCGGCCGGGGCTGAAAGCCTGGATGGAGCTGAGTTAACATGGCGGCGTCAGGGACTGCAACAAGCGACCGGACAAAAGGTGTGGATGCGGACCTGCTATTCTGAACAGTAGCTAATACGCATAACGCGAAGGAGATGTGGCATGTCGAGCACGCCGACAATTTTGCGAGGCACCGTTCACGGCAAAACCATTGAGCTTGAAGCAGAATCGGGCTTGCCGGAGGGCCAGCAAGTGACCGTTACGCTTGAGCCGGCGCCCCAGCGGCAAACGGTACCTGAGAGTCCCTTGGAGGCGTTGCAGCGGGCCGCAGGCAGTTGGTCGGACGATCCCGAAGGACTCGACCGATTTTTGGCATGGAACCGGCAGCAGCGGAAGATCAATCGAAGAGAGCTACCCGCATGAGTTTTCTGCTCGATACCGACATCTGCTCTGCCTACTTGAAGAACGACCCCGTCGTAGTCGGTCGGGTCATGCTGCACTACGGAGGCTTGAACATCTCCGTGATTACGGTTGGCGAATTGTTGACCTGGGCGCTACGAGCTCAGGCGCCTCCGGATCGGCTGAAGGGCATTCGGGATATGCTCAAAGGCGCCACCGTGCTGGAGGTCACTTTGTCGATAGCCGAAAAGTTTGGAGCAATCCGGGCGGGATTATTCGATAGCGGGATCACGGTGGGAGAAATGGACTTGCTCAACGGAGCCACCGCGCTCGTTCACGGCCTGACGATGGTGACCCACAATACCAAGGACTACTCCGCCATTCCAGGGCTGACAATCGATGACTGGCTGGTTCCGTAACATTACCGGGCTCGGGCAAGGCCTGGATGGAGTTGAGCTGAGATGGCGGCACGGCGAAGGAGCAAGGATACCGCGTTCGAGGTGATGCAATGAACGACAATTACGAAACCCTGGACGACTATCTCGATGACCTCGACGCCATCAAAGAGAAAGTCGCCGAGAAAACGCGGGGCATGACCGCCAAAGAGGTCAAAGCGTATTTCGCCGGGTCCGCGCGACGTCTGCGCGAATTGACCGGGGAAAAGTTGCGGGTTCGTCGCGGCAGTCGCAAGGTCTCGACGGCTGGGCAATGAGCCGGGCCTTCCTTGCCGGCGCCCTTCGCTAGCGCTTCAGGCTTGTGGGCGGCATTTGCCGGCGACACAAGCCTGAAGCGCCAGCGAAGGGCCGGCGGCGCCCTTCGCTGGCGCTTCAGGCTTGTGGGCGGCGCTCGCCGGCGGCGCCCTTCGCTGGCGCTTCAGGCTCGTGTGGGAGGGATGACTCATGACGAATGACCCCGGGCAGGTTCCGATGGACGAACCGCTGACCTACTTCCTGACCTGGACCACCTACGGTACGTGGTTGCCCGGAGACGAGCGCGGTTGGGTCGCGAAGCCTGGCCAATTCCAAGCCCCGGACGAGAGCCTGAAACAGGCCGCCGAGCGCCTCATGACCGAGTCGGCCCTTACCTTGGATCCGGAGCAACGCCGTCTCGTGGAAGACACGATTGCCGAGCATTGCCGCATCCGCGGGTGGTGTCTGCACATCGTGAGCTGCCGGACGCAGCACGTCCACGTCGTCGTGACAGCACCGCAGCGGGATCCCAAGATCGTCATGGACCAGTTCAAGGCATGGTGTACGCGGCACTTGAAAGAGCTGGAACGATCCCGCCGTCCGGCCGACGGAGCGATTCGGCAGAATTGGTGGACGCAGCGCGGCAGCAAGCGGTGGCTGAACGACGAAAAGAGTCTTGAGGAGGCGATCCGCTACGTCCGGGAAGAACAAGGGGACCCGACGCTGCGGCCCCCCGACGCGCCGCCGAAGGAGCCACAAGCCTGAAGCGCCAGCGAAGGGCGCGTGCCTCCCTTCGCTGGCGCTTCAGGCTTGTGTCCGAGCGGCACCGCCGAGGGACTCACAAGCCTGAAGCGCCAGCGAAGGGCGAGCGCCTCCCTTCGCTGGCGCTTCAGGCTTGTGTCCGAGCGGCACCGCCGAGGGACTCACAAGCCTGAAGCGCCAGCGAAGGGCGAGCGCCTCCCTTCGCTGGCGCTTCAGGCTTGTGTCCG
>JBBRPS010000052.1:0-22108 GCA_038227745.1 Gemmatales bacterium | reverse complement strand
TGGCGCGTCGGGCTTGTGTCCCCCGACCCCATAACAACCTTCAATAATCCGTCGCTTCCAGTTGTCGCCCGGAAATCACCAGGATCACCACCGCGAACAGCAGCGACGTCAACAGCGACAGTTCCGACATGACTGCCGCCTTCTGCACCACGTCCCAGCTCGACAGCGCCGAGAAGTGCTGGCCGGTCTGCAGCGTCTGCTCCAGCAGCCCCACCATGTCCGCCGGCTTGGGCAGCGTCCAGTACCCCACTCCCGCCAGGAAGCCGGTCAGCGACGACATCCCCGGCAGGTGAGCGGTGTAGTACCAGCCGAGGTTGATGCCCCAGCACACCAGCCAGAACAGGATCGAGCCGAAGATGCACGCCACCGTGCTGCGCGTGCAGACCGCCAGCAGCACCGAGAAGCTGTAGATCACCGCGAAGTGCAGCACCAGGATCGGGATGCCGACGAGGTAGGCGTACTGCCACACCCCCGTCTTGATGCCCAGCGCCAACCACGTCCCGGCGAAGAACACGAACACCTGGAAGGCGACGAACGCCACCACGCCGAGGTACTTGCCCACGACCAGCGCCCAGCGCGGCACCGGCTTGGCGAACAGCACCGACGCGGCGCTCGGCTGCAGGAACTCCGGCAGGAAGCCCGCCGTCCACACCAGCGTCAGCAGCAGCCCCGCCGACCCCGCCACCCACGTCGCCAGCAGCACCTGCAGCATGTGGACGCCGGTCGCGCGGTCGCGCGGCACCTCGACGCGGACCGCCCCGAACATCAGGCTCATCACCGCCGGGTTCGGGTTCTGCCCGGTGAACGGCTTGCCCTGCTTCGTGTAGCGCTCGGTGTCGCCCGGCCGCGGCGCGTCCAGGCCGCCCTCGACGCTGATGCCGAGGCAGAACACGATGCACAGCAGGCTGACGCCGAGCATGATCCAGAAGATCCACGTGGCCATCGCCTGGCGGAACGTGTCGCGGATCAGCCAGCGCGTCGCGTAGATGAACTGCGGGCCGGTCATGACTTGACTTTCTCGGGGGTTACCTGGGGTTTGGCGCCGCCGGCCGGGGAACGCTGGTAGATCTCGTGCAGCGACTGCTCCAGCGGGCGCCGCGCCCCGGTCTGCGGGTCGCGCGTCAGGTCCGGCAGCGGGCCGAGGTACTCCAGACGGCCGACGACGATCACCGCCACGCGGTCGCACACCTGCTCCACCTCGGCGAGGACGTGCGAGACCAGCACGACCGTCCGGCCGCGCTGCCGCTGCTCGGCGGCCAGGTCGCGGATCAACTGGCGGCCCGTCAGGTCCAGCCCCTCGCTCGGCTCGTCCAGCACCAGCAGCTCGGGGTCGTTGATCAGCGCCTGGGCCACGCCGAGGCGCTGCACCATGCCCTTGCTGAAGCGCGCGATCGGCTCGCGCGCCCGGTCGGCCAACCCGACGCGCTCGAGCAGCTTCGGGATGCGCTCCTTGACTTCCGGCTCGGGCAGGAGGCTGAGGGCGCCGTAATACTCGAGCAGGCCGGTGGCGGTCAGGTAACGCGGGAAAGCATGGTTCTCGTGAACGTAGCCGACGCGGGCCAGCGTGCTGCGGTCGCTGCCGGGCTGCCCCAGGCGCGTCACGGTGCCGGACGTCGGTTTGCACAGGGACAGGAGCATCTTGACGAGCGTGGTCTTGCCGGCGCGGTTCGGGCCGAGCAGGCCGAACACCTCGCCCGCCTCGACGCGGAAACTAACGGCGTCCACGGCGCGCAGCGCCGCCTTGCGCAGGACGCCCGTGGGGTAGTCCTTGACGACCTGGGTGAACTCGACAGCTGGGGGCGGCATGCGACGACCTCCGTTGGTCGGGGGAAGGCAGGCGCCTTCACGCCGCGATGTTGACGCAGTTCGCCTTGCGCTCGACGCGCTTGAGGAGGCCGGCGAGGACGCGGCCGGGGCCGATCTCGTAGAAGCGGTCCACGCCGCTCGCCAGGAGGTTGCGCATCGTCTGCTCCCACTGCACGGGCTGGAGTACCTGGCGCACCAGCAGCGTGCCGATCTCCTCGGGATTGGTGTGCGGTTGGGCATCGACGTTCGACCAGACGGGGATGCGTGGGGGCCGCAGCGCCACGTCAGCCAGCGCCTCCCGTAGCGACTGGTCCGCGGGCTTCATCAGCTCGGTGTGGAACGCGCCCGCGACGACCAGGCGGATCGTCTTCATGGCGCCCATCTCCGGGGCCAGCCGCTCGACCTCGGCGCAGGCGTCCTGCGTGCCGGAAACGACGATGTTCGCCGGGCAAAGGAGGTTGGCGACCTCGATGAGTCCTTTGGAGCGTGCCCGGGCGCACAGCTCGCCGACCTTGTCGCGGTCGAGGCCGAGGACGCTGACCATGGCGCTCGGGGAGGCGTCGGCGGCAGCCTGCATCGCCTCGCCGCGGCGCTTCACCAGGCGGACGCCGTCGCTGAAGCTCAAGGCGCCGGCGAAGACGAGGGCGGTATACTCGCCCAGGCTCAGGCCAGCGGTCGCGACGCAGCTCGCCTCCGCGGACGGGTCGCTGGCGCGGAGACTTTCGAGGGCCGCAAGGCTGGCGACGAAGATGGCGGGCTGACTGACGGCGGTCGAGTTGAGGCGCTCGACAGGACCTTTCTTGCACACTTCAAGGAGGTTGTAGCCGAGGATCGCCGACGCCTCGTCGAACAGGCGGCGCGCGGCCGACAGCGTGGCGCAGAGTTGCTGCGCCATGCCCACGGTCTGGGCTCCCTGTCCGGGAAAGAGAAAGGCGCTCTTCGGCATGGCCGCTCCGCTTCCGTTGCGTGCTTGCAGGAGGGTCGATTGCTGTTCTTTCCCCAGCTCTGACAGTCCAAGAGGTTGCACAGGGTCGGTGAAATCGGCGAGGAGGTGAACCCCCGCATTGGTGGAACGAGAGGCAGCGCGGGGAGCGTCTGGGTCGGCCAGGGGAACCGCCTGGTCCAGGAACTCCGCGATGGCCCGGACTCCCTCGTTCTTGTTTGAGTGACCTTTCATGGGGTGTCACCTGAGCCGAAGGGGGCGCTCTTCGACTTTCTGATCATTGTACCAGAACTGCACCGCATACTGTCCTGCCCGAGGGAAACGCCCTCCCTCGATCCGGAAGACGACGCCGAGTAATTCTAACGGCGAATGCCCAGTAAAGTCGAGTCGGTGTGGGGCAGACCCAAACAGCGGCTGCTCTTTTTCCGCGTCCAGGTAAGCCACTCGTATTTGTCCGGTGCCCTGCCCATAACATTCGGTCAGCACCAGGTAGATGCAAATCTGCTCTCGGACGAGCGGAAACGGCGGCTCCTCCTGAGAAACAATACTGCTCATCAAGCAGTCGATGTGTGTACAGGTTGGGTTGTCTTGATCGAGCCGCACATCGTCGCAAAGCAGCATGTAGCGTACGACGGGCGTCACCATAAGTCGCTCCACAAGGCAACGGACACCTGGAGGCCAACGATTCTACTCGTCGCCAGTTGCCGTCGCCGGGCTCGACTCCAACTCCTGCACGATCATGGCGTTGAGACGGGCGTTGGCGTAGCGGGCCGCGACGGCGAGCGCGTTCTTGATCGCCCGGTCGCCCGACGAGCCGTGACAGATGATCGCGATCCCATCAATGCCCAGCAGCGGGGCGCCGCCGTGCTCGGCGTAGTCGTAGCGGTCCACCAGCGCCTTCAGCGCCCGCTGCGCCTGTTCGCGCTCGGTGCTCAGGACGGTCAGCAACTCCCTGGCGGTCATCTTCATCGCGAAGTCGAACACGCCTTCGCACACCTTCAGGACGACGTTACCGACGAAGCCATCGGTGACGATCACGTCGCACACGCCCTTGTTGATGTCGCGCCCCTCGACGTTGCCGATGAAGCGCTCGCGCAGCGGGCTGGCGTTGAACAGGGCGTGCGTCTCCTTGGCGAGGTCGTGGCCCTTCTGCTCCTCCGAGCCGACGTTCATCAGCCCGATCGTCGGCCGCTCGCGCTGCAGGATGTACTTCGCGAAGATGCTGCCCATGACGCCGTACTGGTACAGGTGTTCGGGCTTGGGGCTGACGTTGGCGCCGACGTCGAGGAGGACGCACGGGCCGCGCAGGGTCGGCATGACGGCGGCGATGCCGGGCCGGCGGACGTTCTTCAGGAACAGGCGCAGGCGCAGGCCGCCGGCGACCATGGCGCCGGTGTTGCCGGCGCTGACGATGGCATCGACCTTGCGGCCGGCCAGCAGCTCCCAGCAGCGGCTGATGGAGTTGTCCGGCTTCTTGCGCATGGCGACGACCGGGGCCTCCTCCATCGTCACGACCTGGGTGCAGTGGAAGAGGTCCAGGCGGTCGCGCGGGGCGTCGGCCGGCAGGAGCGGTTCGATCTGCGCGCGGTCGCCGACCAGGACGACCCGCAGGTCGGGGTCGGCCTGGACGGCCTGCACGGCGCCGGCGACGATCGGACCGGGGGCGTGGTCGCCGCCCATCGCGTCCAGCGCGATCTGCATGGGATCACTTCTCCTGTTCCGGGGCCACGACTTCACGGCCCTGGTAGTAACCGCAGTTCGAGCAGACGCGGTGCGGCAGCACGGGTTCGTTGCACTGGCCGCAGTACTGGACCTGCTTGGGGGTCAGGTGCTGGTGGCTTCGCCGCATGCCCTGCCGGGAGCGGGAAGTCCGTCGCTTCGGAACAGCCATAAGCGTTTCTGCCTTCGCTATGCGGAGCAAAATGGGTAAAGCATGCCATCGTAGGCCGAGGGGTTAACCCCTGTCAAGATAAGGTAACGGGCGCCCCCCCGAGCGGCCAGTGCCGCGGCGGTGAAACAGGCGAGCGGGGAGGGGCTCACGCCGCCAGCTTGAGCGGGTCGGGCCCCTCGCTCAGGCGGCACTCCGCGAAGCGCACGCCGGTCGAGTCGTAGAAGAGCAGGCGGTTCTCCTCGCCGGCCCAGACGGCGTACGTCTTGAGCATGCGCGGCCCCTGCACCTGGAAGAACAGGCCACACGGCCGACCGCGGCGCGTCACGATCGACTGCAGCAGCGGCGTCTGGGCGGGGTCGAGGTGGTCCTTCGAGCACAGCGTCCGCAGGACGTGGCGGCGCAGCTCGTCGAGCGTCGGGAGGGATACAACGTCCATGCGGGTTGGGGGCCTCCGTGGGCGGGGACAGATGCACAGCCTGGGCGAGTCACGCGAACACGCCCGCTCTTTCATCGGTCCCCGCGGCGCCCGGGTCCACCCCGAGGCCGCCCCGCAGCTTCGCCCGCCCGCCGACTTTACCACGTATGCAGCTGGCGCAGCGCCTCGAAGAGCGCGATGCCGGGAATATCGATCCTGCTTGTTGTGCCCCTTGACATCGTTGCGTGAGGCGCCGTTTCCGCGGTTTTCCCAGCGAATCGGGGCGGCCCTCGGCGATGATAGACCCATGATGCGCCCTACCAGGCGCTGCCCCTCGGAGACCGCACCCGGAGTTCCCGACATGGCCGACCGCCGCGGCGCGCACCTCGATTTCCTCGCCTGGGGGCTGCTGCTCGCCGGCTTCCTCGTCGCCGTGTGCGTCCTCACCCAGGAGGCGCCGTCCGCCGCCCTGCTCTACCCACCGCCCGAGCCGACCAACCTTCTCGGCGCCCCCGGCGCCTGGCTGGCGGAGGCACTCTACGACGCCCTCGGCGCCGCCGTCTACCCCCTGCTTGCGACCTGGTTCGTGCTGGTGTTACTGCTCTTCCTGCGCCAGTGCCTTTTCACCTGGTCCCGGCGGCTCGCGGGCTGGCTGCTGCTCGTGCCCTGTGCCGCGGTCATCGCCGACGCCCTCGGCCCGGACGTCCTCGCCGGCAGCGGCGGCGCGCTCGGCGCCTGGGTCGGCGCCTGGCTGGAGGACCATTTCGAGCCGGCGGCCCGCTTCTTCCTCGTCGCGGGCGTCGCCCTGCTCGCCCTCGCCCTCGCCGCCGATGCCGTCCTCGTCCGCTCGCTCCGCCTGCTGTGGCGGACCTGCCGCTGGGCTGCGCGGGCTTTCGCCGGCCTCGCCGCCGTGAAGGCCGGCCCCGAGCCCGCGCGGGACGAGCCCGGCGCGGAGAGCGAGCCCGACGAGGAGGCGTCGCCGGACGATGCGGCCATCCCGATCCGCCATTCCGTCGTGTCGGCGGCGGCACCCGCCCCGACCACGCCGGGCAAGAAGCGCCCCGAGCCGACCGCGGTGCCGCCGTTACGCATTGTCCGCCCCGGCCCGGCGTCCGAGGAGCCGAGCTTCGACGACTACGAGCTGCCGCCGCTCTCGCTCCTGGAGGACGCCGCTCCCTTTCCCTACGACGAGCACGACCAGCACCTGCGCGACCAGGCCGCCCTGCTGGAAAAGACGTTCACCGACTTCGGTCTGAACGTCCGCGTCGTCGGCATCAACACCGGCCCGGTCATCTCGCAGTACGAGATCGCCCTGGAGACGGGCCTGCGCGTCAACAAGGTCACCGGCCTGGGCGACGACATCGCCCTGAACCTGTGTGTGCCGAGCGTGCGCATCGTCGCGCCGATCCCCGGCAAGAATACCGTCGGCGTCGAGGTGCCCAACGAGCACCGCGCCGAGGTCCGCCTCAAGGACGTCATCCTCGGCGCCGGTAAGAAGGTGGTCAAGGCCCGCATCCCCCTCTTCCTCGGCAAGGACACCGAGGGCCGGCCGCTCGTCCACGATCTCGCCGAGATGCCGCACCTGCTCATCGCCGGCCGCACCGGCACCGGCAAGTCGGTCTGCCTCAACGCGGTCATCCTCAGCATTTTGATGACGCGCCGCCCCGACCAGGTGAAGCTGATCCTGATCGACCCCAAGCGCACCGAGCTGATCGAGTTCGGCAAGCTGCCGCACCTGATGCACCCGGTCGTCCTCGACGCCAAGAAGGCCGAGGCGATCCTGTCGTGGGCGGTGGACAAGATGGAGGAGCGCTACGACCTCCTCAGCCGGGCGCGGGTGCGGAACATCGCGGCGTACAACGAGCTGGGCAAGGAGGAGGTGCTGCGCCGCGTCCGGCCCGCCGACGATCACGAGCGCGACCAGATCCCCGAGCGGATGCCGTACATCGTTCTGATCGTGGACGAGGTCGGCGACCTGATGATGCAGATGAAGCGCGAGATGGAGAGCCATATTATCCGCCTGGCGCAGAAGTCGCGGGCCGCGGGGATTCACCTGATCGTGGCGACGCAGAAGCCGACGGTGGACGTCATCACGGGCCTGATCAAGTCGAACCTGCCGGCGCGCATCTGCTTCCAGGTGTCGTGCCGGACGGACAGCCGCGTGGTGCTGGACGAGATGGGCGCCGACAAGCTGCTCGGCAAGGGCGACATGCTGTTCCTGCAGCCGGGGACGAGTTCGCTGGTGCGGGCCCAGGGCACCTACGCCAGCGACGGCGAGATCTCGCGCGTGGTGAAGCACCTGGAGTGCGAGCCGTGCTACGCGCAGGAGCTGCTGGAGCTGCGGACCGCCGGGGCCGGCGAGGGCGGTTTCCTGGAGCGGCTGCGCGAGCGCGACCCGCTGTACGAGCAGGCGGTGGAGATTGTGGTGCGCGAGGGGCGCGGCAGTGTGTCGCTGCTGCAGCGGGCCATGGCGATCGGCTACGGCAAGGCGGCACGCTTCATCGACTTCATGGCGGAGGACAGCATCGTCGGCCCGTACAACGGCAGCAACGCCCGCGAGGTGCTGTACACGCCGGAGCACTGGGAGGAAGTCAAGAAGAGCGGCTGATGCCCGACCCGTTTAGCCGCGGTTCGCAGAACCGCGGCTAAACGGAACTCGTTGACTCCGTCCCCCCGCTGCTTTACCCTAACCTCTGAGGGCCGCGGTTCGGGATTCCACACCTCGGAGGGTTGTCATGGGCAAGTTCCTGTCGTCCGTGCTGGCCGGCGCGCTCTTGCTTGGGCTGGGGACCGCCGCCCGCGCCCAGCAGCCGGAGCCGCGCGCCCTCATCGAGAAGGCCATCAAGGCCATGGGCGGCCTGGACAAGCTCAACCTGAAGGTCGCCGCCTACCGCAAGAGCAAGGGCACCTTCCACACCGACGGTTTCACTTTCACCGGCGAGAGCTTCAGCGAAACCGGCAACCGCCGCCGCATCACCCTGCGCGGCACCATCAAGGACGTGTCCGCCACGCGCACCCTCGTGATGGTCGGCGACGACAAGGGCTGGATCAGCTACGACGGCGTCACCTACGACCTCGACGCCGCCTTCCTCGACCGCATCCGCAAGTCCGCCTACGCCGACCGCGTCTGCAGCCTCGTCACACTCGTCAAGGACAAGGGCTACACCCTGACCTCCCTTGGCGAGAGCCAGGTCAAGGGCACCGCGTGCCACGGTCTGAAGGTGCAGAAGGAAGGCAAGCCGGACGTCTCCCTCTGGTTCGACAGGGAGACCGGCCTGCTCGCCAAGTCGGCCAACCGCGTGATGGACCCGAACCTCAACCGCGAGGTCTTGCAGGAGGTTTACCACCTCGATTATCGCGTGCTCGACCCCGCCGAGGTAGACGTGCAGATCCTCAAGGGGGCGAAGGTCGCCGTGGACGGCCCGGCCCTGCTGGACTTCCTGCGCCGGCAGACGCCCGACGAGAAGGAGCAGGTCCGGCTCAAGGACCTGGTCATCAAGCTCGGGCACAAGTCGTTCAGCGTGCGGCAGCGGGCGACGGCGGCGCTCAAGGCGGCGGGCGTCAAGGCGGCGGCGCTGCTGCGCGACGCGCTGCGCGACGCGGACCGCGAGGTGGCGCGGCGGGCGGAGCAGTGCCTGGAGCACATCAACCAGGAGCAAACGCTGGCCGCGTCGGTGGTGCGCCTGGTGGCGCTGCGGCGCCCGGCGGGGGCGGCGGAGGTGCTGCTGGATTACGCGCCGTGGGCGCCCGACGAGACGGTGACGCGCGAGGTGAAGGGCGCCCTGGCCGCGGTCGCCGGCGCCCCGGACAAACAGGATCCGGTGCTCGTCAAGGCGCTGAAGGACCGCGACGCCAAGCGGCGGGCGTTCGCCGAGGCGGCGCTCGGCAAGGACGGCGGCGCCTACCTCAAGCAGGGTTGGCGGCGCCTCGCCATCGAGGGCCTGCGCCTGTCGATGCGCTCCAGCCTCTACCGCGACGGGCAACTGTTCATGGACCTGGAAACGACCGAGACGCACTACTTCAACCGCCTGGAAGACAGCCTCTTCACCAGGCCCTGAGTTTAGCCGCGAGCGGTGAGTCAGATCCCGCTATGCGGGGGGCGAGCGCGGGATCTGGCTCACCGCTCGCGGCTAAACTCGGAACGTCCCGAGCAAACCGATGGCCACGCGGCGCTTCGTTGTCTCCCGTAAAGAGTCCGGGCGGACGGTCGCTGCGCTGCTCAAGGCCCACCTCCACCTCTCCGCCGCGGCCGCGCGCGACCTCGTCCGCCAGTGCCGCGTCCGCCTCGCGGGCAACCTCTGTCGCAACCCGTCCTGGCGCGTGTCCCCCGGCCAGGCCGTCGAGGCGGACATCGTCGAGGCGCCGCGCCCCACGGAGAAAAAAGCCCCCCGCCCACGACGGACAACGGACAACGGACAACGGAGCGCCGCCGCGATCCGCCACGCCGACGCGCACCTCGTCGTCGTGGACAAGCCGCCGGGCCTGACCACCATGCGCCACGCCCACGAGGCCGCCGAGTTCGGCCCCCGCGGCCGCCGCTTCCTCCCCGAAACACTGCAAGATCTCCTGCCGGAACTCCTCGCCCAGGAGAAGGAGACGAAAGGCCGCGTCCGCGCCGTTCACCGCCTCGACAAGGACACGAGCGGCCTCGTCGTCTTCGCGCGCACCCCCGAGGCCGAGCGCCGACTCGGCGAGCAGTTCCGGGCGCACACGATCGAACGGCGTTACCTCGCGCTGGTGCGCGGCCGGCCGAAGTCGGGGCGCATCGAGTCGCACCTCGTCCCCGACCGCGGCGACGGCCGCCGCGGCAGCACCGACCAACCGGGCGCGGGCCAGCGGGCGGTGACGCACGTCCGCGTCGTCGAGGACCTGGGCGACTTCGCGCTCGTGGAGTGCCGGCTCGAGACCGGACGGACGCACCAGGTACGCATCCACCTCGGCGAGCGGGGGACGCCGCTGTGCGGCGAGCGCGTCTACGACCGGCCGCGGCACGGCCGGCCACTGCCCGACGCCAGCGCCGCCGCCCGCCCGATGCTGCACGCGGCCAGCCTCGGCCTGGAACACCCGGTGACCGGCGCGCACCTGTCGTGGACGGCGCCGCTGCCGCCCGACATGGCCGCCCTGTTGAAGCGGTTGCGCCGCCGGCACCGGGCCGACGCGGAGGACGAATCGTAACGGTTCGCCGGGCGCCCCACGGCGTTTTCTCGCGCCGCCGATTTGACAACGCGGCAAACCTCTCCCATATTTCCTGCGAAGCGGTTGTCTGACCACTCCCTCCCGGTTCCCCCGGATGTGTTCGGCGGCGTTGCCCTCCCCTCAACGGGCCGGTCGTGTGACCGGCCTCTGCACCGGCGCGGTAGCTGCGCCACCGCCCCCCACGGGTGAGACGGCAAACCACGGTGCGATCATTTGGGATCGTCCGCCATCCTGCCGGGTCTGCCCTGCCAAAGGTCTTCTACAGCCCGGTCGCCCAGGTGGCGACGCGCCGCGCGGAACGGCGTGCGTCGCGGGCTTGCCGGGATTAACGGTCGCCGGGTCGGGTGCGCCCGCCCGGTTCTTTTCGGAGGAACGGAGATGAGTGGCTCTCGTTGGCAAGATTGGTTGTCTTTCAAGCGCTGGCTGCGGTCCGAACGCCCGCGGCGCACGAAACCGGCCCCCGCCAAGGCCCAACTGCAGCTGGAATCCCTCGAGGAACGGACCGTCCCGAGCGCCGCACCGCTCGACCTGACCACGGCGGGCGCCAGCGGTTCCATCAACGGGGCGATCTTCGCCCAGACCCCCACCCAGCCCACCGGCTCCGGCGTGATCCATTCTTTCGTCCGGCTGCAGGCGCAGGGCGCGAAGCAGACCGTCCAGCAGGGCTACAACACCGACAACCGCCCCCTGCAGTTCGACGAGAACAAGAGCCCGACCTTCACGCGCTCGCTGAAGCTCGATGAGCTGCCCAAGGTGGACGCCGGCGGCGTCTTCTACCGCGTCTTCCTCCTCGACATCAACCAGAAGAGCTCGCAACCCCTGCTCTCGCTCGATGAGCTGCGCCTGTACGTCGGCGGCGCCCCGAACCTGTCGGGCTACGACGCCAGCGCCCACACGCTCGGGGGGCTGGCGCCGGTCTACGACCTGGACGCGGGCGGCGTGGACAACTGGGTCAAGCTCGACGCCCGCCTGACGCACGGCAGCGGCTCGGGCGACATGCTGCTGTACGTGCCCGACTCCCTCTTCACCGGCACCGACCCGTACGTCTCTCTGTACTCCAAGTTCGGCGTCAACCTGGCGGGCAACGGCGGCTTCGAGGAGTGGGCGCCCGCCGCCGGCCCCAACTCCAGCTCCGGCGCCAGCCAGCTGCCGTCGTCGAGTGGCGTCATCCAGGGGACGGTCACCGTCAACGGGGTCCCGCAGGTGGGCGTCCAGATTTTCCTCGACGCCAACCACGACGGCGTGCTCGATGGCGACGAGGTCTTCACCTACACGGACCAGAACGGCAACTACTCGTTCAACGACCTGGCGACCAACTTCGGCCAGTACTCCGCGTACGCCGTCACCGCGGTGCCGCCGACCGACACCACGACCAACCAGTCGTCGCAGACCGTGCAGCTCACCACCACGGTCCAGACGGCAACGGTGAACTTCAGCTTCACCACAACGCCGGCCACGAACCCGCAAACCACGTAGGCGGCCGTCGCCGGGAGGGATCCCGCGCGGAAGAAAAGGCGTCGGGAACCTTTGTCGCTAATTGATAGCGACAAAAGTTCCCGATGCCTTTTCTTGCCCGACACCTTTTCTTCCCGGGCTGCGACGAATCCCTTTCTCAAAGTGATTCTGAGGCCTTGTTCTTGCGCCGATACGTCGCGCACCTCTCCACCCACCCCCCTCCAACGAATCGGGCCGCCGTCAGGACGAGCAGCGCCGCCGGCAGGCCGATGAGCAGCGCCGCCGGGATGAGCAGCGGCGGCGGAACGAGACGAACCGGCGCCGGCCGTGAGCAGGCAGCAGAAGCGCGGCGGGGGACAGAAGTCTGTCCTCCGCCGCGCTTTTTCGTCGTCCGCCCGCGGATAACTTGGCAACGGGTTCACCTCACCGGGTTGCCCTGCGCAGCGGGCGGGTTGGCCTACCGCTCGAGCGCCGCACCAGGATAGAATTGGGCTGGGAGGCCAACATGGCTACGTTCGACGAGACGGCGCGTCAAGCGTGCAAGGTGAGCGGGGCCGGCCTGACGCTGTGGCTGGAGCGCTTTGCCGATGAGCCGCTGGCCGCGGACTTTGCCGGCTGGGACGACACCCGGCGAACGTCCTGGCCCGGCGGCCCCGAACGTACCGATGACGTCGTCTGTGTGCTGCGCCGTCGGGCCGACGGCAAGCCGGCGCACCTGATCGTGGAGGTGGCAACCGAACCGCGTCCGGATGACCTGGCCCGACTGGGCGTCTACGAACTGCTGCTGGCGATCGAGGTCCGCGGGGTGCTGGACGATGGCCGTCCCGTTTACGGAGCGATCCTCCGTCTGACCGGGACCAGCCGGCGCGGCCCGTTGCTCCTGACGCACTCTCTGAGCAGCCCTGGCGTGCTGGTCAAGCCCATCGAGGTCTGGCTGGCCGCCGAGAGCGCGGCGGACACGCTGGCGCGGATCGGGTCGGGCGAACTGGCCCTGTGCATCCTGCCGTGGGTCGTCCTCATGCGTGGCGGTGGGGAGCCCCAGATGATCGAGCGCTGGAAGCAGCTGGCGGCTGGTGAGCCGGACGTGGAGAAGCGGGCGGCGTACCGCTACTTCGCCCTGGTGTTCGCAGAACTGATTCCCCAACAGGTCAACTGGCAGCGTCATTTGGAGGGCTGGGAAGTGAGAGAGTCTCAATACACCAGGAGCATCGAAGCCAGGGGCGAGGTGCGCGCGCGGCGGGCGGACATGCTCCGTGTTCTCCAGTCGCGTCTGGGAGCCCCTGTCCCTGAGCCGATCCGACTGGCTATCGAAGGGACCAACGACCTCGCGATCCTGGATGGCTGGTTCGATGCCGCCCTTGCCGCCACCTCCTGGGCAGAGTTCCGGGCCGTCCTGCCGCAGGAGTGATGTCGCCGGCTGCAAGGCATCTCGGGAACTACGCAGCCTGGGTCGGGGGCATCCTCACTCGTAGCGCAGGGCCTCGATCGGGTCGAGGCGCGACGCCTTCCACGCCGGGTAGTAGCCGAAGATCATGCCGACGCCGGCCGACACCACCACCGCGCCGACCATCGCCAGGACCGAAATCTCCGTCGGCCAGCCCAGCGACACCCGCACCAGGACCGCCACGCCGCGCCCCAGCAGGATGCCGATCAGGCCGCCCATCATGCACAGCACCACCGCCTCGACCAAGAACTGCCGCAGGATGTCGCGCGCCCGGGCGCCGACCGCCATGCGCAGGCCGATCTCGCGCGTCCGCTCGGTCACCGACACGAGCATGATGTTCATGATGCCCACGCCGCCGACCACCAGCGACACCAGCGCCACGAACAGCAGCGACCGCGTCATCGTCTGCGACGTCGAGCCCAGCGCCTTGCTCATCTCGGTCATGTTGCGGATGCTGAAGTCGTCGGGCTGCCCCGTCTTGATGCGGTGCCGCTCGTGCAGCAGTTCCGTGATCTGCTTGATCGCCAGGTCGATTTCCTTGGTCGAGGCGGCCTTGCAGAGGATCTGATCGACGTTCGTGAAGCGGATCGGCTGCGGCGTGTCGGCCACCTGGGTCGGCGTTGGCGTCTGGTACAGGCTCGTCCCCTGGTTGGGGTAGAGGCCGCTGAGGCTGTTGACCTTCTGCGAGGGGTCGGTGGTAGCGGCGGCGGCGCTCTGGTTGGCCGTACTCGCCGACGTGCCCGACACGCGGTACTTGATCGTCCGCCACGGGGCGAGCAGGATGTCGTCCTGATCGACGCCCATCATGTTGGCGCCCTTCTTGCTCAGCACGCCGACCACGCGGAAGGTCACGTTCTGGACGCGGACCTCCTTGCCGATCGCCGACTCGTCGGCGAACAGCTCGCGCACGATGGTCTGGCCGAGGACGCAGACCGCGGTGCCGTTGCGCACGTCCTGGTCGGTGAACCCCTCGCCCTCCTCCAGGTCCTCCCAGTCGCGGACCTTGAGGAAGGACGGCGTGGTGCCGTAGATGTACACCGGCACCCAGTTGCGGTTGCCGTAGACGACCTGGGTGCGGGCGCGGACGATGGGGGCGACCTCGGCGACGGCGGGGCACTCGCGGAGGATGGCGTCGCTGTCCTGCGGCGTGAGCGTGAACACCGAGCCGCTGCCGAAGCTGACGCCGCCGCTGGACGCGGTGCCGGGCTGGATGAGCAGGTTGTCGGCGCCCATGCTCTTGATGGTGCGCTGCACGGCGGTGTTGGTGCCCTGGCCGATCTCGGTCATGGCGATGACGGCCGCCACGCCGATGACGATGCCGAGGGTCGTCAGCGCCGAGCGCATGATGTTGCGCCGCAGCGCCTTGAAGGCCATCAGCGTGGTGCGGTAGAAGGCTCTCATCGCAATCTCACTCCTTGCTCGGTACTCAGGCCGACGACTTGATTCCCTCGTGGCCGTAAACCCCCTCTTCGATCATCCCATCGCGGATGTGAATCGTCCGCTTGGCGTAGCTGGCCACGGTGGCGTCGTGCGTGACCAGGATGATCGTGATTCCCTCCTCAGCGTTGAGCTGCTGGAACATGCGCAGGATCTCGACGCTCGTCCTGCTGTCCAGGTTGCCGGTCGGCTCGTCGGCGAAGACGAGCGGCGGGCGGTTGACCAGGGCGCGGGCGATGGCCACGCGCTGCTGCTGGCCGCCGGACAGCTGCGAGGGGTGGTGGTCGAGCCGGTCGCCCAGGCCGACGCGCTCCAGCATGGCCTGGGCCTGCCGGCTGCCCTCGCGGTCGGACAGGCCCGACGCCGTGTACGACAGCGGCATCATGACGTTCTCCAGGGCACTGGTGCGCGCCAGCAGATTGAAGCTCTGGAAGACGAAACCGATCTTCCGGTTGCGCACCATCGCCCGGGCGTCCGCCGACAGCCGCGACACCTCCTGGCCGTCGAGCCAGTAGTGGCCCGCGCTCGGCCGGTCGAGGCAGCCGAGGATGTTCATCAGCGTGCTCTTGCCCGAGCCGGACGCGCCCATGAGGGCCACCATCTCGCCGTGGCCGATGCTGAGCGTGACGCCCTTGAGTACGGGCACGTCCATCTCGCCGAGGTGGTACGTCTTGTAGAGGTTGTCGAGCTTGATCAGGTCCATAAGTCCCCCCTTCGGGGCGTTGGAACGTTTAGCCGCGGTTCGCAGAACCGCGTCGGGCTGCATCCCAGGTCGCGCAGCACGCGGTTCTCCGAACCGCGGCTAAACGGGGACGTCAGTCCTTCTTCTTCTTGCCGAAGAGCGTCGGTGTGAACGGGTTGGCGCTGTCGCCGCCGTTGTCGCGCCGCGCCTCGCCGACCACGACCTCCATGTTCTCCGTCAGCTCGTCCGCGATCACCTCCGTCGAGGCGGTGCCGTCCGTCAGGCCGACGCGAACGCGGATGGGGCGGACGTACTCGCCGTCCACGACCCACACGGTGCCCCGGCCGCGCTTCTGGTGCGCGCCCTCACCCTGGGCCGGGGACTTCGCCGCGCCCCCACTCCGCTTCGCGTGTTTCGACTTCGGGTAGGCTTCCCGGGCGTCCGGGGCGATCTCGTCGGGCTGCTGCGGGTTCCAGCGGAGGGCGGCGCTGGGCACGATCAGCGTGGTCTCGCGCTGGCCGATGACGAACTGCAGGTTCGCCGTCAGGTACGGTTTCAGTTTGGCATCCGAGTTATCCGTGGCGACGACGATGGTGTAGGTCACGACGTTCTGCGTCATGCTCGCGTTGAGGCGCAGCTGCGAGACGTAGCCCGTGAAGCGCTCGCCGGGGTGGGCGTCCACGGTGAAGTACACCGGCTGGCCCTGGTGGATCTGGCCGATGTCGGCCTCGTTGACGCTGGCCCAGACCTGCAGGCGCTTGAGGTCCTTGGCGATCAGGAACAGGCTGGGGGCGTTCAGGCTGGCGACGACGGTCTGGCCGACGTTGACGCGGCGGTCGATGATCACGCCCTTGACCGGCGAGGAGATCGTGGTGTAGCCGAGGTTGGTCCGCGCCTCGTCGAGGGCGGCCTGGGTCTGGGCGATGGCGGCCCTGCCGACCTGGATGTTCGCGGTCGCCGCCTCGTAGTCCGAGCGGGCGATGTCGAAGTCGCTGGTGGCAATGGCTTTGCGGGCGGCCAGCCCCTGCGACCGCTCCCACTCGCGCTCGGTCTGGTGCTGCTTCGCTTGCATCTGCACCAGGTCCGCTCGGGCCTTGAGCAGGTTGGCCACGGCCGTATCGACGCGCGCCTGGTACAGGCTCGGGTCCAGCTGGGCCAGCACTGTCCCCTCGTTGACGGGCGAGGTGTAGTCGATGGTCCGGGCCGGCACGAACTTGAGCAGCGCCAGGCCGACCGGCAGGCCCTGGACCGGGAAGGAGCTGCTCAGCAGCAGCGACTGGCGGACGGCCTCGGTGGACGGGTCGGGGCCGAAGCGGTCGATCCGGCCCGCCACCTGGGCGCCGACGTCGATGACCTCTTCCGGCATAATCGTGCCGGTGGCGCCGATGGCGGCCATGATGGCGCCGCGCTCTACGGGGGCGGTGCGGTAGGCCCGGTGCGGCTGGGCATTGGCCCGGTAGTACCAGAAGCCGACGCCGCCGGCGACCGCGGCGAGCAGGAGCAGCAGAAGGATGAAGCGTTTCATGGGTCAAAGTTCCTCGGGCGTGTTCAGACCGCGTCCGCGGTTCCGTCGAGCAGGCCTTCCAGGTGTTTGCGCCAGAGCACGAGCAGCCGGTGCAGCTCGCGCTGCTCCTCGGGGTTGAGCCCGGTGAGGACCGTGTTGACGTGGCCCTCGTGGACGGCGAGGACGCGCTCGACGAGACGGCGTCCGGCCTTCGTCAGGCCCACCTGCTTGGCGCGCAGGTCGGTGGGCGAGCCGTCGCGCGTGACGAGCCTGGCCCGCTCCAGGCGGTCCACCAGGCCGGTGACGCTGGGCGGGCGGATCAGCAGCCGTTCGCTCAGCTCGGTCAGGCGGAGGGACGGGATACCTTCCTGTTCGGCCCGGTGGAGGTTGCGCAGCACGCCCCACTGCGATGGCGTGATGCCGAAGCGGGCGAAGTGCGGGTGCATCACGCGCTCGACCAGGCCGAAGGTCCGGATCAGCTCGCGGAAAGCGTTCTCGGTGGTCGGCCGGGCGCCGCCGTTGGGCCGGGCCGGGGAATCGGTCAGGGACATCGCACACGCCTCATTTAGTTAGCGTCCTAACAACTAGCTAACGAGATTCTAATGGAGGCTTGCGCATGTCACAAGGAAAAAGAGATTAAAAAATGAGGAGAATACGGAAAGGCGGCGGCGTCTCCCGGCGAGCGGCGGGACATTCGCCGCTTGAGGACCGATAAACGACCCCTCACCGGGCGCTCACCTGGAGAGACGTCAGAGCAGCTCGCAGACGACAACCTGACGCCGCGCCCGCGCCCCCCGGTACATGTCGCGCAGGGCGGGGAACCAGTCGCGGACGTACTCCAGCTCCTCGCCGAGGTCCTCTGCCGCGACGTCCTGCAGGCCCGCCAGGTCCGCCGCCGTCCATTGTCCGGGGTCGAGGGAATCGAGGTAGTCGGCCAGGCGCTCGACAGCGGACGTATCGTTGTAACCCGCCTCGTCAGGACGATAGAAGCCGCCGCCGAACACCAGGTCGCGGCCGCCGAAGAGGATCTGCTCGATGGGGGCGAAGCGCACGCGCTCCCGGCCCTCTTCGGCGCGGCGCTCCGGGGCCAGGAGGCGGCACAGCGTTTCGGGGGCGGTCTCGAACTCGGGGATCTCGGCGGCGCTGTACCACAGCGCTTCGCCGGCGAGGTGGCGCCAGAAGTCGCGGTCGAACGGGAGTCCCGTCAAGACCTGCCGCAGCAGCGGTTCCTCGGGGCCGAGGTGGTAGCGGCGGGCGAACGCCTCCGCGGCGGGGACCAGGTCCGCGCACAGAGCGCGGCACGGCTCGAAGCTGCGCGCCTTCCAGGCGCCGGCGAGCGCGGGGCGGATGCGGTCGTGGAAGGCGTCCGCGTCGAGGAGGAGGTGGTAGAGCGGCATGAGCGGTCGGCGCCCGAGAGAGCGGTGTCGGTCTCCCGGCAAGCTATGGAGGCGCCGCCCTGGCAGCAACCGCAAGAGATTTTGTACCGACAACAAGGTCTGCCTCTGGGACGCCGCGACGGGCAGGGCTGCCCGCGCTGGGCTGCGGGAACTCGCGACGGGGGCACGGCTGACGCAGGACGCGCGAGGTGCTGAGGCGGCCTGGGTTTCAGGCGGGGACGAGGTAAGGGGCTTGCCGTTTCGCGCGCTGGTGCGCGCGAAACGGCAAGCCCGGTCCGAGCAGTGCCCGTTGATCCGCGCTTGACTTGCTCGTGAGGCGCCCATAGCCTGAGTTATCGGCGCCGCGGCTGCAGCGCCCCCCGGCCCGCCCCGCTCCCGCACCACGGCCCCGCCATGCACCGTGAAATCTCGCACACCGACTCGACCTTCGCCTCGGAGCGCAACGTCTCGCTCTACGTCCTGACGGCGCTGCTCGGCGTGCTCATCGCCCTCGACTTGTTCCTGCCGCAGAAGGTTTTCGGCTACCGCATTGCCATGATCGCCGCCGTCCTCGGCGGCGCCCGCATCCTCTACGGCTCCCTTGAGGGCCTGTTCGAGGGCAAGGTCGGCGCCGACGTGGCCCTCGCCGTCGCCTGCATCGCCGCCATTCTCCTCGACGAGCCGCTCGTCGCCGCCGAGGTCGTCTTCATCGGCATGGTCGGCGAGTGCCTGGAGGGTGTCACCTTCGCGCGCACGCAGCGCGCCATCCGCAAGCTCGTCGAGGTGTTCCCGCGCCGCTGCTACCTGCTGCGCGACGGCCAGGAGGTTCGCGTCCTGACGAGCGAGCTGAAAGTCGGCGACCGCGTCGTCGTCAAGCCGGGGGCGCGCATCCCGGTGGACGGCCGTGTCGTCGAGGGCCGCTCCGCCGTGGACACCAGCGCCCTGACCGGCGAGAGCCTGCCGGTCGATACAGGCCCGGGCGACGAGGTGCTGGCCGGCGCGCTGAACCAGTTCGGGGCCCTGACGATCGACGCCGAGCGCGTCGCCGAGCACACCGTCGCGGGCCGTGTGATCGAATTGACCGCCCGTGCCCTCAAGGACAAGGCGAGCGTGGAGCGCACCGCGGACCGCCTGGCCCGCTACTTCCTGCCCGCCGTCCTCGGCATCGCGACGGTCACCTTCCTCGGCGGCATGCTCTACCACGGCGCCGGCCTGCTGCGCGCGGCGGACTCGCCGCGCCTGTCGTTCCGCGACGCCGTCGAGATCAGCGCTTACCCGGCCCTGTCGGTCCTCGTCGTCGCCTGTCCGTGTGCGCTGATCCTGGCCACGCCCGCCGCGGTCATCGCCGCGCTGGGGCGGCTCGCTGGCACGGGCGTGCTCATCAAGGGCGGCTCGGCGCTGGAGCGCCTCGCCGGCGTGACGGCCATCGCCTTCGACAAGACCGGCACGCTGACCGAGGGACGGCTGCAGCTCGGCGACGTGCTGCCGCTGGACGGCGTCCGTGCCGACGAGTTGCTGCGCGCGGCGGCGACGGCCGAACAGCGCAGCGAGCACCCTGTCGCGCGGCTGATCCTGCACGAGGCCGCCGCCCGGAAACTGCCGCTGGACGTCGTCGAGGATTTCCTGGCCCACCCCGGCGCGGGGGTCACCGCCGTGGTGCGCGGCCGGGCGCCGGGACCGGACAGCGAGAACATCGCCGAGCCGGGCACCGCAGCCACTCCGCCCCCCGCTCCCGCCGACGGCCCCCCCCAGCGCCTCGTCGTCGGCACGCGCCGCCTGCTGGAGGAGCAGGGGATCACGGTCCCGGCGCAGGCCGTCGAGTTGCTGGAACGGCTGGACGCGGGCGGGGAAACCGCTCTGCTGGTGGCGCGCGACGGCGTCGTCCTCGGGGCCGTCGGCGCCCGCGACGCGGTCCGGCCGGAAGCGGCGGGCGTGCTGAGTGAGCTGCGCGCGCTGGGCATCACGGACATCGTCCTGCTGACCGGCGACCGCGCCGCCGCGGCCCGCACCGTTGCGGAAACCCTGGGGATCGGCGACGTCCACGCCGAGCTGCTGCCCGAGCAGAAGGCGCAGGTCGTCGCGCGGATGATGGTCGAGGCGCCGCGCGGCGGCGAGGGGCAGCCCGCCGCGCCGATGGCCCGCCGGCGCGTGGCGATGATCGGCGACGGCATCAACGACGCGCCGGCCCTGGCCCGTGCCGACGTCGGCCTGGCGGTCGGCGGCGGCACCGACGTGGCCGCCGAGGCGGGCGACATCGTCCTCATGGGCGCCCCGCTGCGGCCGCTGCCGCTGCTGGTCAAGCTGTCGCGCGAGACGGTCCGCATCATCCGCCAGAACATCCTCTTCTTCGCGTTCGGCGTGAACGCGGTCGGCATCGTGGTAACGGCGTGGCTGTGGCCGCTGCTGGCGACGTCGGAGTGGTGGTACAAGCAGGGGCCAATCGCCGCCGTCATCTACCATCAGCTCGGCTCGCTCGCCGTCCTGGTCAACTCGATGCGCCTGCTGTGGTTCGAGCGCTCGGCGGCCAGCCCGACGCTGGGGCGAGCGCGGCGCGTCTTCCGCGACGTCGATTCCTGGATGGAGCACTACCTCAACTTCGACGAGTTCTTCCACTGGCTCGGCCACCACTGGCGCGCCGCCGTCCTCGTCGTCCTGTTCCTGCTCACGGGCGGCTGGATGCTGAGCGGCCTGACGCAGATCGAGCCGGACGAGCGCGGCGTGGTGCTGCGCTTCGGTCGGCCGGTGGAAGACCTGGAGCCGGGGCTACACTACCGCTGGCCGTGGCCCGTCGAGAGCGTGGTGCGCGTGCAGCCCGACCGCATCCGGACCGTCGAGGTGGGTTTCCGTACGGCCCCCGGCAGTGCCGCGGCGCCGGGGGCGATGGCCTGGGCCAGCGTCCACGGCGGCGACGGCATCAAGCGCGTCGAGGACGAGGCGGTGATGATCACGGGCGACGGCAACCTCGTCGAGATCCAGGCGACCGTGCGCTACCGCATTAAGGACTCGTATGCCTGGCTGTTCAAGGTGCGCGACGCCGACGAGGTGGTCCGCGCCGGGACGGAGTCGGTGCTGCGCGGCCTGATCGCCGGCCGGCCGTTCCTGGAACTGCTGACCGCGCGGCGCGAGCAGTTCCAGGGCGTGGTGCTCGACCGGCTGCGCGCGCGCTGTGCGCAGTACGGCCTGGGCATCGAGCTGGACGGCTTCGCCCTACACGACCTGCACCCACCGGCGGAGGTGGTGCCGTCGTACCACGCCGTGACGCGGGCGATGGAGGACCACGACCGGGTAATCAACGAGGCCCGCGCCGAGAAGCTGCAGAAGGAGCGCGACGCCGAGGCGGAGGCGGCCAGGATCGTGTCGCAGGCGCGGTCGCTGCGGACGGAGGTGGTCACGCAGGCGGAGGCGGAGCAGAAGCGCTTCCTGGCGTGGAGCGCGGCGCGGAAGCAGCTCGCCTTCGAGCAGGAGTGGCCGCTGTTCCTGGAGGCGGTGGACGGCCTGCTGGAGAACGGCGACGCGGAAGCGGCGTACGCGACCTATCGCGCGAAGCGCGACCGGGCGGCGGCGGCGCAGGCGGCGCTGCTCGATTTCCGTCTGTACTGGGAGTCGCTGGGGCGGGCGCTGATGGGTCGCGACATGGTGCTGATCGACGCGGAGAATGTGCCGGGGCGGCGGCACCTGCTGCTGTTCGACCCGGACCAGCTCCGCATGCCCTTCCCGGTGTTCGTGCCGCCCGGCCGCGAGCCGGCGCCGCGCTCGCCGTTGAAGTCGGCGGCGAAGGACGAAGAGCCTTGATCGGCCGCGGCGCCGGTTCGCCGCGAGCGGTGAGCCAGATCCCGCTGCGCGGGGGCGAGCGGCGGGAGAGGGACGCCCGAGGCTCGCAGCCGGAGCGATTTGCGTTCGGGTGGAGCGGGCGCTTTGGAGTGCGGCGCTCGGCGCCGCTTTCTGTCTTTCTTTTTTTC
>JBBRPS010000051.1:0-22457 GCA_038227745.1 Gemmatales bacterium | reverse complement strand
CGCACCGCGCGAGCGATGGACGGTGTGTGCTCGAACTGGGTGTGGATGTTCTCCACCTCCACCGTTGCCTCGTCCACCAGGATGCCGACGGCGAGGGCCAGGCCGCCCAGCGTCATCAGGTTGATCGTCTGCCCGCTCAGCCACAGGGCGACCAGCGCCCCCAGCAGGGCGAACGGGATGTTGAGGACGACCACGATCACGCTGCGCCAGTCGCGCAGGAACAGCAGCACCATCAGCCCGGTCAGCACGGCGCCCAGGAGCCCCTCGAGCGCGACCCCCCACATGGCGCGGGTGACGTAGGGCGACTGGTCGAACTCGAAGCTGACCTTGATGTCCTCGGGGATGGATGCCTGCATCTTCGGCAGGTTGCGCCTGACCTCGTTGACGACCGACAGGGTGGAGGCGTCGGCCCGCTTGGTGACGAGGATGTAGACGGCCCGGCTGCCGTTGACGAGGGCGTAGCCGGTGGCGATGTCGCTGGCGTCCTCGATGACCCCCAGGTCGCGCAGGTAGACGTCGGACCCGGGGCGGATGGGGATGGCGCCGAGGTCTTTGGGGTACACGACCATGGTGTCCAGGGACACGATGGGCATCTGGTCCTTGACGCGGATGTTGCCGGAGGGACTGATGATATTGCCTGAGCTGAGGGCGGCGACGACCTCGTCGGGGGAGACGTTGTAGGCGCGCAGGCGGTCGGGGTCGGCGCGGACCACGATGGTGCGCTGGTTACCGCCGAACGGCGGCGGGGCCGACACGCCCGGCAGACTGGCGAACATCGGGCGGACCTTGAACAGGGCCTTGTCCTGGATCTCGCCGATAGTTTTCGTCTCGCTGCGCATCACCAGGTAGCCGACCGGGACGCTGCCGGTGTCGAAGCGCATGACGAACGGCCCGACGGTGCCCGGGGGCATGAAGGCGCGCGAGCGGTTGACGTAGGCGATGGTCTCGGCCATGGCCTGGGCCATGTCGGTGCCGGGTTGGAAATGGAGCTTCATCAGGGCGACGCCCTGGATGCTGCGCGACTCGACGTGGTGGATGCCGGCGATGTAGAGGAAGTGGTACTCGTAGTAGTTGGTGATGAGGCCTTCCATCTGGCCGGGGTCCATGCCGCCGTAGGGCTGGGCGACGTAGATGACCGGCAGGTTGAGCTGCGGGAAGATATCGACCTTCATGCGCAGCACGGCGAGGCCGCTGCCGACGACGAGGGCGGCGATGCCGACCATGACGGTGATCGGGTGGCGCAGGGCGAAGACGATCGGGTTCAGGTTCATCGCGGCGGCTCCACGGTTCGCCCACCGCCCTGGATGGGGTCTTACTGAGTCTAGTAGGGTGGGCACTGCCCACCGGGCGCTACCCGGTGGGCAGTGCCCACCCTACAAGTCCAGCGTGTCGGGATACTACTGAGGGCAGCACGGTCAAAGCGCGCTCGTTTAGCCGCGAGCGGCGAGCGCGGGTCCCGCGCTCGCCCCCGCGTAGCGGGATCTGGCTCACCGCTCGCGGCTAAACGAGCGCGCTTTAGCTTACGCGGTCTTCGTATCCGGGCGGCCTCAGAAGGCGAAGCCCGTCCGCGGCGCTGACAGCAGGGCTGGCGGCTCAAGTCCCGCCACCGGGAGGCGCTCGAACGGGGCGGCCGCCGAGCCCTTCTGTCGCTCCGTGATGGTGATGATGCGCGTCAGCGTCGGGCCGGTGCTGGACTG
The DNA here is from genome assembly GCA_038227745.1 of Gemmatales bacterium. Lineage (GTDB taxonomy): Bacteria > Planctomycetota > Planctomycetia > Gemmatales > Gemmataceae > DASPXY01. The sequence continues at coordinate 20,760 of JBBRPS010000051.1, read as the reverse complement.
GACGCGCAGCGTGTACTGCCCGATCTTCTGGGCCCGCGCCTTCCAGGTCACGATGCTCATCTTCTTCCCGGGGGGCGGGGGCGGGACGTTCACCTTCGCCTGCCCCTGAATCAGCTCCAGACCGTTCGGCAGAGTCAACTCCACCGTCTGGCCCTTCTTCGCGCCGTGGACGTAGGCCGTCACCGTGAGCTGCGTGCCCTGCTCGAAGGCCCCGCCCACCGTCACGCCGAGGGGCGAGCCCTTCTTGCTGGTGATCCCCCCCAGGCCGTACGCGAAGCCCAGGTGCCGCTTCTCGCCGGGCTTGAGGTTCTTCTCGGCCCAGTACATGACCACCGCGGAGTCCTGGCCGATCTCGCGCACGGGCACTTCCCAGCCCGGGTTGCTCACCCAGGCGGTCAGGCTCACCCGGCCGGGCGGCTCGAAGTTGCCGCCCATCTTGAGCGTGAGGTGCGCCACCGTGCCCGGGTTATCGAGGTCCGAGCGCTCCAGGGCCTCGATGAAGTCGGGCACGTCGGCGGCGGGCGCGAAGTTGCCGACGGTGACCAGGCCCGGCTGGCCGGGGACCGTGAACGGGACGCCGTCGTTGCCGCCGATGAGCGTGTCCAGCATGACGCGCAGCGCGGCCTTGCGCGGCTTGGCCCCCTTGTTCTCCAGGATGTAATGCACGCGCACGGTGTCGAAGAACCGCTTGGGGCTGCCGCCGACCTCGTGGGCCTGGCTGGGCAGGATGCGCAGGATCTGCGTGACGTGGATCGAGCCGCTCGCCCAGACCGAGCGCGTGCCGGCCGCCCCGACCTTCTTGGCCGGTATCTTGCCGCCCTTCTCGACCCACTTGCCGCCCGGCCCGCCGAACACCTCGTCCTTGCCGCCGATGCGTACCATGGTGCTGTTGGTGTTGCCATCGTCGGCGTACGTGAGCAGCTTCTTGACCGGCTTCCCTTGCGGCGTCTTGAGGACGGACACGCCGAAGGTCATTTTCGGGCCGTAGCGGTAGGCGACGATGGGCGTCGGGTCGATGGGTGTGCCGCCCCCGCCCGCAACGGCGAGGGGCAGGACGACGGCCAGGGCGGCCAGCGCGAGGGCTGGCGCCCGAGTGGGCTTCTGCATGAGCGGATCTCCTTTGCGGATCATCTCGGTAAGCCCCGCCACGGACCGGGAGTGGCATGGGCATGGTCTCCCCGACGAGGTCTTCCCCTGGAAACTGCGCCAGTCGGTAAAAGTTGTCAGAAAATGCGGAAAATCCCCGAACCGCTGTTCCCCTCGGGTGAAAGCAGCGGAATCCGTATGAATTTAGGGGAGGGAATGACTCACGTCAAGCGCTTGCGAAATGCGATTCCCTCATTTCGACTGAAGCTCTCGCGGCGCGCCGGCCGAAACTCCGTAGCGTACACACGTTCACCGGAGGGAGCCATGCGCGTCTCGTTGAAAGAAGCCGACGTCCTGACCGCCTGCCTCGATTACCTGCGCCTCAAGGGCGTGCTCGCCTGGCGCAGCAACAACACGGGCATCTTCGATCCGTCGCGGAAATGTTTCCGTTCGTTCCGAGGGTTGAAGGGGGTTGCCGACATCCTCGGCATTCTGCCGCGGAAGTCCTGCCATGAGGGGCGGCCGTCGCTGCAGGGCGTTTTCCTCGCCGTCGAGTGCAAGGGGGGGAGAGGTAGCCTGTCCCCGGATCAGGAGTGGTTCCTCGAAGAGGTGACGCGGCGCGGCGGGGTCGCGTTCTGCGTCCGCTCGGTGCGCGAGTTGGAGGAACAGCTGTCGCCGCACCTCGTTTAGCCGCGAGCCTCGGGCGAGCGCGGGCTCCTCGCGCTCGCCTGAGGACAGATCGCCCGGCCGATACCCGCTCCCCTCCCGCTATAGACTCCCGGCTGCCGGACACCCACCCCGAGTACGTGTATACCACTCCGGGGTGACAACAGCGCGTTCGGGAGCGACCCGCCATGCCGCAGACGATCCGCCTTCTCCTCGTCGCCTCGGGTATCCTGGCGCTGCCGTGGATCCTCCTCGGACAGGCCGACAACGCGCCGCGCGAGAAAGAACCACCCGGTATCCGCCTGCGCCGCCCCGTCGCCCTGGTGCTCGTGGACGGCGGCAAGAGGCTGCTCGTCGCCAACCGAGACAGCGGCACTGTCGCCATCCTCGACACGCAGGGGCGCCGCGTGGTGGCGGAGACGCGCGTCGGCCGCCGGCTCTCCGACATCGCTGCCGCGCGCGATGGCGAACTCGTCCTGGTCACCGACGAGGAGGCCGGCGAGGTCGTGTTGCTGGCGCGACGGCAGGACGCGCTGCGTGAGGTGCGGCGCATGAAAGTCGGCGTTACCCCGGTGAGTGTTCGCGTCACCGACGACGGCAGCCTCGCCACGGTCGCTCTTCTCTGGCCGCGCCGCCTGATGATCCTCGACCTCGCCGCCACCGCGAAACCGTCCGACCGGCAGGGGCCTGTCACTGCCGTCCTCGACCTTCCCTTCGCCCCGCGCCGGCAGCTCCTCGCTCCGGGGGGCGGGCGGCTGATCGTCGCGGACGCCTTCGGCGGTCAACTCGCCGTGGTGGATCTGCACCGCAAGCAGATCGAATCCGTACGACACCTCGCCGTCAGCAACATCCGCGGCCTGGCGCTGGACGGGAAGCGGAAGGCGCTGTGGCTCACGCACCAGACGCTCAACAGCCAGGGCCGCACCACCACCGGCGATATCACCACGGGCAACCTCATCACCAACAACGTGCGCCGCCTGTCCCTCGACGGCATCCTCGACCCGCGCGCCGACGTCCTGCGCAACGACGGGCTGTACTCGCTGGGCGACGTGGAGCGCGGGGCCGGCGATCCCACGGAAGTGGCCGAGAGTTATGACGGCCAGACCCTCGTCACCCTGGCGGGCGTGAACGAGCTGGCGGTCGGCAAGCCGGGGGAGGTCATCTGGACGCGCCTCGCCGTCGGCAGCCGGCCGACTGCCCTGGCGGTGGACGCGGCCGCCCGGCGTGCTTACGTGGCCAACACGTTCGGCGACTCCATTTCCGTGGTCGATCTCCAGGGCCCGAAAGTCGTCGCCGAGGTGCGCCTGGGGCCGGCACACGAGCTGCGGGCGGAAGAGCGCGGCGAGGTGCTGTTCTCCGACGCCCGCCTCGCGCACGACGCCTGGTTCAGCTGCCACAGTTGCCACCCCGACGGCCACACCAACGGCCGCCTCAACGACAACTTCACCGACGGCTCCTTCGGCACACCGAAGCGCGTGCTGTCGCTGCTGGGCGTCAAGGATACGGGTCCGTGGGCGTGGGACGGGAAGATGGCCGACCTGGAGACGCAGGTCCGGACGTCCCTGAAGAGTACCATGCAAGGCCCGGCGCCGCCGGCGGAGCGCGTCCGCGACCTGACGGCGTACCTGCGGACCCTGGCGCCGCCGCCCTCGCTCCTGAAGGCGCGGGGGACGGTCGATGAGACGTCATGGAAGCGCGGCCGCAAGGTCTTCGCCCGGCAGAAGTGCGCCACCTGCCACGCGCCGCCCACCTACACCTCGCCGAAGGCCTACGACGTCGGGCTGCGCGACGAGGCGGGCGGGACGCACTTCAACCCGCCCTCCCTACGCGGCGTCAGCCAGGCCGGGCCGTACTTCCACGACAACCGCGCCCTCACTCTGGCGGAGGTTTTCACGCGGCACGGCCATCAGCTCTCCGGCAAGCTGACCGACGAGGAAGTGCGCGACCTGCTCCATTTCCTGGGAAGTCTGTGAGAACGGTCCCCGGAGCCCCTTTTAGGCGAGCGGCAGGAGTTGATGTCCCTTCCCTCTCCCCCGCGTACAGGGGAGAGGGGGGAAACCAGCACCTGCCGCTCGCCCAAGCGGGCGCCCTGCCAGGGACTGCGGACGAAGCCCGAGGGCTACTTCACCGTAATCATCTGCGCCTGCGGGAACGTCGTCAGCATCAGGTCCTTGAAGTGGATCTCCTGCGGCACACCGTTGGAATGGAGTTGCAGGCCGATCGGGCCGTCCAGGATGCGCTTCGGCTCGGGGTCGCGCCAATCGACGACCAGCGTGCCGTTCACCGCCACGCGCACCCGGTTGCCCTGCGCGAGGATCTCCAGGTAGTTCCAGTCGTGCTGCTTGCCGACCTTCTTCGCCGGGCCGCCGTCCACCGGCAGGCCGTTGCGGCCAAACAGGTCGTACATGCCCCAGCCCGACGGGAACATGACCAGGTGGCCGGCGTAGGTGTACGGGTCGCCCTTGTCCGGCGCCTTGCGCCCCCAGAAGGCGATGCCCGAGTGCATCTCCGACTGGACCAGCTTCACGTTCGCCGTGAGCCGGAAGTCACGGAACTTCCGCTTCGTCTGCAGGTACGTGCTCACCTTGATCGGCTCCGTGTTCTTCGCCACGATCGCGCCGTCCTTGACCGACCACAGTTCCTTGTGCCCCTCCCAGCCTTCCAGGTCCTTGCCGTTGAAGAGGCGGATCACTTCCGAGACGCCCTGCATGGGCGGGACCTCGGGGGCCGTGGACTTCCCCTTGGCGGTGTCGCTCTTGCCTTCCTTCTTGGTCTCCTTCTTGGGTTTGGGGTCGTCCTTGCCGGCCGGCAGCGGCGCGGACAGGGCGAGGAGCCCCAGGACGGCGGCGGCGATGGCGATTGGAGCGCGGACCACGAGACGGTGCATACGGTGTCCCTCACGGTGTTTCGCGGGCGGTTCTGTTACCTCTGCATGAGGGCGCAGAATAGCACCGGGCGGCGCCTGCGGCAATCACCCGCGCGGATTTGTGGCCGGCCCCGGTGATACCGCTGGGCTCGGCGCACGGGCCTCATCTTGGGGACGGAAGGCCCGGGCAGACAATCCGGCCGGCGCCGCCAGGCGCCGCGACTCGTGTGCTATACTTCAGCGTCCGGCGAACGCGCCGGCGGCGCAAACGATTCCCGGGACAACGAACGGGCGGACTTCTCGCGGGGCCGAGAGCCGCGGCGCCGCCCTGCCCGCCTGTCGTGAGGTCAGCATGTTTGAGCGCACGGTCTCGTTCTGGAAGCGGTTGCTCGGGCGACACCCCCGCACCGACGCCTCCTCGTCCGTTGCCCAGGCGGAGGAGGAACGCCGCATCTGGATCCGCTACCCCGCCGACCTGGAGACGACCTACCAGCCGGCCGCGCCAGGGACCGTCGAGCGGCTGTCCGCCCGGGTGCGCAACATCTCCCTGGGCGGGGTCAGCCTGGCGGTGGACCGCGCCTTTGCGGAAGGGGACATGCTGAGCGTCGAACTGCCCGGCGCCACGGAAGCGTCGCGCTGCAACGTGCTGGCGTGCGTGGTCCACGTCACTCCGGGCGCCAACGGCGAGTGGGTGGTCGGCTGCACCTTCTCGCGCGAGCTGAGCGAGGAGGACCTGCAGGCGTTCGGCGCCCACCGCGTCCGCCACCCGCCCTCGGACCAGCGCACGTGGATGCGTTTCCCCTGCGACGTCAAGGCCGTCTACCAGCAGGTGGCGGCGGAGGGCGCGGGCCGGAAGCCGGCCGGCGTGCTCAACCTGTCGGCCAGCGGCGGCGGGCTGCTCACCGCGGAAGGGATCGATAACGGCGCCCTGCTCAGTGTGGAACTGCGGGCGGCGAAGGGGGAGTTCACGCGGACCATGCTCGCCTGCGTCGTCCACGTCACGGCCCGGCCGGACGGCGAGTGGGCCCTGGGTTGCAACTTTATCCGGTCCCTGAGCGAGGAGGATCTGAAGGCCCTGCTGTGAGCGCCCCGGCCCGCCCCCCGGGATCCGCGTCAATGGCGACCACAGCGTTGGAGAAGAGCATGTCATTCCGTCACGTGCCGCTGCAGGAGAGCCCGGCCCCGGAGAAGGTTTCATCTAACCGCCGCGCCACGGTGCGCTACCACTGCGCGCCGGCGACGCCCGGGCGGGTGGTCCTGGCCGAGAAGCTGGAGATGCAGCGGGCCTGGGTGCTCGACCTGTCCCTCGGCGGCGTCGGCCTGCTCCTCGGCCGCCCGCTGGCGCCCGGCCAGCACGTCGTCATCCGCCTCAAGGCGACCGGCAGCGAGAAGGTCCACGAACTGTCGGCCGGCGTCGTCCACGCCACGCGCGAGCCGGGCGGCGAGTACGTCGTGGGCTGCCGGCTGGACACCCGGCTGACCGCCGAAGAACTCGAGGCACTCCTCTGAGCCGCCAGCCTTCGCCGTTTAGCCCACCCCCGTCGCCGCCGCCAGCGGCACTTCCAGGACCCGAAAAGGCGGTTTCTCCTCACCGAACGCCTGCCGCAATACCTTGTACGCGACGTTGTAGACCGGCACGCCGTCCTTCGTCCGGCCCTCGGGGCTGCCGTGGTGGGCGTGGCCGTGGAAGACCGCCGTCACCGGGTAGCGATTCAGCGGTTCCTCCAGCCGGCTCGACCCTAGAAACGGAAAGATCGCCGGTGGCTCCCCCTCGACCGTCGCCTGGATCGGCGCATAGTGCAGTAAAACGATCCGCTGCGGAGTGCTTAGCCGGGCCAGCGCTTTCTCGAGCTTCAGCGTCTCCTCGACCGCCTCGTACACGAAGCGCTTGATGCAGTCCTCGCCCCAGGCTTCCAGGGTGTGCCGGCCGAAGCCGCCGCCGAACCCCTTGACGCCCGCGAAGCCGACGCCGCACACCTCGCAGTCGTCGCCGTCCAGCACGCGGATCCCCGCCTCCTCCAGGATGTGCTCGACCTCCACCTGCTTGCCCGAGTGCCAGTCGTGGTTGCCCAGCACCGCCAGGGCGGGGATCTTCAACACCCCGCTCAACTCACGCACCAGACCCTGCGCCTCCTCGGGCTGGCCGTGGTCCGTCAGGTCGCCGCACAGCAGCAGGACGTCGGCGCTCTCGCTGATGCGGCGGAACAGGGCCTCACAGGTGCCGTGCGACGCCTTGCCGAAATGAATGTCCGCCAGCGCCGCCACGCGCACTCGCGTCTCAGTTGTGGACATGGTTTCCCTCTCCCTCTCTCGCCACGGTGCGGGGTTGTGGGTCAGGACTCCGATCCTGACATCGACCTGTCAGGATCGGAGTCCTGACCCACAGTACAGGCTCTGCTACACGCACGGCAAAAGGCGTACCCGACGGCATACATTTTGCCTCCCATTTGATCCCGGCCATTTCGGGACGGTTCGACAACTAACCGGCCGCGGGGAAGGCGCCCGGGCGCCTCCGCGAGGTTCAAGATATTCGCTGACTCCCCGAGAAGAAGTGAGGCACCCATGTCGGCAACCGCAACCGTTCAGGACATCCTCAGCCCCGAAGCGGCCGAGTTCTACAAGCACGTCGTGCATGTCCTCCAGGCAGAGAAGGTCCCGTTCCTCGTGGGCGGCGCCTACACCCTGGCGTACTACACCGGCATCGTGCGGCACACCAAGGACTTCGACCTCTTCGTGCGGCCGCAAGACGCGCAGGGGGTCCTGGACCTGCTCGCCGCGCACGGCTACCAGACGGAGATGACCTTCCCGCACTGGCTGGGCAAGGCGTTCCATGCCGACGAATTCTGCGACATCATTTTCAGCTCCGGCAACGGCGTGGCGCGCGTCGATGACGCCTGGTTTGAATACGCCCCGCTGGGGGAGATCCTCGGCGAGCAGGTGCTGCTCAGTCCCGTCGAGGAGATGATCTGGTCGAAGGGGTTCGTCATTGAGCGCGAGCGCTTCGACGGGGCGGACATTTGCCACCTGCTGCGTGCGCGCGGCGAGGTGTTCGACTGGCGGCGGCTGCTGGACCGATTCGGCCCGCACTGGCGGGTGTTGTTCAGTCACCTCGTCCTGTTCGGCTTCGTCTACCCCGGCGAGCGCGACAAGGTCCCCCAGTGGGTCATGGCCGAATTGACGCAGCGCCTGCGGGACGAGACCGCGGCCCCGCCGCTCGAGGAGAAGGTCTGCCAGGGCACTCTGCTGTCGCGGGTACAATACCTCAAGGACATCAGCGACTGGGGCTACCGCGACCCGCGCGTGGGGCCGCACGGGACCATGACGCCGCGGGACGTGTGGTGGTGGACGGCGGCGGCGAACGGGCAGAAGTGAGCACCGCTCAGGCGGCCTTGCGGGCGGCCGTCTGCGGGGCCGCGGCCTCCGCGGCGGCGGGCCGTGTGCCGCCCCGCACGAGGAGATAACCCGCGAAGACCAGGGCGCCGAGCGGCTGGACGGCGTGGGCGTTCGCGAAGTTGCGAAGCGTCTGGCCGACGAGGTCCGTGACGCTCGGCCCCATCAGGAACAGGCTGGCGGCCAGCACGAGTCGTTCGCTCACGTGGACGCCGGGGCGCCAGGCGTCGATCAGGGCCCAGGCGATCGCCGGGGCGAGGATGACGTAGCTGCACGTCTCGGTCGCCGGCCCGAACAGCGCCACCCAGGCGGCGAACAGCAGGAACACGCGGGTGAGCAACTCGCGCCGGTCCGTCAGACGCCGCGCCCACAGGAGGCTCATCCCGAGGACGCCCGCCCCGGCGAGCAGCCCGAGGAGGGCGAAGGCGGGCGGCGTGATGGGCACGCCGTACACGTCGAGGAGGTGGTCGATGGAGCGCAGCCGTTCGCGCATGATCGAGGTGCTGTCGCTCATGTGCCGGGCCCAGCTCGCGTACTGTGCGGCCACCGTCGCCGGCGCCTGCGTGGCGAACGGCAGCAGCAATCCCGCGGCGAGGGAGGCGACGTAGCGCCCGGCGAATTTGCGCGGGTACAGCACGCTCAGGATCAGCGCCAGGGCCAGCGGGTAGCCCTTCACCAGCGTCGCGAAGGCGATCCAGGCGGCGGCCCCGTTCCAGCGCGCGCGCGCTGCCGCGGCCAGGCCGAGCAGGAGCGACGCGACCATGATGAGGTTCGCCTGGCCGTTGTACATGCTGTGGAACGACAGCGGCAGCGCCAGCAGGAGCAGGGCGGCCGTCTGGTTGCGCGACAGCCGGGCCGGGAACAGGTGCCGTAGCGCGGCGGCCAGGCCGAGGGCGTACACGCCGATGTTGAACGCCTTCCAGAGCGAGCCGCCCCAGCAGTCGGGCAGGACGGCGAAGGGCGTTAGCAAGATCGCGAACAGCGGGCTGTAGCGGTAGAAATCGACGAGGCGGACGTAGATGTCCTGCCCGAGCCACCAGCGGCGCGGGGCGGGCGCGTAAATCGGATAGACGCTGTGCGAATAGGGGTTGAAGAACGCCAGCACGGCGAACGCGACCGCCAGCCCGACCCAGACCAGGCAGGCGAACGTGAGCACGTCGCAGCGCAGCCACTTCCGCATGGCCCTTCCCCTCCCCTGGGTGCTCATCTCAACCACGGCGCGACCTGCATCAGCAGGAACAGCGGGAAGCTGTTGCCCGAGTGCATGCCCGCGTAGCCCTGCAGCAGCATGCTCGGCCGCCAGGGGATCTGCACCACCCGGCCGTACATCGCCCGTTCCTCGTCGTCGAGGTCGGGCGGCTCTTTGAAGCCCGTCATGCCGGCGCCGGAGCAGTAGACGCGGTCCGCCGTGCCGAACGTGCGCGTCCCCCACCAGAGGATGACGCGGTCCAGGCACGAGTAGAACGACACCACCTCGCCGCGCGTCGCGCGCAGGGCCGGCCGCAGGTCGTACGTCGGCGAGACGGCGGCCGAGATCAGGATGAGCCGCTCCAGCGTACACGGCGGCAGCTGCTCCGCCGCGAGCAGGGCCAGGCCGGTGCCGCCGCTCTTGGCCACGACGTAGACCGGCCGGTCCGGCTCGCAGTTCTTGAACTCGGTGATGAGCGCGGCCAGTTCCTCGGCCTTGCGGACGAGGTGGGGCGTGTCCTTGAGGTCGCGGAAGAGCTGGCCCCAGCCGTGCGTCCAGACGAAGTCGCAGACGCGATGTCTCACGCCGGCCAGGGGAAACATCAGCTCCGCGCTCGTCGGCAGCGGGTCCCAGCCGCCGACGCCGCCGACCACGAACACAACGCCCGGCAGGGGCGCCGCGGGCGCGGCCTCCTGAGCCCGCCCCGCGGCCGCGGGGGCCAGGGCAGCGAGGAGGAGCGGCACTCGGATCGTCCAGGACATCGCCGGCCCCCCCTCCGATCACGCCGCCCGGGCCGCGATGGCCGGCGGCACGTTCGCCGCGGCCGGCGGCGCCGCGGCGCCGCGCCACAGCTTGACGACGGCGGCGCCCCAGAGCAGCAGCGCCCCGTACATCGCCAGCCCCAGGTCGCGTGTATACTCACACCTCGGCAGCTGCGGCACGATGTTCAGTCCGACGTGGACGGTGAACAACAGCGTCAGCCCCCAGCCCAGCCGCGGCCGGCCGGTCCGCTGCCAGTCCGACGCGATCAGCGCCATCACCAGCAGCACGGACAGGGCCAGGTTGTGCAGGTGGCAGACGGGGCAGAGCAGCAGCATGATCGTCGTCAGCGCCCCCAGCAGCAGGACCGCATCGACCCCTTCGCGCCGGCGCCGCCGGGCCGCGAGCAGCGTCAGGCCGGTCAGTACGGCGCCGATCAGCCAGTGGGCGGCGCGCACCCACGGTTCGGGGTGGACGGGCCGCGTCCAGCGGTTGACGTGCAGCGTGTTGTGCAGGACGGCCTGGAACGCCTGGGTGTCGGTGGCGACCACCTCGATGAGTTCCTTGGCGCGCGACTCGTCGGTGCGGGCACCGAGGGCCGGGCCGACGAGCACCTTCGCCCAGGTCTGGTAGTGTACCACCGCCCGCTCCGGCCCGAACGCCGCCACGGGGATGGCCACCAGCCCGAGGAACAGGCCCGCCGCACAGCCGGCAATACAGCGGCGGTCGCGCCTCCACAGCGGATAGAGCAGCAGGTACGCGGGGAACACCTTGATGCAGATCATGCCGGCGAGGCAGAGGCCGGCGCGGAAGTTCTGCCCGCTGAGTATCCCCGCCGCCATGCCGCACAGCAGCGCCAGCAGCAGCAGGTTGACCTGGCCGCGCATCAGGGTGTGGGCGATCGGCGTCAGGCAAATGAGGACGGGGAGCACGCGCAGCACCCACCACGTGCGGCCGCCGTCAAGGGTTTGCCGGAGCCACGGCGGGCCGGTGCGCGCCAGGCCGCGGGCCAGCCAGTGGACCGCAAGGGCCAGGCACAGGACGCTGAAAACGTACCAGACCGCGGCGGAGACGGCGTAGGGCAGCATGCCCGTGGTGTCGGCGCCGTGGGGCGGGTCGGCGAGCGGCGCCATGAGGATGGCGAGGAGGGGCGGGTAGTTGTAGTGCCAGCCGTTGTCCTCTATGACGTCGTAGAGGTCGGCGCCGGCGCGGACCGCCCAGGCGGCACGCAGGTAGCAGCCCACGTCGCCCATGCGGCGCTTGAGGAAGGCGGTGCGGATCTCGACGAGCACGCCGAAGCCGACCGCCAGCAGGAGCAGCAGGACCAGACCGGCCCGCTCCCAGCGCGACAGGGCCCGCGCGGCATTGGTTCCGTCCACTCTGAGACCTCCTGTGTCCCGGCTCACCGCTCGCGGCTAAACGGGGTCACGCCGCCTCGCGCACCGGACCTTCGCCGTGCGCCCTCCCCGCGCCGGTCTCCGCGGAAGACTCCTTCAGCACGTACAGCGGCCGGCCCTTGACCTGTTCGTAGATGCGGCCGACGTACTCGCCGACCAGGCCGACCGCGCACAGGATGCAGCCGCCGAGCAGCTGCGTCGTCGCCAGCAGCACGCCCAGGCCAGCGTCGGCGGGCGCCGGCGACAGCAGCCAGCGCCCCGCCAAAAACGCGGAATACAGCAGGCCGAACGACACCGCCGTCAGGCCGAGGAACGTCGCGATGCGCAGCGGCACGCGCGAGAAGGACAGGATGCCGTCCCCCGCCAGGTTCAACATGCGCCGCAGGCCGTACTTCGAGACGCCCGCCTTGCGGCCGCCGGGGCGGAACGATACCTCGGCGGTCGGGAAGCCGAGCCACTGCACCATGCCGCGCAGGAAGCGGTGCGCCTCGCGCAGCTGCAGCAGGGCGTTGACCGCCTTGCGCGACATCAGGCGGTAGTCGGCGGCGGCCATGCGGATGTCCGTGGTGCTCAGCAGGCGCATCACGCGGTAGAAGAACTTCGACGTGAAGCGTTTGCAGAACCCCAGCCGCCGGTCCTCCGCGCGGATGGTCAGCACGACCTCGGCCCCCTGCTCCCACTTCTGCAAGAGCGCGGGCAGCAGCTCCGGGGGGTGCTGCAGGTCCGCGTCCATCGTGACGAGGACGTCGCCGCCGGCGTGCTCCAACCCCGCCGTCAGCGCCGCCTGGTGTCCGAAGTTCCGGCTGAAGGAGAGGTAGCGCACCCGCGCGTCGCGGCCCGCCAGCTCGCGGAGCACGCGCAGCGTCCCGTCGGAAGAGCCGTCATCGACGTAAACGATCTCCGCGGTGTACGAGGGTTCGAGGGCGGCCAGGACGGCGCACAGTTCCTGGTGGAAATGCGGCAGTACCTCCTCCTCGTTGAAGGCCGGACAGACGACGCTCAACTTGTGCCGCTCCCGTGCCATCTTCACTGCTCCGTTTCCGTAACGCACCGGGCGTCCGCCGCCGAGGCCCCTCTCGAGGAAACCTCTCGTCCCTCACGGCCCGGGGCAGAGCACCCGCGCCGCCCTGCCGCCCTCGGACAGGCGCCCGAGGTAGTCGGCCACCAGCCCGGCCGTCAGCACGAGCGCGGCGAGCGGTTGCACGCCGAGTGCGTGCAGGGGCTTGCCGACCGGGAACCAGACGGCCGCCTGCGCCAACGTCAGCACGCCGAAGCTCGCGAGCGGTAGCCAGCGCGACCGCCACGTCGCCCCCGCCGAGCAGCCCTCCACCACGGCCCACGCCAGGACGGGCGCCAGCATGAGGTACGTCGCCGACTCGGTCGCCGGCCCGCACAGCAGCATCCAGCACACGCCGAGCGACAGCAGCGCGGTCAGCAGCCTCCGCCGCGGCCAGCAGGCCACCCGGCCCGCGACGCACAGCGCCGCCGCGCCCGCCGCGGTCAGCAGCTGCAGCGCCAGGTACGCCTGCTTGCCCGGCGGCACCCCGGCCACCCGGAAGAGCAGCCAGAGGTCGCGGTAGGCGTTGACCACCGGCCTGTCCTTGCGGTCGTCCCCACCGACCAGCCGCAGCCACTGCTCGTACTCGCCAAGGACGTACGCGGGCCGCTGCAGCAGGAACGGCAGGGCTAGCCCCGCCGTCAGGGCCAGCGCCAGCCGCGGCGCGAACTGCCGCGGATAGACCGCGGCCAGCAGCAGGCCGACCGCCAGCGGATAGCCCTTGAACAGGAAGGCCACGGCCACGCACGCCGCGGCCAGGTTCCAGCGCCGTCGGGCCACGCCGGCGACCGCGGCCAGCAGCAGCCCCATCACCAGTGGGTTGCTCTGGCCGTTGTTCAGGCTCCCCACCGACAGCGGTACCAGGAGCAGCCACAGCGCCGCCCGCCGCGCTGCCGTCAGGCGCGTGCCGCCCGGGACGACGGCGGCGCACCACCAGGCGAAGGCCGCCAGGTAGACCGCCGCGTTCAGCAGCCGCCACAGGCTGCCGCCGACGCGGTCGGGCAGCAGGCTGAACGGCGCCAGCAGAGCGGCGACAGCCGGGCTGTAGCGGAACTGGTCCAGGCCGCTCTCCGGCGCCGGGGCGGAGTACAGGTCTTCCCCGGCCAGCCAACCCGCTCCGGCGTGCGCGAAAATCGGGTAGACGCCGTGCGGTTTCGACGCCAGCAGCACGCGACCGCAGATGGCCAGCACCACGACCACCCAGGCCGCCAACGCCAGCGCGGGCAGGCGGTGCGGCGTCGCGACTTCCGGGCTGGGGGCGTCAGGCGGCATGAATGGCCCTCACCGTCCGGGACGCGCTCAGCTGCGCCGGTGAGACGAGCGTGAAGCCCGCGTGCCGGCAGACCTCAGTGAAGCTCGGCTCGCTCAGGCGCTGCATCTCCTCGACGCGCCGCTGCACGCCGCCGTCGGCCTCGGTGCAGTCGCGGTCGATCAGCGTGCCGTCCCAGTAGCCCGGGTGGCACGCCAGCTCGACGACCTTGCCGGGCACGCGCCCGAGCCAGCGCACCAGGAAGAGCGGGTCGGCGACGAAGGGCGGGTTCGTGATGCCCGCCAGCCAGTCGTTGCCGGGGAAGCCGTGGTGCGCCTGTCGCCGGGCGTCGCGCCGCCCCAGCAGCGATAGCGTCGCCCGCTTGCCGCGCGCGCCCGGCACGCCGAGGAGCATGCGCCACGGCTCGCACACCCGCCGCACGTAGGGCAACGGTCGCCGCCGGGCCAGCAGGTCGAGGAGGATGTCGCCGACCGGCTGGAACAGGCTGGTGTGCTGGTGCGAGTTGACGACCGTCGGCGGGTGGCCGACCAGGTCGGTGAAGCGCGTGAGCTGGGCACGCAGCTCGGCCTCGACCTCGGCGGGGTTGATGCGCCCCAGGCAGACGCGGCGCAGGAAACTGCCCAGCGGCCAGAAGCAGCCGTCGGGCCGCACCAGGCTCGGCACGCGCTCGGCGGGCAGCACCGGCCGGTCGAGCGTCAGGCACGGGTGCCAGCCCAGTTCCAGCGGGCAGCCGGCCTGGCGCCAGGCGCGCACGGCCAGATCCGCGTAGGGCGTGTTGACGATCAGGACCGTGCAGGTGACGCGGCCCTGGGCGGCCAGGTCGAGGATGCCCTGCGAGGTGGCCGGGCCGATGCCGTAATCGTCGGCGGTGACGACGAGGTAGCGTTTAGCGTCCACAGTAGCCCCCCAGGGCGCCGGCCACGCGCGGCTTGGCCTGCTCGGCGGCGACGCGGACGGCCCGCGGCGGCAGGGGCATCTCGACCTCAGCGACGGACTCCGGCGTCGGGGCCGCCGCGGCCGCGAGCCAGCGCTTGCGCCAGGTCCGGCGGATCTTCCACAGCTCGCCGACCATGCGGGTCACGGTCCGCAGGCCCGTCGTGCTGGCCGCGTCCTCGTAGCGCACGCACACGGGGACCTCCGCGACCTCGAAGCCGAAGCACTTGCACGCGGTCAGCAGCTCGCAATCGAACTCGAAGCCGCGGCAGCGCAGGTGCGGCAGCACGGCCTCGGCGGCGCGCGCGCTCAACCCCTTCAGCCCGGCCTGGGTGTCGCGATGCGGCACCGGCAGGAACAGGCGGACGAGGCTCGAGAAGATGAGGCTCTGGAGGTAACGGCGGTAGGCGTAGCCCTGGAGGCGCGGGGGCACGAGGAGCCGACTCTCGGGGTGGAGCCGCGAGGCGATGGCCACATCGGCGCCGGCCTGCAGGGTCTCGGCGAGGCGGAGGATGTCGTCAAAGCCGTAGGCCAGGTCGATGTCGGTGAACAGCCGCCAGCGGCCGCGGGCGGCCCGCAGCCCCTCGCGGACGGTGTGGCCCTTGCCGCGGTTGGGGTGGTGGCTGAGGACGCGGACGCGGTCGGACTCGGCGCGGGTCAGCTCGGCGAGGCGGCCGGGCGTGCCGTCGGTGCAGCCGTCGCAGACAAACAGGATCTCCCACTCGCCCGGAGCCCAGCGGAGGAACTCGCGGAGCTCGTACCAGGTCCGTTCCGCGCGCCCCCCCGCGTTGTAGGCGGGCAGGACGAGACTGGTCAGCGCCCGCTGCGCCCGGTCATCCGGCTGAGGGACCTGCATGCTTCTCTCCGCTCCGGTTTGCGTCCGTCCAGATGCTGGTCTTCTTCCGCTGGCGGCAAACCTCCAGCACTAGGATCGGCAAACGGCTCTACCAGATGCACGGAAACGGGTCAAGACACGCCGCCCGTCGGCTGCGGCGGGCGGGAGGGGAGGGAGGGGTGGCGCGACTGGCGCGGGTGGGAAAACCGGCATGGCGGGCGGGGTTTTTCGGCATTCTGGGGGGCGGCGGTTGGCACCGGGCGAAACGTGATCTAGAGTTGTGGAGCAACGGCGGTGTCCAGCTTTGGTGGCGCCGCCGGGGGCAAGCCTCCGCGTCTTGCCTGGATCGCAACGCCTTTCATCCTCGAAAGGGCAAAATCCCCGCGAGGGGGTGACGCAAAGAGACAGCTCTGGGACATAATTCGCCCCCAGAGGGCTGCTCTACCGAAGGGGTGGCCACGGCGACAAACACCGTCCATCCCGCGAGTTACGGCGACAGGATTCGTCCGTGCTCGTCCCGATCCGGGGCCGGGAGTAATCCTGGTACGCAGGAGCTTGTCCTAGCTTTTTCCTCCGTATAATGAAGGGTGGCACCTTTGGGCACCTTTCGTTCTATGGAGGATTTTTTTATGCCCCGCCCCCGGAAACTCTGGAAGCGCGAAGGCCGCGAACACTACTACACGAAGATCGACGGCGTCCAGACCCGTCTCGACAAGGTCGAGAAAGGCGAGGCCGCCAGCCAGCGCATGCTGGAGAAGATCCTACGTGGGACACAGGGGGCCGCCACCACCGACACGGGCTGGACCTTCGCCCGCCTGGCGGACAAGTTCCTCGACCACTCCAAGGCGACGAACGAGCCCGAGACGTCCGACGTCCACCTGTTCTTCCTGCAGTCCTTCAAGGACCACGTCGGCAAGCGCCTCGTCGCCCGGCTCTGCGAGGACGACCTCGACGGCTGGTGCCGCAAGCACGCCAAGGAGGCGGGCAAGGTGCGGGCCGGGGGGAAGCGGAAGGAGGGGGACAAGGAACGCTACCGCGACGGCTCGGTGTGGTCGGAGAGCACGCAGGCACGGGCCAGGGCGATCGTACTGGCGGCCCTCAACTACGGCTTCAAGAAGCTGAACATGCCGCAGCACCCGCTCCAGCACGTCCAGCCCGGCTCGATCCCCAACCGGGAACGCTACCTCACCGAGGACGAGCGGAAAGCGATCCGCTCGGCAGTCAAAGGCGTGTTCGCCGAATACATAATGGCGCTCGAACTGACCGGGGCACGCCCTTTCTCCGAGGTGTGCAAGGTGACGGCGGCCGACGTGGACCTGGGGAAGGGCACCTGGACGCTCGTCAAGTGGAAGAACAGCCGCAAGCAGAAGGGCAAGAAGCGCGTCATCTTCCTGGTCCCCGAGATGGTCGAGCTGACGCGGAGGCTCGTGGCGAAGTACCCCGAAGGTCCGCTGCTCCGCAACGCCAAGGGTACCCCGTGGTCTCGGCAGTCGATCACCTGGCGGTTCCGCCAGCTCGCCGGTCGGCTGGGGCTGGAAGACGTGTCTGCATACACACTGAGACACACGGCGATCTCCGACGCCTTGATCCGCGGGGTTCCGGTCGCCGTGGTCGCCGAGCTGTTCGGCACGTCGATCCAGACGATCAGCCGCTCCTACGCCCACATCGACAAGCGTGAGGACGTCCTCGTGGGGGCGATGAGGCAGGCGATGGGCGGTTAGGGTCCGTCTTGGAGGCGAGCGGCGGCGTGGAGATGGCGTCCTCCTCGGTCCAGCCCCGCCGCAGCCGCATCGCGAGGGCAGAGCCCCCCACCTTGCAGCGGCGATCCTCCAGCCATTCGCACACGAGCTTTGTTTCGCCGAACGCCGTCACTCGGCGGTTGCGACGCGTGTTCCTCGCCTGCGGGCCGTATCCCACCCACCGACAATTCCGGGGACTGTATCCCAGGTCGTTGTCCTCGCGGTCGATGGTCAGGTGCTCTCGGTAGCCGGATCGCAGTGCCCAGTCCCGGAATGCCGGGTAGCCCCTCGACCATTCACGGCATACACGAATCCCCCGGCCGTGGTAGTTCCGTGCGCGTTCGTTCTTCGGGCTGCACCGCCACTTCATCGCCTTCCAGATGCGGTACAGGCGGTCTTCGGCCTTTGTCCTCCCGCAGTCGGATGCCCCGTGTTTCGTCTTCGTAATCCGAGAAGAGCAGCTCTTACAGCGGCGGGACAGGCCCCGCAGGATGTTTTCGAGTTTGACAGGTTTAACCGTACCGCACTCACAACGACACAGGGCAAGTCCCCCCTTCGTGCGGGGAATCTGCAAGAGGGCCCATCCGTGGATCACGCCCCCCGCCTGTGGTAAGGTTCGACCGTTCGCCAAGCACGAACAGCCTACGCCCGCCTTGCGACAACGCAAGCGGGTTTGAGGCTATTTGATGTACCGCAGCGGCTCTTCTTCCGCGACCAGGGCGGACGGCAATTCCGTCTCTTGCAGGTAGGCGTCCAGCTGGGCCTGCGAGATGCGGATGCACCCCTGCCTCCCCGTGGTCAGCCTGTGACACTTCAACTTCCCCGAGTCGATGATCGCGTACAGCTGGCTCTTCGACACCTTCAGCATCCCGACCAGGTCGTTCACGGTGTAAAACTGCATGGCGTTCTCCGGCTCACAGGCCGTCCCTGGCGGCTTCTGTCATGTCCTCGCCTGCACACGCGAGCGAGGCCGGGAGAACGCTGGAGAACAGGCGTTTCCTCGAAATCTGATCTTCCCCGTCTGGCCGTGTCTTCTTCCCTCAGCGGGTTGACGACGACGGGAGTCGGAGATGAAAGCGATCCTACTGGGCTGGCGCTTTCGCCCCTCATTCGTTCTGATGGAGCTTTTCCACCGGAACTGAGAGGTGCGAGATGCTTTTTTTGAACTTCTTCAAAGACTCCGGGGCTCTCCTCGAAACGGCCCCGCAGGGCGATGCGTCTACTCCTGTCAAACTCCCCAAGGCCCAGGCGGCAGTCATCGAGGGGCTGCTGAAAACGGACCAGGTCTCGGCGGCTCTGGCGGCCCTGTTCCTTGCCGGATGTCAAGCCGGAGAAAGGGCAGTTCGGGGGCATCACGGCTGAACCTGTCAATACGATCTGCTTGCCGGGGAGGCCGGGTGCGATATGCTGCACTCGTCTTCCCCAGTCCCCATGTCCAAACGCCTCACCGCCACCGAAACGGGCCAGGGATGGCTCGTGGAGATCACCGAGACGAAAATCGTCCCCACGGCGGACTACGTCCGTGACGAAGCTCGTTACCTGGGCCTGAACGAGAACGAGATCAAGATCATTCCCCTCCCCCGCCCCTGACCCATGCTTCCTCTCCGCTTCCGCGTCTATCACCCCGAGTGGGGAATGTCGAAGCCGTTCGACTTGCAGGAGCTTGATCCCGAAACCTTCGGTATCTACTTCGATGATCCGGAGAAGGCACTCGGCAACCTGGTGGGCCAGACAATCCTCTGGTCCACTGGCCTCAAGGACCGAAACGGCACAGAAATCTTCGAGGGCGATATCGTAAGGCTCAACGGCCGGGGTGACTGCCGGAGCGATGTTCGCTGGATAGACGGTGCGTTCCGCGTCGAGCAGTGGGAGTTCCGTGAAGCGATGGAAGACAACTTCCATCAAGCCTGGGTCGAACTCTGGGTCGAACAGGATTGCGAAGTCATCGGGAACATTCACGCCAATCCCTCCCTCCTCACAGCACATGACTGAAGCCCAAAACCGCACATCACAGCTCATCTCCGAGATCGCGGGCGACGGCTACGGCGGCATGCAGGTGACTCTCAACCAAAAACAGTGCAACGCCATCACCGAGAAGTACGCCAAGATGGAAGAGGCCCTCCATCAGGTCGAGCATGACTATCAATGCAGGGGCGGAAACTTGTTCCCGGAAAAATGCGATTGCCATTGCCGGAAAGTCACAGAAGCCCTTGAGTTCGATCCCCTCTCCAGGTCATGACCAACCCCAGACTCGCCATCCTCGGCCTGCAAAAAGAAACCTCGCACGGCACGGCCGTCATCCCTCCGAGGTACAAGGTGCCTCTCTGGCAGCGATTCAAGCTCTGGCTCTTCCACATCCTCCCATGAACACCAATGTCTCGACATCGGCCAAGCCGTTGATGAAGCTCGTCAACGGCACCCTGAAGGAACTCACAAGTGGCGACCTTGTCGTCGGCAAAGCGTACGTTGGCACCTGGTCGGAGGAGGAGCAGCGATGGACCTACCGTGACTCAGAGGACAACATCCTTTTCTTCACCCTTTCATGACTCCTAATCCCGAACCATCGGCCAAGAGCCCAGCATCCAGCACCTTGCAGGAAAGGATCAACATGGGCGACGTGGCCTTCCTCGTCCGCCCCCAGGACATGATCGCAATGGCGAAGGCCCTGGAGCGGAACGGCGACTTCGACCTCGCGGCGGTCATCAAGAAACGGTTTCCGCATCTCTTCTCTCCGATACGATGACTCCCACCCCCGAACTCACCACCAAGAAGCTCGCCAGGATCATCGAGGCCCAGGTCGCTGGAGGCTGCAAGAAGTACATCAACTTCACTCGCAACAGCTCTTGGCTGTCTGATGACCAGCAAGGCTACACGCACAGCTCGTTGCACCCTGAGTGGGTCTCGATCCTAGACATTCTTCTCGATCCCCAGGGCCTCAGAGCTGGCTATCCCGACAATCACCAGGTCGCTGGTCCGCACCCCGCTGAGGAGATCGGCGTGAAAATCTTCCAAACCTGGTTTCGCTCCTTCGGGGATGCCGTCGGGGCGATTGAAACGGCGTTCTCCTTGTTGCCATGACCGCCGCCCTTCTCGCCCTGATCGGCCTCACCTGTCTCTGGCTTGCCGCTGAACTCTTCGCGGCGGAATGGCATAGATTCATGAAGCAGTTCCGGAAGTACGATTCGGCGATTGACATCTCCATTGACATCTCCACTGTTCCGAAACGGAAGCCATGACCTCCCCCAACCTCCCAGCATTCACGTTCGACAAGGAGCCTGGTCCCGGCCTCAAACGGAACGAGCATTTCGACCCTACACTCCCCTGCGATCCGGGGAAGAGCCAGTACGGCGGCCGAGTCCAGTTGCGTGACGGATGGATGATCCATGAGTTCATTCCCGAAGGGGATGTCATTATCAGTGAAGCCTGAAAACTGAGCTAGTGTCGTCGGCACGAAAACTTGCACTAAATTGGACTGTCCTGCTATGCTGAGCGTGTGCTCCGTTTCGGCGTGGGAGGTGCCCCATGCGTGGACGCAAGCCCGAGGTATTGGCCATCCCTTCCCCGGACCTTTCG
>JBBRPS010000050.1:0-22528 GCA_038227745.1 Gemmatales bacterium | reverse complement strand
TCTGTTGATCGACACCGCCGTCCTGTCGAACCTCGGGCGGACGGAAGCAGCCGTCCCCGTCCTCCGCGAGTCCCTCCGGCTGGCGCCCGGGAACGCCCTGGCCCACCTCTTCCTCGGGATCACGCTGCGGCACCGGGGCGACGTGCCGGGGGCGGTCGAGTGCTTCCGGACGGCCATCCGCCTCCAGCCGGGCGAGGCGATGCCGCACTGTAATCTCGGCAAGGCGCTCCAGGCGCAGGGCCAGTTCGCCGAGGGCCTGGCGGCGATGAAACAGGGCCACGAGCTCGGCTCACGCTCTCCGAACTGGCGCATGCCCTCCGCGGATTGGGTCCGGGAGGCCGAGCGGCTGGTGGCGCTCGACCGCAAGCTGCCGGAGATCCTGAAAGGCAAGGCCGCCCCGGCCGACGTCGAGGAGCGGCTGGACCTGGCCCGCGTCTGCAGTGCGAAGGGGCTGTACGCGATGGCGGCGCGCTTCTGCGAAGAGGCGTTCGCGGAGCGACCGCAGCTGGCGAATGACCTGAAGGCGGCCCACCGCTACCGCGCCGCCTGCGCCGCGGCCCTGGCGGGGGGCGGCAAGGGGGGCGAGGCCGCCGGGCTGGACGAAAAAGGGCGGGCGCGCTGGCGGGGGCTGGCCCGCGATTGGCTGCGGGCCGACCTTGTCCTGCGGGCGGAGCAGCTCAAGGAGCGCACGCCGGCGGCCCGCGCGGAGGTGCGCAAGCGGCTGCGCCACTGGCTGCAGGATGCCGACCTGGCCGGGCTGCGCGACGACGAGGCCCTGGCCGGACTGCCGGAACTGGAGCGGCGGGCTTGCCGCGCGCTGTGGGCGGAGGTCCTCGCCCTGCTGGCGCGGGCGGAGCGCCAGAAGCCTCTCCTGCGAACGTAGCCGGCTTGCCGTTTCGCGCCCGCCCTGTCACGACGCGGCGCGGGGAGATACCGGATGGAAGTGTCTCCCCCGGTGCGATACAATTTTGCCATCCCTTCCGTGACCTGAGTTGGGACGAGTGAAAGCGAGGATCCATGCGCGTTACGTTCACCGTGGTGGAAGGCCCTCACCAGGGGGCCGTGTTCACCTTCAGCGGTCACGACACGTTCCTGTTCGGCCGCTCGAAGAAGGCGCACTTCCAGCTCAAGGACAAGTACTTCTCGCGCATCCACTTCATGGTGGAGATCAACCCGCCGTACTGCCGGTTGATCGACATGAACAGCCGCAACAAGACCTACCTCAACAACGCGGAGGTCACGACCGCCGACCTGCGCCACGGCGACCGGATCAAGGCCGGCCACACCATCCTGTACGTCGCGGTCGAGGACGCGGCCACGACCCCGCCGGACCCCGTGACCGCGCCGACCACCGCGGACCGGTCGGGGCCGGTCCCCATGTTCCCTCCTGTCGTCCAGGCGGCCCCCGCGCAGCCGGCCTGGGTCCAGCCGATCCCGATCCAGTCGGTCCCGAGGCAACCCGTGCCGGTGCAGCCGGTCCCCGTGGCGGTCCCGGCGCCCAGCAGGCCGCCGGCCTCGCGCCCGCCCGTCGTCCTGGTCGCGCCGAGGCCGCCCGCGCCCGAGCCGGCCCGTCCGGTGGTGTCGGTCGTGCGGCAGCAGCCGCCCCCTCCGGTGTGCCGGGCCTGCGGGACCGCCGTCTACCTCACCATGCCGGCGGCCGCGCCCGCCCTCTGCCCCGAATGCGAGGACTCGTGCCGCAAGCAGGCGCAGACGGTCCCCAACCACCGGCTGGTGCGCGAAGTGGGCAGGGGCGGCATGGGCGTCGTGTACCTGGCGCTCCGCCTCGCCGACCTCATGCCGGTCGCCCTCAAGACGATCACGCCGGCCGGCGTCAACTCGAAGCCGAACGTTGAGCGCTTCCTGCGTGAGGCGGCCATCCTGCGCGAGCTGCAGCACCTGCACGTCGTCCGCTTCCACGAGATGGGCGAGACCAGCGGAATGCTCTACTTCACGATGGAGTTCGTGCCCGGGACCGACGCCGGCAGGCTGCTCCGCGCCAGCGGCCGGCTGGCGACCCCGCGGGCGGTGACGCTGGCCTGTCAGGTGCTCGACGCGCTGGAGTACGCGCACAGCCGGCGGTTCGTCCACCGCGACATCAAGCCGGCGAATATCCTGGTGACGCAGGAGGGCGGCCGCGAGGTGACGAAGCTGACCGACTTCGGGCTGGCGCGCGTGTACCAGTCGTCGGCGCTGAGCGGACTGACGCTGGCGGGCGAGGTGGGCGGGACAATGGCGTTCATGGCGCCGGAGCAGATCACGAACTTCCGCGAGGTGCAGCCGCCGGTGGACCAGTACGCGGCGGCGGCAACGCTGTACAACCTGCTGACCGACCGCTACGTCTACGACCTGCCGGCGAAGTACCAGGCGGGGCTGGTGATGATCCTGCACGACGACCCGGTGCCGATCCGCGACCGCCGCCCCGATGTCCCGCAGGGGCTGGCGGACATCATCCACAAGGCGCTGGCGCGCGAACCCGAAGATCGCTTCGCCGATGTCCGTGCCATGCGCGCCGCGCTGCTGCCGTACTGCTAAACAGTTCCCCGGGAGAGGGGAAGTGGAGTGGGTGTGCCATGCTTTCGCGGCCCCTCCTTGTCTGCACGTTCTCTCGACGGCTGCACGGGCCGCGAAAGCATGCCACCCAGCCGAGGGACTCAGCTTTCTCGTGGAGTCCCGCCGCGCTTCTTGCCACGTGCCTTCTCCTCTTCTTCCTCGCGCGGCGGCTCGGCGCCGACCTTCTTGGGGCCACCGAACCCGCGCCGCCGCTGGGCACTGTAGCGGGCCAGGGCGTCCTCGATCACCGGCACGGCGGCCGCGGACGGTTGCAGGTCATCCACCTCGACCGCCTTGCCCTCGAGCGTCTTGTAGTCCTGGAAGAAGCGGCGCAGCATGGTCAGGCGGTGCCCCGGCAGCTCGGCCGCCTCGGCGAAGCCGTTGTACTCCGGGTCGTCCACCGCCACCGCGAGGACCTTGTGGTCCTTCTTGCCGCTGTCCACCATGGTCATCAGGCCGATGGCGCGGGCCGTCACCAGCGTCAGCGGGGCCACCGCCTCCTGGCAGAGGACGAGCACGTCGAGGGGGTCGTCGTCCTCGGCCAGCGTCTGCGGGATGAAGCCGTAGTTCGCCGGGTAGTAGACGGCCGAGTAGAGGATGCGGTCGAGCCGCAGCATCCCCGTTTCCTTGTCCAGCTCGTACTTGACGCTGGAGCCCATCGGGATCTCGACCACCGCGGTGAACCGGACCGGCAGGCCCTCCCCCGGGGTCACGTCATGCCATGCGTGCATTGCCTCAACTCCCTATTCATCATTTCCCCATCGGCCGGTACAGGAACGGCCTGCGGAACATGCCGCCGAAGTGGTGCGGATTGTGCAGCCGTATCGTCAGCGTGTTCCGCCCCGGCCGCACCTTGCCCGTCAGATCCACGTCCCACTCGAACTTGTAGTCGTTGTACCACCAGATGGGGTTCTGCGTCCGGTGCCCGACCAGGGTGCCGTTGACGTACAGCCAGCACTCGTTGAACAGTCCCGGGAAGCGCAGGCGCACCTTGCTCTCCGCCGCCGCGCCCAGATCGACCTCGGTGCGGTACCAGGCATGGCCCGTGTAGCTATGGCCGTCCGGGTTGAGTACGCCCTGCGCCTGCACGTACAGGTCGGTGCGCAGCCGCTCCTTCCAGCCGGCGTCCGCGGGCCGGTACGCCCAGCCGCCCGGCAGGCCGGTGTCGCTGGGATCGCGGCGAAACGCCCACTCCAGCGGCGTCTTGAGCAGCAGCGTCCCCTTCTTGCCGTCCGTGTACTGCAACAGCTCGCGGTACTGCTGCACCTCGCCCGGCCACCACGCCGGCCCGCTCTTGTCGGTCTCCGCCGCCACGCCCACCACGCGCGTCGTGAACGTCGGGTTCATCTCCGCGAGCTGCTTGCGCGCCGCCAGGCCGCGCTCCCCGGCGGCGACAGCCGTCTTGTAATCGATGTCGGTTGCCGCGGCGCGTACCATCGCCGTGCAGGCGTCGAGCACCTCGAAGCCCAGCCGCGTAAACTTCAGCCGGTCGAGGTACAGCTTCTCGTTTCGCCCCAGCGCCGTCTTCGCCCGCAGGGGGGCGGCGAGCTTCTCCGCCTCCTCCAGGTGCTTGCGCAGCCGGCCGACCAGCTCCGGCGTGTAGATCGCCGGGATCAGGAAGTGCTCGTGCTCGGTGACGATGCTGCCGGCCCAGGCGTCGTTGATGGCGTTCCAGTAGGCGGCCATCGGCCGCGCCGCCGGGCCGTAAAACTTGTCGGCGAACTCGGCGAGCAGTGCGTCCACGTCGGTGTCGGGATCCCAGTAGAGCCGGCCGCGCACGTGCAGGTTGAGGAACACCGTCGCCATCGCCCCGCGACTCTCGGTGGACAGCCCGAGGATGCCGGCCTTGCGGTAGTGCTTGACGTCCTGGCGGATCGACGCGATCGACGGGTTCGGAAGGTCGCGCCAGACGAGCATGCCCTGGTCGTAGTCGTAGATGACGACGCGGCCCTGCATGACCTTCGCCCAGCGGTACATCATCTCACGGTACTCCTGGCGCGGCGGCGATTTCGGGTCGTCCATGCCGTGGATCGGATCGACGTCGATCGGCGCCAGGTAGGCGACGAGCGGTTTGGCGGCGGCGACCTCGCGCTGCGGCGGCAGGGTGATGTTCGAGTAGGCGAGGAAGCCGATCCGCGCCTTGCTCGTCGGGTACTGCTTCAGCAGGCGGTCGGCCACCTTGTTGTACAGGGCCATGAAGGCGTCCGTGAGCGTCGGCACGAGGAAATACTTGTCCTGCAGACCGGCCTGCAGCTCCTTGTCCTTCGGCGAGTCGGAGCGGTAGACGCCGTCCTCCATGCCGAGCGAGAAGTCCTTGCCGGCCGCGAACAACGGCGCGACCTTCTTGGCGACGTGCTCGGCGGTGGCGTCCTCGGCGATGGGCACGTCGAAGAGGGTCTTGCCCTTGGGGATCAGCTCCTTGACGTACTGGCCGATGGCGTGGCCGTTGGGGACGCCGACGCCTGGGTTCATGCGGTTGCGGCGGCTGAACTCGTGGAAGTCGTCGTAGCTGCCGTTCCAGGCGATCCAGTAGTTGCGCACCTCGAACGGCGGGGCGTAAGCGTGGTCGAGTTTGCCGACCGAGAGCGTGAGTACGTCGGGGATGCAGGCGCCGAACGTGGTGGGCAGATACCAGCGGCAGCCCCAGCGGTGCAGCAGCTCGGCGGCGGCGTAGTAATGGCTGTCGTCGTTGGTGCCGACGAGGTAGACGCGGTTGCGCTGCCGCCGCAGCACGATGGCGTCGGCCCGCAGCACCGGGTCTTTCTTCGCGACCTTGTCGAGCGCTTGTCGCAGCGACGGCTCGACCGCGAGGGCGGCGCTGCCGACGACGAGCGTCGGCGCGTTGCCCCTGAGGGCATTGGCGGCCGCCGCCTCGGTGTTGGCGAGCGCCGGTTTGGCGCCCGTCATCAGGCCGATGAAGTGAACCAGGTCCTCGGCCGCCCGCTTCTCCCAGGTGCCGGCCTTCGGGGAGATGACGACCACCGCCGACGTCTTGCCCTTGTCGGCGATGACCAGGTTATCGCCGGCTGCCACCGGCGGAGGCGTGCCGAGCAGCACCCGGGCAACGAGAAGGGCCGCGGGGATCGTCCACGAAGCTCGGGAAGCGAGAGGCATGCTGACTCCTGGATCTTGGCGCTGGCACTGTTGTGCTTCAGTGTATTCAGGCGACTGTCTGGCGAAAGGCCAGGGTGGCCAGCCGCAGGGTGTCGGGCCGGGTGGGCGGGTCTTTCGCTCTCCTGTATCTTGTTCAAGTGGTCGAGGCCGGCTCGCGCGGGACTTCCCGGTTTTTCCGTCCGCGCCGGAAAAAGTTCTTGCAACACCCCACCCCGTCTGGGATGATGAAACTACCTGCCTGGACGATATTCCTGCCCTCCGCGTCCACACCCGCATCAGGAGTCCTGTGATGACCTGGGTCCGACGTTTGCTTTTCACCACGACAATCCTGGCCCTCGGCTGGCCGGCCCTCCGCGGCGACGACAACAAGAAAGACACGGTCCCCGACCAGGTCAGCTACTACAAGGACGTCCGCCCGATCCTCCAGCAGCACTGCCAGGGCTGCCACCAGCCTGCCAAGGCCGAGGGCGGCTACGTCATGACCGGGTACGCCGACCTCTTCAAGAAGGGCGACCACGAAGAGCCCGGCGTCGTCGCCGGCGACCCGGCGAAGAGCTACCTCATCCACCAGATCGTGCCGCAGAAGGGCAAGCCGCCCGCCATGCCGCGCGGCAAGGACCCGCTGACTGACTTCCAGGTCACGATCGTCAAGAAGTGGATTGCGCAGGGCGCGAAGGACGACAGCCCCATGTCCGCCCGCCAGGTCGTGGACATGGACCACCCGCCCGTCTACGCCGCCCCGCCCGTCGTCACCGGCCTCGACTATTCGCCGGACGGCAAGCTGCTCGCCGTCGGCGGCTACCACGAGGTGGTGGTGTACAAGACGGACGGTTCGGACGTGGCGGCCCGCCTGGTCGGCCTGTCGGAGCGCGTCCAGTCGGTCGCCTTCTCGCCCGACGGCAAATGGCTGGCGGTCACCGGCGGCTCGCCCGGCCGCTTCGGTGAGGTGCAGATCTGGGACGTGGCGAAGAAGGCCCTCAAGCTGTCGCTGCCCGTCACCTTCGACACCGTCTACGGCGCGAGTTGGTCGAGCGACGGCACCAAGATCGCCTTCGGCTGCGCCGACAACAGCGTCCGTGCCATCGAGGCGGCCACCGGCAAGCAGATCCTCTTCCAGGGCGGCCACGGCGACTGGGTCTTCGGCACCTGCTTCTCGCGCGAGAACGACTACATCCTCTCGGTCAGCCGCGACATGTCGATGAAGCTGACCGAGGTCGCCACCCAGCGGCTGATCGATAACGTGACCAGCATCACGCCCGGCGCCCTCAAGGGCGGCCTGGCCGCCCTGTCGCGCCGGCCGCTCAAGGAGAAGAAGATGACCAAGGTGCCGCCGGACGTCAAGGGCGGCAAGCCGAGGGTGTACGACGAGGTGGTCTGCGGCGGCTCCGACGGCACGCCGCGCCTGTACAAGATCCACCGCGAGACCAAGCGCCGCATCGGCGACGACGACAACAAGGTGCGGCAGTACGAGCCGATGCCCGGCCGTCTCTACGGGTTGAGTTTCAACGCCGACGGCAGCCGTTTCGTCGCCGGCAGCAGCCTCGACGGCAGCGGCGAGGTGCGCGTCTACGACGCCGCCGACGGCAAGAATGTCAAGTGCGCCGGCCAGCAGGGGGGCGTCTTCGCGGTCGCCTTCCGCCCCGACGGCCAGGAGGTCGCCTCGGCCGGCTTCGATGGCGTCGTCCGACTCAACGACGCGAAGGACGGCAAGCTGATCCGCGAGCTGCGCTTCCCCATGAACCCGCAGAGCGCGGCGAAATAACCCCCGAAGAGCTGCGGGCCTGTGGGGCAAGTTGTCAACTTGCCTCCGCTATGGCAAGTTGACAACTTGCCCCACAACTTGCCTCCGCTATGGCAAGTTGACAACTTGCCCCACAATACACACTCCCCCGAACGAGCGCGAGAGAAGGACATGAACAGGATTCATCTGAACGACACCCGCCGACTGCTGCTCGCCCTCACCCTCGGCATTGCCGTGGCCGGACCGGCCCGCGCCGACGCCCCCGCCGAGCAACTGCCGCCCGGCGCAACACTCGTCCGCATCGAGGCGTTGCCGGCCGCGATCGCCCTCCGCAATCCCTTCGAGTACCGCCAGGTACTGCTGACCGGCCACCTGGCCACCGGCGAGCGCATCGACGTGACCCGCATCGCGAAACGGGAGCAGACGCCGCCGCAGGTCAAGGTGTCGGCCACCGGCCTCGTCCGCCCCGCCGCCGACGGCGTCGCGCAGCTCAAGTTCAGCCTCGCCGGCCAGTCGGTCGTCGTGCCGGTGACGGTCAGCGGCTACAAGGCGAAGCACGAGATCAGTTTCGTCCGCGACGTGATGCCGGTCCTCGGCAAGGTCGGCTGCAACGCCGGCACTTGCCACGGCGGCGCCAAGGGCAAAAACGGCTTCCAGCTCTCGCTGCGCGGCTATGACCCGCTCTTCGACCACCGCTCGCTCACCGACGATGTCGGCGGCCGCCGCTTCAACCGTGCCGCGCCGGACCAGAGCCTGATGCTCCTCAAGACCTCGGGCGGCGTTGCCCACGTCGGCGGCGTGCTGACGCAGCCCGGCGAGCCGTATTACGAAATCCTCCGCGCGTGGATCGCGGGCGGCGTCAAACTGGACCTCAAGACGCCGCGCGTGACGCGCATCGAGGTGGCGCCGTCCAACCCCACGCTGCAGCTACCCGGCATGAAGCAGCAGATGGTCGTGCTCGCGACCTACGCCGACGGCTCGGTGCGCGATGTGACCGCCGATGCGTTCATCGAGATGGCCAGCACGGAGACGGCGCTGGCGGACCGGGCAGGCCTGGTTACCGCGGTGCGCCGCGGCGAGACGGCCGTCATGGTTCGCTACGAGGGCGCCTACGCCGCCACGCCGCTCGTCGTCATGGGCGACCGCAGCGGCTATGCCTGGCAGCCGGCGCCCGAGATCAACTACATCGACACGCTCGTCTACGAGAAACTCCGGCAGATCAAGGTGCTGCCCAGCGACCTGTGCGGCGACACCGACTTCCTCCGCCGCCTGCACATCGACCTGACCGGCCTGCCGCCCGAGCCGGCCGACGTCCGCGCCGTCCTCGCCGACCCGCGGCCGACGCGCGTCAAGCGCGATGCGCTCGTCGACAAGCTGGTCGGCAGCCCCGACTACGTCGAGCAGTGGACGAACCGCTGGGCCGACCTGCTGCAGGTCAACCGCAACTTTCTCGGCGAGATGGGCGCCCGGGCCCTGCGCGACTGGATCAAGAAGGCGGTCGCGACCAACATGCCCTACGATCGCTTCGCCCACGCCATCCTGACCGGCTCCGGCTCGAAC
The DNA here is from genome assembly GCA_038227745.1 of Gemmatales bacterium. Lineage (GTDB taxonomy): Bacteria > Planctomycetota > Planctomycetia > Gemmatales > Gemmataceae > DASPXY01. The sequence continues at coordinate 13,563 of JBBRPS010000050.1, read as the reverse complement.
GTCGAAAACCCGCCCGCCGCGTACTACAAGATCCTGCGCGACCCGGAAATCGCGATGGAGAACAGCACCCACCTCTTCCTCGCCGTGCGCTTCAACTGCAACAAGTGCCACGACCACCCGTTCGAGCGCTGGACGCAGGACCAGTACTACACCCTGTCGGCCTTTTTCGCCCAGATCCAGCGCCGCGAGGACCCGAAATACAAGGGACAGAAGATCGGCGGCACCGCGGTCATGGGGCCGCAACCGCTGGTCGAAGTCATCTCCGACGCGAAGAGCGGCGACGTCAAGAACAGCCGCACCGGCCAGGTCGCCCCGCCGACGTTCCCGTTCACGCACTCCGACCTGGCGCCGCCGACCGCCTCGCGCCGCGAGCAGCTCGCCCGCTGGATCACGTCGAAGGAGAACCCGTACTTCGCCCGCAGCTACGCCAACCGCGTGTGGAGCTACCTCCTCGGCGTCGGCCTGATCGAGCCGATCGACGACATCCGCGCCGGCAACCCGCCGACCAACCCGAAGCTGCTCGACCGGCTCACGACGGAGTTCGTCAAGAGCGGCTTCAACGTGCAGGAGCTGATCAAGACGATCTGCAAGTCGCGGACTTACCAGCACTCGATCGTGACCAATCGCTGGAACAAAGACGACGAGGTCAACTACGCGCACGCCCTCGCCCGCCGTCTTCCGGCCGAGGTGCTGTACGACGCCATCCACCGGGCCACCGGCTCGGTGTCACGGCTGCCGGGCCTCCCGGTCGGCGCCCGCGCCGCCCAGTTGCTCGACTCGAACGTGAAGATCCCCGGCGGCTTCCTCGACCTGTTCGGCCGGCCGCCGCGCGAGAGCGCCTGCGAGTGCGAGCGCACCACCAGCAGCATGCTGCTCGGCCCGGTGCTCACCCTCGTGAACGGCCCGGTGCTGCAGGACGCCCTCAAGGACCCCAGCAACCGCATCTCGAAACTGGTCGCGGTGGAGAAGAACGACGCGAAGCTGGTCGAGGAGCTGTTCCTCGCCATCCTGTGCCGGCCGCCCACCGAGAAAGAGGTGGCCTCCTACGTGAAGGAGTTGCAGGGGAGCAAGGAGGACTTCGCGCGCCTGGCCGGCATTTACGCCCAGAAGCTGAAGGCCCTGCGCGACTACGAGGCGATGCTGCCCGCGAAGGTCGCCGCGTACGAGAAGCAGTTCACGCGCACGCCGCACTGGGTGGTGCTCGACCCGGCGGACCTCAAGTCGAAGGGCGGCGCGACGCTCAAGAAGCAGCCCGACGGCTCCGTCCTGGCGAGCGGCAAGAACCCGTCGCCGGAGGTGTACACGGTGACGGCGAAGACGGACCTGACCGGCATCACGGGCGTCCGCCTGGAGGTGCTGGCCGATCCGAGCCTGCCGGCGCGCGGCCCCGGCCGGGCGCCGAACGGCAACTTCGTCCTGAACGAGTTCCGGGTGAGCATGAAGCAGCCCGGCGACAAGGGCAAGGGCAAGCCGGTCGCGCTCAAGAACGCGGCGGCGACGTTCGCGCAGCAGCAGTTCCCGATCCAGGGTGCCATCGACAACAACCCGGCGACCGCCTGGGCGATTTCGCCGCAGTTCGGCAAGTCGCAGACGGCCGTCTTCGAGACGAAGGACAAGATCGGCTTCCCGAAGGGAACCGAGCTGACGTTCGCGCTGCAGCAGCAGTTCCCGGCGCGGGAGCACAACATCGGCAAGTTCCGGCTGTCGGTGACGACGACGCCGCCACCGCTGAACCTGAGCGTGGTGCCGGAGGCGATCGCGAAGATCGTCCACACGCCGGCGGAGCAGCGCAGCGCCGCGGAGAAGGCGGCGCTGCTGAACTACTACCGCGGGACGGACGCCGAGCTGGCCCGGCTGGAGCGGGAGGCGGCCGCGGTGGCGGTGCCGGCCGACGCCCGAACGATGGCGGCGCAGGACATCGCCTGGGCGCTCATCAACAGCCCGGGGTTCCTGTTCAACCATTGAGCCGGGAGAGGCAACGAAAGGGCCGCGGCTCGGCAGGACAGAGGTCCTGCCGGGCCGCGGCCCTTTTTTTTTCGCCCGATGCCACCTCTCCCCCGAGACTGCGTCGTTCGGGTCCGCCCGGGGCACCCATTTTGCCTGAACGTCCCGGTCGCTGCCGACCCAGGGGTTGGGGCCTGGCTCTTTGGGAAAGAGAGCTAAAGGGCGGGCGCGGCGGGAGCCGAATAAAAAGGGCAGAGTTCGGCAAACCAAGGTCCTCCCGGGCAAGGGGCCTGGGATGCTGGTTTCGGTGTACATGGAGGAACGGAAGGCACAGGCTGTCCAGGCTTGCCATGGGGCAAACTTTCCACGAAAGAAGCCGCGGCCCTGAGCCCGAGTCTAACCCCTACGGAGGATTCCCTCGTGAATGTCGCTTTTCTGTTGGTAAGTGCGGCTCTGCTCCCCGGCCAAGCGCCTGCCGGTAAAGCCGCCGCTCCCATGATGGCCGCCCCGGCCCCGATGGTCGCCGGCGCCCCGTCGGGCAGCTGTGGCTGTGACAGCTGCGGTGGCGGCGGCTGCGATAGCTGTTGCGACTCGGGCTGCGAGAGCTGGGGCCACAAGTTCAAGAACCGGATGCGTGGCATGTTCAAGCGCGGCCACAGCGACTGCTGCGACACCTGCGCCCCGGCGTGCTCGACTTGCAGCGCCCCGGCCCCGAGCTGCGGCTGCACGGCCACGTGTGACTCCTGCTGCGAGAGCCGCGGCCACAAGTTCCGCGACAAGATGCGCGGCTGGTTCAAGCGCGGCCACGGCGACTGCTGCGACACCGGCTGTGGCTGCGACACCGGCTGCGGCAGCGGCTGCAGCAGCTGCGGCGCGGCCCCGATGGGCGGCGCTCCCGTGATCGGCGGCGCCCCGGTCAGGGGTCCCGAGCAGATTCAGGCCCCGAAGGACGGCGGCACCCCGCCGGCCAAGATGCCGGAAGGCAAGGACAACGGCGCCCAGCCGATGAAGGGCCAGGTCGAGATCAACGTCGCGCCGAACGCGCCGATCCCGGCTTCCGCCCCGGTCCTGGAGAACACTCCTGCCGTCGTGCCGGCGGCCCCCGACGCCAACGCGGACAACAAGGAGCAGCGGCCGTTCTGACGTCCACGGTCAGGCCCGGGAGGGGGCGGCGGCACTCGCCTCGGCGGTGTGGCCGCCCCTTCCCAGCCTGCCCGCCTCTCTCGGCCAGGCCCGACGGCCTTCACGAGGGCCGAAGTCCTCTGGCGAGAGTCTCTGCTGCCGGGAGCGTTGCCGAGCGGCAAGAGCTTCCGACAGCACGGTTCCTGAGCCCGGCCGCGACCGGGACCATGTGACCGCCCGCCGACGCCCCAGCCCCACAGCATTCTCCTATGCCGTGGGGCGATTTCGTTTCCCGAGGGCGTCATGTCCTTCAGGAACCCGATTGACGACCGGGTTCGTGGATCAGGACGGCGCGCCCCCGTCGCCGCCCGCCGACCGCGGCGGGATCTGCCGGCCCATCCGCGCCAGCAGCAGCTTCATGTCCTCCCAGACCGCCTTCTTCCGCTCCAGCTCCTGCTTCTTGTCCGGACTGCGGTGCGGCAGCAGGTACGCGGGGTGGTAAGTACACAACACCTGAATGCCGTGGTAGTCGTGGAAGCGGCCACGCAGCCGGGCGAGCGACTGCGCCGTGCCGAGCAGGTTCTGCGCCGCGCAGAGGCCCATGGCGCAGATGAACTTCGGCCCCACCAGCTCGATCTGCTTCTCCAGGTACTCGCGGCAGTTGGCCGCCTCGTCGGGCTGCGGCGTGCGGTTCCCGGGGGGCCGGCACCGCAAGATGTTCATGATGTACACCTCCTCCCGCTTCAGCCCGCACGCGGCCAGGATGCGGTTCAGCAACTGTCCGGCGGCGCCGACGAACGGCAACCCCTGCGCGTCCTCGTCGGCGCCGGGCGCCTCGCCGAGGAAGCACAGCTCCGCTCCGGGGGAGCCCTGGCCGAAGACGGTCTGGGTGCGCGTGGACATCAGCGCGGGGCAGCGCGAGCACGTGGACACCTGCTCGGCCAGCAGTTCCAGCGCCTGGCGGCGCTGCTCCAGGCCCTGGGCGATGTCGGGCTCGCCCCCGGATGCCTCGGCGGCGTCGGTCACGCCGGCGAAGAGCGACGGGGCGGTTACGCGCGCAGGGAGGGGCCCGACCTGCACGGCGGGCGGCGCCGGCAGCGGGGCCGTATGAGGGGCCGGGATCCACTCGACGCCGGCGGTGCGGAGGCTCTCCAGGTGGGCGCGCGCCTGGTGTTCCAGTTCCTCGGGGCCCGGGACGGGGTCGGGCATGAGTGATCTCCTTAACGGGACCGCTTTACTCCAGTTCCAGGAAGTGCGCCGCCACGTCGTAGAAGCCGTCCTGTACGCGCGTGCAGCGCACGACCTCGGCCCGCACGTGCAGGGGCGGCCCACCGTGCTGCGGCAGCAGCAGCACGTACGCTCGCGGCGACAGGGCCTGTGTCGTGATGAAGGCGATCCCGCCTCGCGACAGGTCGCGGGCGAACCCGGCCAGCGGCCCGCCTTGCCCCTCCGCCCGGATCTCGATCCGCTCATTATAAACCAGGCGCCGGTGAGCGCGCCGGTCTTCCGGCGCCGGGCCGCCGCCGTGGAAGCGTTCGAGCAAGCCGCCGACCGCCTCCTGCACCTTCTGCCGCGGCCCCGCGTCCGCCCCCACTCGCGCCTCGAACCGGCAGCCCAACTCCACCAGGCCGCCGTCCAGCGCCCGACAGTGCCGCACCTCGACGGCCACGTACAGCGGCTCGCCGTCGGTGAGGATCCCGATCAGGACGCGCTCGGTCGTCGCCAGGCGCGATTGCAGCAGGCTCAGGCCGTCCTCGGAGATATTCTTCGAGACGGCCTCGTAGGCGGCGTCCCAGTCCACTGAGCCGTCGGGGCGGATCGGCGCCACCCGCAGCGGTCGGCTCACCGCCGCCCGCGCGTGCTGCCGACGCTCCGCGCCCGACGCGCGCTGCAGCGTCAGGACGCAGCGGCGCCCGCCGGCCTCGTACGCCACGTCGTCCAGGAACGAGCGCATCATCAGGATGCCGCGGCCGCTCGCCAGCAGCACGTTCGGCTCGTCACTCTGGAGCCGCCCGAGCACGCCCGCGATGTCGAAGCCGTTGCCCTCGTCGGTGATGACCCAGCGGCAGCGGGCGCCGTCGTAATCGACGGCGACGTCCACGGAGCGGCCCGCCAGGCGCGGGTCGGCGGCGCGGGCGGCCAACTCCTGGGCGAAGCTGTCGTCGCCGCGCTCCTTGAGATCCGACGACAACTCCAGGTTGCCGTGGACGACCGCGTTGCTCAGCGCCTCGTGCAGGGCGACGGTCAGCTTGGCGGCGCGCGACTCCTGGCAGGCGCCGCACAGCACCGCCCGCGTCTTGAGGTATTCGACGGCCGGCTCGATCAGGTCCGGCCGGCTGGGCAGGCGGAGGTGCATCTGATCGAGGTGTACCAGGGAAGGCAGGTTGGGACTGTCCATCGGCTCGGTCATGCGGTTGCGCCTGCGAAACGGGCGATCGGCTTTCGTCCGCGCGGTGGCCCCGATGACAAAGTATACCATCCGCTCGTCACGCCGTCACGGGGCCGCCGGGTGGGCCGCGGGCGCCAGCACCGGCCCGTTCTCCCCGTGTACTGTGCGGATCAGGCCGTCGCCCGCCATCCGGGTGGCGATCTCGCGCAGCTGCGCCCACCACGCGGACGGGTCGGGCGCCCGGCCCTGCTGCAACGCGTAGCCGCGCGACAGTTCGTCCAGCGACACCGGCCCGTGCAGGGCGACCTGCGCCATGATGAACTGCCGGACGCCGCTTTCGTTTAACGGCGGCGCCGATTCGGGGGCGGGGCGTGCCGGCGCCGCGGGGCGGTCGCCGCGGGAGCCGCCGAGCAGTTCGGCCAGCAGCGGCTGGGCCAGGTATCGCCCGCGGCGGTGGTGCGAGGCGACGACTTCCTCTTCGGTCACGGCCCGGCGCTGGCCGGACGGCAGCTCGACCTCGAGGTCCCCGGCCTTCGCCAGGCGGACGACCTCCTGCAAGGCGTCCAGCTCGATGTACTGGTCGCGCGTCACTTCGAGATGGCGGAAGCGCTCGGGGTCGCGCCGCTGGAGCTCGTCGAAGCGCCTGCGGCCCTCCGGCCCCTGCGGCGGCGGCTGCCGGGCGTCGGTCACCAGCAGGACGCGCCCGGGCGGGGCCGGGTCCTCCAGGAGCCAGCGCAGGGCGCTCGCCACGCCGTTGCCGTGGCTGGTCACCAGGAAGCGCACTCCGAGGCGCGCCGTTCGGCCGTCGCCGGCGACGCGCTGTTCGAGCAGCAGGTCGTAGGGCCGGCGCGTCCCCGTCTTCGGCAACGGCAGGCGCTGACACTGCTCCAATCGGTACGGCCGCTCTCCGGTCAAGCAGGTTTGCAGCAGCGATGCGACCAGGTCGAGCAGGTGGTCCTCGCTCGGGGGGAGCACGGCCGGATCCTGCCGGCAGCGGGTGCGGCGCTCGGCGAGCTTTTCCTCGACCTTGCGGTCCACCGCGGCGACAGGGTCTTCCGGGGGCGGGGGCGGCGACACGGACACCTCGCCCCCCTCCGGCCACCGCTGCAGCCAGGCCTTGCCGGGCACGGTCACCAGCAGTTCTTGCTGCTGCTGCCAGCGCGTGCAGGCCCAGCCGATCAGATCGCGCGGGCGGAAATCGGCCAGGTCGCGCACCCGCGCCTCGAACCACGCGCTCCCGAGCGGGAACAGCGGGTCGTCGCGGAGGCGGTCGCGCACCTCCTTCACGCCGCGGAACGGTTCGAGGAACCGCCGCAGCCGCTCCTCCAGCAACTCGCGCCCCTGCGGCTGCCGCAGCCGGCCCAGAGCGAGGTCGAACTGCCCGAGGCGGTCCCACGAGGTCTCCGTGATGACGCCGCGCTGCAGGAAGCCGAGTAGCGTCTGCCGCACCCCGGTCGTCACGATCAGCAGGTCGCCGGCGCTGTCGAGCAGGTCGTGCAGGAAGCGCGACAGCGCCTTGACCTGGCTCTCGTCGAGGTTGTCCACCTGATCGAAGAGGAGGAGGAACAGCCGGCCGGCGGCGCGGGCGAGCTGGGTGAGCGCGACGAGGACCTGCTTGACGTGCTGGTTGTCGGCCAGTGCCACGGGGCCGGCGCCGGGCTGCGCGGGCAGGCCGAGGCGGCGTGCCTCGGCCGGTTCCAGGGCGTCGCCCGACAGCCAGCGGGCGGCCAGGGCGGCAATGTCCTCGCCGTCGCCGTGCTGTGGGTGCGCGCCCCGGAAGAAGCGGAACAGCACCTGGTGGGCGGTGCGGTCGAACAGGACGCCACCGGACGGGTCGGCGGCGGCGAGGTCGGCGACGAGGCGGGCGTGGGCGGCCGCGATCTGGTCCCAGGTGCCGCGTGGCAGGCCGACGGCGTTCATCGCCGCGGTGAGGGCGCCGTTGAGCAGGCGGAAGAGCGGGCAGTCCTTGAGCGGCGGCCGCAGCCCCGCGGTGAGGCTGCTGACGACTGCCTTGAGGACGTAGCGCGGCAGGCGCTCCGGGCTGGCCTGGAGGTTGTGCAGGTAGACGGAGCAGGCTTGCCCCTGTGCGGCCCAGCGCCCCAGGCGGGCGAGGAGGTGGCTCTTGCCGACGCCGGCCTCGCCCCAGACGACCACGCCGACGCCGCGGTTCTCCTCGTGGGCCTGGCCGCCGAGGGCAAGGATGCGGTCGAACGCGGCCTGGTGAATGCCGGGCACGTCGGCGAGGTCGGCGTCGAGCGGTCGGTCCACGCGGTTGGTGAGGAACGGATTGGCGGCGCGGACGCGGTCGCAGAAGCTGTCGAGCGTGGCCGACGGCGGGACGTTGGCCGAGCCGGCCGGCCGGTGCGGTTCGATGGTCATGGCCTGTTCCTGGAGACGAAGAGCAACAGCGACCCCTCCTCGGCGATACCGGCGACGCGCTCGTCGGGGCTGATGCCGTCGCGGCCCTCGGCGGCGCTGAGGGTGTAGCGGCCGGCCCGGCGCAGCTCGCCCAGCTCGCGGTCGAACTGCGCGCGCGGCAGGGGTACGACCCGGCGCAGGTCGGTGAGGCTGACAAAATTGTGTCCGCCACCCTGTCGGTCGAGGTCATCGAAAGCCTGGTGAAACGCGGTCGGGAAGTCCGCCGGCACCGGCGCGGGCGCCGCGGTGCCGTTTACCTTGGCGGCCCCTTCCTGACTCCTGACTCCTGACTCCTGACTCCTGACTCCTGGCTCCCGCCCCCTGCCCAGGTCGCTCAACAGGAACAGCTTCTTGCTGCCCCTGATGGAGATGTACGCAACCGTGGGCGGCAAAGTGCTCGCGATGATGTGGCGGTTGACCGCTTCCTGGAACGGCTTCTGGAGCTTGCCGGTAGCTTTTGCCTTCAGCTCGGCGAGGGAGAACGCCTGCGTGGAGGGGGTCCGCGCCTGGCGGAGCAGGAACTCCAGCGCGAGCGCGCTGCCGGCGAGCGCATCGAGGTCCGCCACCAGGGCGATTGGCGCGTCGGGGGCCTTCGCGCGGAGGGGGACGGCTTGCTGCTGGAAGCTCTTCTTGCCGAGCGCCTTCTTGACGAGCGCCGCCGGGGCGGACGGGTCGGTCAGCTCGACCAGGCGGCGGACGGGCAGCGGGTAGGAACCGGGGCCGAGGCCGCGCTGCGACTGCAGCACGCGCAGCAGCTTGTCGGCGAACTCGATGGCCGCGGCCTCTTTCCCGGGCGGTTTTCGTGTCATGGTGTCTCCTCGCCGGAAAATGCCCTCTCAGCATAGCAAACCGGGACGGGCGCCGCACGCCTGAATCGCCGCCGGGCGGGGAGGAACCTGGCGGCGCGACCCGCACAGTCTGCCCGGCCGGCGCGTCCGGCCGCTTTCCCCCCTCTCTCCCGAAGCGGGGGCGAGGGGCCGGGGGTGAGGGGGCCGGCGTCAAGAGTCGCGCGGTGAGCGCGAAACGGCAAGCCAGGCGCCCTCCGCTGGCGGAGCGCGCCTGGCTTGCCGTTTCGCGATCCGGCCTGACCGGGCGTCACCTGCGCGACGATCAGGCGGGCGGCTGAATGTGGGGGGGCTACTCGTGGCCGCGGTGCGGGTCGCCCCGCTCAGCCCGGGAGGCTCCCTCCCCCGCCCGATGGCCTTCGGTGCGCTTGGCCGGCACAGGGCGGTCCCTGTCCTTGTTGATGCCTTTCTTGTCGCTCTCCCCGGCGCAGCCGATTACGAGGGGCGCGAGCAGCAGCGCCGCCAGGCAGAAGGTCGGGACTCGGGTCATGGCTTCGCCTCGCATCGGGGCGTGGGGGAATCGGCGGAACGGACTTCTTCGTCCGCCAGGGATACGTTAGCGGGCGGAGTGGGGTCGGGGCAAGCGCGCGGCGGGAAAGAAAACGAGCCGGCCACGCGGGACGCGGCCGGCTCGGGTTTATCTCGGGAGAGGGATCGGCAGGGTCAGGGCGCGGCGGGCTTCTTCTTGTCGGCGTCCGCGGCGGGCGTGCTGTCCTTCTTCTCGTCCTTCTTGCTGCAGCCGACGCTGCTGAGGCTAAGCGAGCAGACGAACGCGAACATCAAGGCGAAAGCGAGCAACTTCTTCACGAGTCGGCCATCCTTTCACAAGAGGTCACACGAGTATTCCTGGGCATCCCCCGACACCCAGGTCAGGCGCGGCGGCAGTGCCGCGCCTGGGGCAATGTGCGGGCATGGTCCGAGGCGACGTCGAGAACCTTCCGCTCCGGAAATCCTCGGCGCCTACTTCTTCTTCAGAGTGATTTTGAGCTTCTGGGTGTACGTTTGGGTGCCGCCCTTGGCCGTGACGGTCGCCTCGCCGGCTTCGGCGTCTTTGCCCGCGTCCAGCGGGACCGTGAGGTCCGATTTGCCCTTCGCGATCGTGCCGCCCTCGGCTTTGACTCCCTTGGGCAGTTTGTCGAACGAGATCTCCACCGGGTCCTCGGACTTCTCGCCGCGGTCGATCTTGATCGTAACGTCTGTCTTCTTGCCTGGCTCGACCGCGGCAGCCTCGAGGGCCGGGAGGCTAAAGAGCTTCTGCTTGGCTTCCGCGGCCGCCGCCTTGGCCTTCGCGGCGGCCTCTTCAGCCGCCTTGGCCTTCTCGTCGGCCTTCTTGGCATTCTCGTCGGCTTGCTTGGCCTTCGCGGCGGCCTCCTCGGCGGCCTTCTTGGCCTTCTCAGCGGCCTCCTTGGTTGAGGCGGCCTTCTTTTCCTCCTCCGACTGGCCGCCCTTCTCCACTTTCTTGCTGCACCCAACGGTGCCGAACCCGATGGTGAAGGCCAGCCCAAGGATCAAGAGACCCAGGAGTTTTTGCACGGTGCGCCCGTCCTTTCCCAGTTGGAACACCTAGAAGAGATCTTCCGCCAGTTCCCACGGCTGGCGCGTCACCAGCTAAGACACGGAACCCTTTCGCTTATTCCCCGAAATTGTTGGCGAAGCCGCAATTCGCCCCCGGCCACCCTTCCCGCGCACCCGCGCCGGTGGGCCGTTTTCTGCTGGCGTCCGCCTCCCTGACGCCGTAATGTGTGAGAGCTTGATAAGATAAGCACGGCACCGTCGCCCGCGGCCGGGGAGATCGTTTCCCGGGCCGCGGGCCGCGGCAGCCGCGGCGGCCCGGCCAGGACGGAAGCCGAGCGGTTTCCGGGCCTTTTTCCGTACCGCAGGGAATAAATCGCCTCCGCGCCGGTTCATGCCTTGGTGGAGACCTTGTCCCATGAATTTGCCCGGCAGCCAACGGAGCGTGCAGCAGCTTGTCGAGGAACACTACAGCGCGCTATACCGTTACGCCTATCGCCTCACGGGGTCGGCCGTGGACGCGGAAGATCTCACACAGGAGACGTTTTGCCAGGCTCAGCTAAAGCTGAGCCAGCTGCGCGACCGCGCCCGGGCGAAGGCGTGGCTGTTCAGCATCCTGCGCAACGCCTACCTGCACCGCGTCCGCGCCAGCAAGCAGGAGCGCCACGTCTCGCTGGACTGGGTCGGCGACCTGCCCGAGCGGCTGCCCGACGCGCTGCCCGAAGTCGAGCCGGAGCAGCTGCAGCGAACCCTGAACGAACTACCTGAGGTTTTCCGAACGCCCGTGATCCTGTACTATTTCGAGGACTTCAGTTACCGCGACATCGCCGAACAGATGGATCTGCCGATCGGCACGGTGATGTCGCGCTTGGCCCGCGCCAAGGCCCACCTCCGCGCCCGCCTCCTGCAGGCGAACCCCGAGGTGCTGGCCGAGGGACCCAGGAGGGGGAGCGATGGATTGTAAAAGCGCCCACCTGCTGATGGAGTTCGCGCGCCCGGGGTCGCCGGAACTGGATGCCGGCGAGGCCGAGGCCCTGCGGCAGCACCTCGCCGAGTGCGGCGACTGCGCCGCACTCGCCGCCGCCGAGCGCCGCGCCGACGAGCACCTCGGCCGCGCCATGCGCGATGTGCCGGTGCCGGACGGCCTGCGCCAGCGCCTCCTCACCCGCCTGACCGCCGAGCGCAAGGCCTGGTACCGCCATCGCCCCGTCCTGGGATTCGGCGCCGCGGCCGCCGTGCTGCTGATCGGTTGGGTCGGGCACCTGCTCTGGTTCAACCGGCTCCCCGCCATCAGCAACGAGTACGTTCGTCAACTTGCGGACCGCCAGCGGCCGACCACCGCCAAGGAAGTGGCCGAGGCGTTCAAGGAGCTCCGCGTGGAGGTGACGCCGCCGCCGCGCCTTAATTACCGCCTGCTGAAGTCTTATGACCTGTCACTCTTCCAGCAGTGGCACCAGGTCCCCCACATCCTCTTGGTGGCGCCGGCCGAAGGGAACCGACGGGAGGCCACGGCGCACGTCTATATCCTCTCGAAGCGCCGGTTCGACCTCGAACGAACCTTCCAGAACGTCGGGCAGTTCCTCAACGGCAGCCACTTCACCGTCGAGTCCGAATTCAGCGATGACGAGGACAAGTCCTTCCTGTACGTGATGTTCTACACCGGCGATTCGCGCGCCCCGTTCCAACTCGGAGGCGACAAAACGTAGCAATTCGCCGCACGGCCACCTCTCCCGAATCTTTAATTACCTCGCTCCGCGCCTTCGTCTATAGTGAGAGTACGTCCGCGCCGACCGCCCCTCGGGCCGCGTGTGGCGCACGGATTTCCCATGGACCGGAGGCTGTGCTGATGCGTCTTTTCCCGTCGTTTGCAACCCCCTCTCCCCGGCAACGTCCGGCTCGCCTGTTGCTCCTGGCCCTCCTCGTCCTGTTCGCAACCTCCGCCGCCCGCGCCGACGACTGGCCGCAGTGGCTCGGCCCGCGCCGCGACGGCGTCTGGCGCGAGACCGGCATCGTCGAGAAGTTCCCCGCGAAAGGCCCCAAGATCCTCTGGCACACCCGGGTCGGCGATGGCTATTCCGGCCCCGCCGTCGCCGGCGGCAAGGTGTACATCACCGACTTCGTCCGCCCCGCCGGCGTCAAGTTCTCCGCGAACGCCTTCGGCCGCGACCCCGTCGCAGGCAAGGAGCGCGTGCTGTGCCTGGACGAGGCGACCGGCGAGGTTCTCTGGAAGCACGAGTACGATTGCACCTACGAGGTCAGCTACCCTGGCGGGCCGCGGACCACTCCGGTCGTCGCCGGCGGCAAGGTCTACACCCTCGGCGTCATGGGCGATCTGCTGTGCCTGGACAGCGGCACCGGCAAGGTCCTGTGGTCGAAGAACTTCCCGCGCGATTACCACGTCGATGTGCCGCAGTGGGGCTTCGCCGCCCACCCGCTGCTCGACGGCGACCGCCTGATCTGCCTGGTCGGCGGCCGGGGCAGCGTCGCCGTCGCCTTCGACAAGGACAGCGGCAAGGAGGTCTGGCAGGCCTTATCGGCGCGCGAGCCGGGCTACGCGCCGCCGATGATCTACGAGATCGGCGGCAAGCGCCAGCTCATTATCTGGCACCCCGTGTCGATCAACTCTCTCGACCCCGAGACGGGCAAGGTGTACTGGTCGGTGCCGTTCGGCAGCGGGAACAAGGGCCGCGCCGGTGTGAAGGCGGGCCTCACGATCCCGACGCCGCGGCTGGACGGCGACCTGCTGTTCCTCACCACGTTCTACGATGGCTCGCTGATGCTCAAGTTAGACAGGGAGCGGCCGGCGGCGCGGGTGCTGTGGCGGGGCAAGGGCCGCGGCGAGAAGCCGGAGCAGACCGACGCGCTGCACAGCATCATGCCCACGCCGTTCATCAAGGACGGTTACATCTACGGCGTGTGCAGCTACGGCGAGCTGCGCTGCCTGAAGGAGGACACCGGCGCGCGGGTCTGGGAGACGCACAAGCCGACGGTCGGCCAGTCGCTGCGTTGGGGCAACGCCTTCCTGGTGCCGCAGGGCGACCGCGTCGTGCTGTTCAACGAGCGCGGCGAGTTGATCCTGGCGAAGCTGACGCCGAAGGGCTATGAGGAGATCAGTCGGGCGAAGATTTTGGAGCCGACGAACACGATGGCCGGCCCGCCAGGCCGCCGCGTGATCTGGTCGCACCCCGCCTTCGCGAACCGCCACGTCTACGCCCGCAATGACCGGGAGATCGTGTGCGTGTCGCTGGCGGCGAGCGAACAGGATTGACGCGGAACCCCGACCCCAATTCGTTTAGCCGCGGTTGAGCCAGATCCCGCTGCGCGGGGGCGGCG